>CALLQC010000126.1 GCA_938015255.1 uncultured Erythrobacter sp.
CCGCTGGGACGTCTTTTGCGAAAGCCCAGGTTGCTCTGGAAAACGGGCAAGCATCCAAGGCCATCAGCCATGCGGAAGCCGCCGTACTCGCAGAGCCGCGTAACGCAGGCTATCGCGCCGTGCTTGGCGCAGCTTACATGGGAGCGGGCCGGTTTGAAGCCGCTGCAACGAGCTTTAACGATGCGCTGGAACTGGGTGACAATGATGCCCGCACGGTCCTGAGCTACGCGCTCGCAAAGACCGCACTAGGCGATAACGGCGCTGCGCTTGCGAAGCTTTCTGACTATCAGGGCTATATCGGCGCTGCCGATCTTGGTCTTGCCATGGCGCTCGCCGGACAGCCGGAGCGCGGCGTGCATATCCTTACCAACGCCCTGCGCGGCGGCGATAACACTGCAAAGGTTCGCCAGAACCTTGCCTACACCTATGCTCTCGCCGGAAACTGGCGCGCTGCCCGTGTGATGGCAGCAGAAGATGTGCCTGCGGATCAGCTTGATGCCCGTCTGTCCGACTGGGCTGCAACCGCCCGGCCGGAAGATCACCGCGTCCGCGTTGCCAACCTGCTGAACGTAACGCCAGCCAGCGATGGCGGCCAGCCGAGCCACCTCGCGCTTGCCAACTTCCCAAGCCAGAAGACAATGGTCGCCGAAGCCGCGGCTCAGGCACCTGCTCAGCCGGTTGCGAAACCGCGCGTTGCGGCTGTAGCTGTCCCCAAGCCGGCTCCTACCGCCGCTCCCAAGGTCGCCCGGGCAACAGTATCGAAGCCTGTAGTTCAGCAAGTGGCCAAGCCTGCCGTAAAGCCGGTTATGAAACCTGCGGCCCAGCGCGTAGCTGCTGCTCCTGTCGCAAAACCTGTCGCCAAACCGGCGGTAGCGCCCGCTCCTAGACCTGCTGCGAAACCGGTAAGCACGGCGTCTTCGCGCTTCGTTTCCAAACCAATGGTGCAGAATGTCCCGGCGAAGGCAGCGGCCAAACCTGCGCCAGCCGTTCCAACGCGGGTCGCCAGCAGCGCTTCGCAGCGCCGCATGGCCGTTGCGACCGGAACGTCCGATACGCACCTCGTGCAACTCGGCAGCTTCTCGACACGCGCGGTTGCTGAGGCCAGGTGGAACGACCTGCAGAAGAAATTCCCTGATCTCGCGGGCCGCGATGTTGTGATCACCGAAGCCAACGTTAAGGGCAAAACCTTCTTCCGTGTGGCTGCGGCAGGATTTGGCGCCAAGAGCGCAAAATCAATGTGCGGCACCGCCAAGGCCAAAGGTCTAGGCTGCTTCGCCTATGCGGCGTCCAACCCGCCAGCAGGCGCGGTTGATCGCGGCGTGCGCATTGCAGCTCGCACCCGCTAGGACAATTTCTGACTTTCAGCGAAACTGCCCCCGGAGCAAGAGCTTCGGGGGCAGATTTGTTTTGCCATGAAGAGCATCCGCCGCGCCTATAGCGCGATCCGGACTCCGCCTTTGAACAGCGCGCGCACCCTGCCTTGAACCCCTTGCCGATCAAACGGCGTGTTGCTGGCGGTAGCCTCCATTTTGGATCGATCAACGAACCATGGCGCGTCCGGATCAATCAGCGCGATATCCGCCTCATGCCCTTCAACCAGAACCCCTGCGTCAACATTTAGCAAGTGAGCGGGCTTGGAAGACAGAAGCTCAAAGGCACGGGGAGTATCTATCACCTCATCCCGAACGAGCCCCAGGGTCATCGCAAGCAGAGTTTCAGCGCCCGCCATGCCCGGCGCAGCATCAGCAAAAGGCAGCCGCTTGGCCTCGGGTCCGCGCGGATCGTGACCGCTGGCAATGACATCGACCACGCCCTCTCCGATTGCGGTGCGCGCAGCTTGACGGTCAGCCTCGCTGCGCAGCGGGGGCGAAAGGCGGGTAAAGGTGCGAAAATCTGCCATGGCAAGGTCCGACAGCATGAAATGGGCGGGCGTTATGCCGCATGTCACATTTACACCGCGCACCTTTGCCTCTCGCACCAGTTGAAACCCCCGCGCAGTCGTCACCTGCCGGATGTGCAGCCGTGCGCCGCTCAGCTCGGCAAGGGCGATATCGCGCGCGATCGCAAGTGTCTCAGCCTCGGCGGGCGCGCTCGGCAGGCCCAGACGTGTAGCAATCTCTCCTGCGGTCGCAGCAGCCTCTCCAGCCAACGCAGCATCCTCGGCGTGAGTAACCACCACGAGATCAAGCATGGCGGCATATTGAAGCAAGCGCAGCATCATGCCGCTGTCAGCAATCCAGCGCCGGCCGGTCGAAACGCCCCGCGCTCCTGCGTCCTTCATCAGGGCAATTTCTGCCAGTTCGCTGCCTTGCAAGCCGCATGTCGCAGCCGCCAAAGGATGGACCCACAGATCGGGCTTACCGCTTTTGGCGATAAAGTTGACCCGGCTCGGATAGTCGAGCGGCGGTGACTGGTCCGGCATCAACGCTGCGCGCGTGATCCCGCCGAAGTGAAACGCAGGTTTGTCGATCGCGAAAACGCCCAGATCAACAAGGCCGGGTGCGATCAGCGCGCCCTTGGCATCATGTGTCTTGTCATCGACCTGCGGATTGATATCGGGACCGAGCGCAGCGATCCGGCCCGCCTCAAGCCGGATGGAGCCTTCGATCAAACCAGCTGGCGTAACCAGCTTGCCACGCGTGATCGTGATGGGCGGTGCCTGTCTCATGCCCAGCCCTCCACGCCGCGCACGCGTCTCGTCAGGATATCGAGGCACGCCATGCGGATCGCAACGCCCATCTCCACCTGTTGGGTGATTATGGAGCGATCAAGCATGTCGGCCACATCGCTATCGATCTCAACCCCGCGATTCATCGGACCCGGATGCATCACGATAGCATCTCCGGCAGCAAAGGCGAGCCGTGCATTGGTGAGACCATAAAGGTGGTGATACTCGCGAGCCGACGGGATAAATTGCCCCTCCATTCGCTCGGTTTGTAGGCGAAGCATCATCACTACATCCGCATTCCGCAAGGCGGCGTCAAAGTCATGTAAAGGCTCCACGCCGAGTACGTCAATTCCGGATGGCATGAGCGCTGGCGGCGCGCACACTCGGACGCTTGCTCCCATAGCCTGAAGGCAAAGGATATTGGAGCGGGCGACGCGGCTGTGGAGGATGTCGCCACAGATCGTGATCGTCAAACCGGTGAAATCGTCACCGCTGTCCCCTCGCTCACGCAGCTTGTGGCGCAGGGCGAGCGCATCCAGCAGCGCCTGTGTGGGATGTTCGTGCTGCCCGTCACCGGCATTGAGAACCGGGCAATCCACCTTGTCCGCTATCAATTGCGTCGCCCCGCTGGACCCGTGCCGGATCACGATCGCATCGGGACGCATGGCATTCAGAGTGATCGCCGTATCAATCAGCGTCTCGCCCTTTTTTACAGAGCTTTGTGCCGCGTGCATGTTCACCACGTCCGCGCCCAGCCGCTTGCCGGCGATTTCGAAGCTCAGCAGCGTTCGGGTCGAATTTTCGAAGAATGCATTGATGATCGTCAGGCCAGCAAGCAGGTCTGCATGTTTGGTGCTCTGCCGGTTCAGCTCGACCCATTGTTCTGCCTGGTCCAGCAGATAAAGAATTTCGTGGCGCTCAAGCTGACCGATGCCGGTCAGGTCGCGATGCGGAAAGGCAAGCCGCCCCGCTGGAAAGCGGGATTGCGCCGTGGGAGATTGCGTCGATGTCATTAAAGGCATGCCCTTAGTCGAGCGCTATCAGGCACTCAACCCATTGCTTACCCCCTTGCCCATAGAATTTCACCGTATAGGCGACTAGGTAACACTCAATCAGTGGTCTGCGGGACCACGCAATGGAATTCTCAAATGGCATTTGTGGGCAAGGTTTGGAAAGTTCTGGTCGGGATCAAGGACGGACTAGTCCTGATATTCATGCTGCTGTTTTTTCTTATGCTGTTCAGCATCCTTTCGGCGTCGCCCAATCCCGGTCAGGTCCGCGAAGGCGCCTTGTTCATGGATATCTCGGGCTATGTGGTGGAAGAGCGCGCGGCGATTGACCCATTTGCAGCCCTGCTCGCCGGTGAAGCGCCGCCGGTCGAATATCAGGCGCGCGACCTGGTCCGTGCGCTTGATGAGGCTGCGGGGGATGAACGTATCAAGGCCGTCGTCATGGATCTTTCGACATTTCTGGGCGGCGGTCAGGTTCACATGCAGGAAATCGGCGAAGCGATGGACCGCGTTCGCATGGCAGATAAACCCGTGTTCACCTATGCCGTCGCTTACGGCGATGATCACATGCACCTTGCCGCCCACGCCAGCGAAGTATGGGCGGATCCGCTTGGCGGCGCAGTGATTGCGGGACCCGGCGGCAACAACCTCTATTTCGCGGGATTGCTCGACCGCCTGAATATCAACGCTCGGATCTACCGCGTCGGGACATTCAAGGCGGCAGTAGAGCCTTATTCGCGCAGCTCCATGTCGGATGAGGCGCGGGAGAATATCGCCGCGCTCTACGGAGCGATGTGGGAGGAATACAAAGCCAACGTAAAGAAGGCTCGCCCCGCGCTCGATATTGACCGCGTCACCAGCGATCCCGTCGCATGGGTCGAGGAAAGTCAGGGCGATCTGGCCGAGGCTGCTCTTGCCGCAGGCCTGGTCGACAAAGTTGGCGATTATGTGGAATTTGGGACCCGCGTTGCAGAGGTTGTTGGCAAAGATAGCTGGGACGATACGCCGGGTAGCTATGCCAAAAGCGACTTGCAGCCCTACCTCGCAGATACAGTGCCATCGCAAAACGGCAAGGCAATCGGCGTGATCACCGTAGCGGGTGAGATTGTGGACGGCGATGCAGGTCCGGGCACGGCGGGCGGAACGCGGATTGCAGACCTGCTGAATGCTTCGCTCAATGAGGATTTTGCCGCGCTTGTCGTGCGCGTGAATTCTCCGGGTGGATCGGTTCTCGCATCGGAAGAAATCCGCCGCGCCATCGAACGCTACCGCGCAAAGGATATTCCCGTCGCGATCTCGTTTGCCAATGTCGCTGCGAGCGGCGGGTATTGGGTGGCCACAGCAGGCGATCGCATTTTCGCCCAACCCGAGACAGTCACTGGATCGATCGGTGTCTTTGCGGTCCTTCCAACTTTTGAAGATGCGGGACGCGAAATTGGCGTTACGGCAGATGGTTTTCGGACAACCCCGCTATCCGGACAGCCAGACCTGATTGGCGGATTTACCCCGGAAATCGATTCGATCCTCCAAGCCTCCATTTCTGACACCTACGCTGACTTTCTCGCTCGTGTCAGCCAGGCACGCGGCAAGTCTCCGGCGGACGTTGACACAATCGCGCAGGGACGCGTGTGGGATGGCGGCTCCGCCCGTCAACTCGGCCTCGTCGATCAGTTCGGTGGGCTTGATACCGCACTTGAATGGGCCGCGAAGGAAGCTGGCCTTGAAGAAGGCGACGAATGGCATCCTCAATTCCTGGGCGAGCAGGTTGCCAATTATGACTCGCTGATCCGGCAATTGCTTGGCAGCTCGTCAGAACAAACCGGCCGTAATTCGGACTTGTTTGGCATGGCAGCCCAGCAGCAAGATCGCACCCTTGCGCGTTTGGCAGCAGATGCTGAGATGCTGGCGGGAACGCGGGGAATTCAGGCCTATTGCCTCGAATGCCCTACTGATGCGCGGCCGGTCCGCGCGCGCAGCACCGCCAGCCTGATCCAGGTATTTCAGGCCCTGCTAGCAAAGTAACCCTGAGCGCTTGCAATAGTGCGAGGCGCAAAGTAGATCCGCGCGCCTGCCCGGCTGGGAAACCCATGGGCGGGCGCGTAGCTCAGTGGTAGAGCACACCCTTCACACGGGTGGGGTCGCAAGTTCAATCCTTGCCGCGCCCACCATTGCCCAGTCAGGGCACATGGGAAAACGCTGCCGCCATCTCCCCACTTTTCTTTGACGCGGCAAACAGGCATAGGCGCGGCTATGCATGATATTCGATTGATCAGAGACGATCCTGAGGGATTTGACGCTGTTATGGCTCGCCGCGGTCTCGCGCCGGTGGCTGATGATATTCTGGCGCTTGATGAAAAGCGGCGTGAATTGACGACCAAGCTGCAGGAAGCACAGTCGCGCCGCAACGACGCATCAAAAGCAATCGGCCAGGCGATGGGTCAAGGGGATGCGGAAAAAGCTGAAGCGTTGAAGGCCGAAGTCGCCGAGCTGAAAAAAACGATGCCCGCGCTAGAAGAGCAGGATCGCGAGATTGCCAAACAGCTCGAAGCCGCGATGCTCGCCCTGCCCAATGTCCTCCATACAGGTGTGCCGGACGGCGCGAGCGAAGACGACAATGTATATCTGCGCGAATGGGGACAAAAACCCGCTTTCGATTTTGAGCCGCAGGAGCACGCGGATATCGCCCCCGCATTGGGGATGGATTTCGAAACTGCCGCAAAGATATCTGGCGCAAGGTTCACATTCCTGCGCGGCGACATGGCCCGGCTGCACCGCGCACTGGGTCAGTTCATGCTGGATAACAACACGCGTGAGCATGGATTTACAGAATGCAATCCGCCGCTTCTTATCAACGAACAAGCCGGCTACGGTACAGGACAATTGCCCAAATTTGGCGAAGACCTGTTCTGGACGAAGGACGATCGCATCCTGATTTCGACGTCCGAAATGGTGCTGGGTAACTCTTTCCGCGAGCAATTGTTCGCGGAAAGCGATTTCCCCATGCGGCTCACCGCGCTGACGCCATGCTTTCGTTCAGAAGCAGGGTCTGCAGGCCGTGATACACGCGGCTTTATCCGTCAGCACCAATTCGAAAAGGTCGAAATGATCGTCGCTTCCCTGCCGGAAAATGCGGCTGATGAGCTGGAACGGATCACCGCAGTCGCCGAAGGCCTGCTTCAAAAGCTGGGCCTTCATTACCGCGTGATGGCGCTGTGTTCGGGCGATATGGGCGCCGCGATGATGCGGACGTATGATCTGGAGGTCTGGCTGCCCGGACAAGGCGCCTATCGCGAGATCAGTTCGTGCTCTGACGGCGGCACCTATCAGCCGCGCCGGATGAATGCCCGCTATCGCCCGGACGGATCGAAAAAGAGCGAATATTTTCACCTGCTCAACGGTTCCGGGCTCGCCGTGGGCCGGACGCTTGTAGCGCTTATCGAGAATTATCAGCAGGCAGATGGCAGCGTTCTGGTACCCGAGGTGCTTCACCCCTATATGGGCGGCGTGACAAAGCTTGAGCCTGCTGCCTGATGCGCATTCTTCTGACGAATGATGACGGCTATCACGCGCCCGGATTCGAGGTGCTGGAAGCGATTGCGCGGCAGTTTTCAGACGATATCTGGGTTTGCGCCCCAACAGAGGAACAATCGGGCGCCGGTCATTCGCTGACGCTTAACCGGCCGGTCCGGCTGCAGAAATTCGCCGAGCGGCGCTTTGCCGTGACAGGCACTCCTACAGATAGTGTGATGATGGCGCTGCGCGAAGTGATGGACAGCCCGCCTGATCTGATTTTGTCCGGCGTGAACCGCGGCGCGAACCTCGGCGATGATATCACATACTCAGGAACAGTTTCAGCCGCTATTGAAGGCGCTTTGGCGGGCATTCGCTCGATTGCCCTGAGCCAGGTCTACAATCGTGAAAGCATTGACGGCGGTGATCCTTTCGCGGCCGCGCATCAGTGGGGGCCAAAGGTGATCGAGCCGTTGCTCGATGCGCCTTTCGATGAGCGCACTCTGGTCAACGTCAATTTTCCGCCCCGCAGTCCGGACGACGTGCAGGGCATCCGCGTTGTGCGTCAGGGTTTCCACGATTATTCGCGCGGCAGCATTGTTGAGGGAAAGGATCCGCGCGGTCATCGCTATTTCTGGTTCGGTCTGCACGCCATCGAGCACACACTCGACCACGGCACCGATCTTGAAGCCATCGACGAAGGATTTGTGGCCGTCACGCCATTGCAGCTTGACCTGACGCATCATGCATCGCTTGATGCGATGGCACAACGGTTCAAGGGGTAAAGCCGCAGGGCGGGCAAACATGGCAAATCCGCAACCAGATCGCATTTTTGCAGCGAAGCCGGACAAGATTGTCGCAGCGCGCAGGTTCAAACCGCTAAGACGGGCGGTCAAGATCCCCGTATGGGGCGATCTGAGCATCCGTCTGGGCCTTGCACTTTTCCTGATCACGATAGTGGTGATGATCCACTGGTTCGACCGCGGCGGCCTGGTCGATACAGTGGACGGCGATGTCAGCTTCCTCGACGTGGTCTATTTTACCATGATCTCGATCACGACCACGGGCTTTGGCGACATAGCCCCGGTAACTGATCGGGCGCGGTTGGTTGAGGCTGTGATTGTTACCCCGATCCGCTTTGCTGTGTTCTTCATCTTCGTTGGCACAGCCTATAACTTTATTATCAAACGCAGCTGGGAGAATTGGCGCATGGCCCGCATTCAGGAGAAACTGTCCGACCATGTCGTTGTGCTTGGCTATGGTGTTTCGGGCTCGCAAAGCGTCGAGGAACTGATCGAGCGCGGGACCGATGCTGCCGCTATCGTGGTGGTCGATCCGAGCGAGGAGCGGCTGGTCGAGGCTGAAAAGCTCGGTGTGAATGTGATGGCCGCCGATGCCACGCGCGACGAGACGCTGAAAGCCGTCCGCATCCAGACTGCGCACAGCGTGCTTGTTTCTGCCGGACGCGATGACACCTCGATCCTGATCGTCCTGACTGTCCGCCATCTGGCACCCAAAGTGCCGATCAGCGTGGTTGTGCGGGCCGACGATAACGAACTGCTTGCCAGGCAGGCGGGCGCGAACACTGTGATCAATCCGGTCCGCTTTACCGGCCTGCTGCTAGCCGGATCAGCGAAGGGCGCGCACATCGCCGACTACCTCGCCGACCTCGCATCAGTCACCGGCCGCGTTCACCTTGTTGAGCGTGTTGTCGAAGAGGAGGAATGCGGCAAATCCATATCCGAACTCACAACCGGCGGACGCGGCCTTCGCATCTACCGCAATGGCCGCGCGATCGGGTATTGGGAGGAGGAATGCCAGAGCTTGCAGCTGGGCGACGTTATTGTGGAAATTGTACCAACAGAGAATGGAACATCGAGCGGCGATGGTCACTAGGTCCGGGCTGACGATCACTCCATCAGATGTGCATATTCGTTTCGCTCTGCCCTGATCAGCCAGCCTCCCAATAGCAGAAACGGTGCCGCGAACAGGCTGAACAGCAAAGGGCCAAAGCGGGTCCAGGCGGAATCGATCACACCTCGCCCGGAGCATCCGCCAGGTAAAGCACAGCGACGCTTTGACCTGCAATGTAGCCATTTTCACGCTTCGCCCCGGGACGGGCTGCAAAGGTGTGTTCGGCGCCGTCAGCAGCCTCAAACCGGACAACGGGAATATATGTGTAGTCTCCCCGGTATCCGCCAGTGAATACCCTGTTGACGCTTTCGACCGTTCCAATCGCAGGTTCTCCCAACACCGCTATGCGATTGGCTTCATAGGTCTGCCATAGCGCTGCGATGATAAACGCACTCGCGAGAAGCGCAAAGATGCCTCCAACGAGCGTCTTGGGGCCGATGATCGTCATGGCAAATACGCGTGCACCGCGCCCATCGTGATGTAGAACAGCAGCCAGTAACCGGCATCGATGAAGAACAGCGTCTTGCTCTTTTGAGAGAACAGGTAGTTGGTTCCGATAGCAGGAACGATGAAGCCCAATGCCACTCCGAATGCCGTGATCACCTTGACCAGAACCGACAGCTCAACTCCATTTGTTTCGTAGCTCTGGAATGTGTGTGCAAGCGTCCAGCTGGCGAGCAGCGAAAACGCGAACGCTCCGCCATAGATTAGCCCCATGCTGCCTTGCTTGATCTGTTCCTCGGTCAAGCCAACGGCGCCCATCCATTTCCTGCCCATCACCGGCCCATACCATATGCCGCCCACGACAAACCCGGCAAGCGCCGCCAGCACCACGCCGATCCAGTTCACGTCAAACAGGTTCATTGATCCCTCCCACTTACCTCGCGGCCCACCACTTGGTAGCGTGCCGCCAACGCTTAGGAAAGCTGGCGCAACCGGGCAAACGGGTGTAGTGGCGCCTCCGAAATGAGCACCACCTCCACACCACCCACTGTTTTGGCCGATCAAAAGCGTGTCGGCATGGTCTCGCTTGGCTGCCCAAAAGCGCTGGTCGATTCCGAACGCATTCTCACGCGCCTTCGCGCCGATGGCTATGCGATGAGCCCGGACTATGCGGGCGCGGACGTGGTGCTCGTTAACACCTGCGGCTTCCTGGACAGCGCCAAGGAGGAGAGCCTCGCCGCGATTGGTGAAGCCATCTCTGAAAACGGCCGCGTCATCGTCACCGGTTGCATGGGTGAAGAGGCAGACGCGATCCGCGCCGCACATCCTCAGGTTCTCGCTGTCACCGGCGCGCATCAG
This sequence comes from uncultured Erythrobacter sp., assembly GCA_938015255.1. Classification (GTDB taxonomy): domain Bacteria; phylum Pseudomonadota; class Alphaproteobacteria; order Sphingomonadales; family Sphingomonadaceae; genus Erythrobacter. The sequence goes on from CALLQC010000126.1 coordinate 10,405, forward strand.
TATGAGCAGGTGGTGGAGGCGGTGCACACCCATGCCCCGCCTTCTCAGGGACCGTTTGTCGATCTGATCCCGCAGCCCGATATCAAGCTGACCCCGCGCCATTACAGCTACCTCAAGATTTCCGAGGGCTGCAATCACTCCTGCGCTTTCTGCATCATTCCGCAGCTGCGCGGCAAACTGGCGAGCCGCCGGATTGACGCCGTGTTGCGCGAGGCGGAGAAGCTGGTCGCGGCAGGGACCAAGGAGCTGCTGGTCATCTCTCAAGACACTTCCGCTTATGGTGTCGATACGCGTCATGAGGCGAGGCCGTGGCCCATGGGACAGGACGCGCGCGAAGTGCGCGCCCACATGACCGATCTTGCCCGTGAGCTCGGCGGATTGCGCACCGCTGAAGGCCATGCGCCGTGGGTGCGGCTGCACTACGTCTACCCCTATCCACATGTCGACAAGGTCATCCCGCTCATGGCCGAGGGTTTGCTGACCCCCTATCTCGACATCCCGTTCCAGCATGCCGCGCCATCGGTGCTCAAGTTGATGCGTCGGCCCGCCAATGAGGCAAAGGTGCTGGAGCGGCTCAAAGGCTGGCGCGCCATCTGCCCTGACATCACCATCCGCTCCTCCTTCGTCGTCGGCTTTCCGGGCGAGACCGAGGACGACTTTGCCTATCTGATCGACTGGCTTGAGGAAGCGCAGCTCGACAGGGTTGGCGCTTTCCGGTTTGAACCGGTTGAGGGCGCTGCCGCCAACGACCTGCCCGATCCCGTTCCCGAAGACGTCAAGGAACAGCGTTACGCCCGGCTGATGGAGGTCACTGAACGCATCTCTTCAGCCAAGCTCGCTGCGAAGATCGGCAAGACCCTGCCTGTCATCATCGATGAGGTTGGCGAACCCGACGAAGACGGCGATATCGGCGCAACCGGACGCAGCGAGGCCGATGCCCCTGAGATCGACGGGGCGGTCTATCTGCGCAATGTGCCAGAAACGCTGAAGCCGGGCGAGATCGTGGATGCAGAGATTGAGGATGCGGATGCGCATGACCTGTTTGGCGCGATTACAGGCACTTAGCCGAGATATGGAACACATGGAACACGGTCCTGAGAGATTAAAATCAGCCGCCTGAAACGCGCCGCCAAATCGGGTCGATGGTATGGTGAAGGATGCGGCAGAAAACACACCGCACGATCTAACGCCGCCAGCCCAAGTAGGAAAACAGCCAAAGCTGTTCGCGGAAACGGAACGATTGCGCCCAACAGCGCTTGATTGATTATGTCCCTTCAAATCTCCGCCCAATTCTCTTTCGAGCTCGACGATCCGACCGACGTTCTGCTGCAATTCGAGGCTGCCGACCTGCCGGAACAGCGCCTGATCGAGGCGGACACCCGGCTTACCGACGCGCAGCATTGCGCCCGCATCGCGGCACAGGACGACATCGGCGAGCGGATCTGGCTGCGGGCGCAGGGACGGTTTGAGGTGGAATATTCCGCCAGCCTTGAAATCACCCGGCAAGAGGTCGAATTGCCCACCATCGGCGCGCTTCCGCCACATCTTTTGCCCGCCGAGGCAGTGCCGTATCTGCTCGATTCACGCTATATTCCCGCTGACCGGTTCCAAAGCTTCGTTGAAGCAGAATTCGCCGGCACGTCCGGGGGCGAGCGGATCGATGCGATCCGGCAATGGATCGCCCACAATCTCAGTTACGTGCCGGGCGCCAGCGGCCCCTACACAGACGCTGCCGAAACCTTCATCTCGCGTCAGGGTATCTGCCGCGATTATGCGCATGTCATGGTTACGCTTGCCCGCGCATCCACCATACCTGCTCGGTATGTCGCCTGTTACGCCCCAGGCGTATCCCCGCAGGATTTCCATGCTGTGGCCGAAGTCTTCCTTGCCGATCCCGAACGCGATGGCGGCGGGACATGGCAACTGGTTGACGGCACAGGCATGGCCGACCCAGTGCAAACGGCCAAAATCGGCGTCGGACGCGATGCAGCCGATGTCAGCTTCCTGACGAGTTTCGGAGCGAACCGGTTTCTGGGTTCAACGGTGCAGGTGCATTCCCGCTGAATTGCAGCGAAAAGACGGGCGTGTGGCAAATTCTAACTGCTGCCGCGCACCAACAACCTCACGGGCACTCGGCGGACGGTGTGCTGGTCGTCATCCTCGGCCACTGCTTCGACCAGCGCGCGCCCGGCAAAATCGAGATCAGGTTCGATCGTGGTGAGCGGCGGTGTCGTCAACTCGCTGGCGGGAATGCCATCAAAGCCTACCAGTTTCACGTCAGCGGGAATGGTCCGCCCCGCCTCCTGCAAGGCCTCCATTACGCCAAAAGCCAGCGCATCGCATACGGCAAAGACCCCGTCGAACGGCCTGCCTTCTTCAATCAGGACGCGCATCGCCTCACGGCCCTGTTCCCGGCGTTCCGCCCCCGGCTCTATCTCAGCGATCCGGGCTGAGATGCCCAACTCCTGCGCCCTTGCAAGAAACGCGTCGACCCGCTCGGCAAACTGTCGCTGCACGCTGGTGCGTGATCCGACGCAGACAAGGTTTTTGCAGCCGCGCTCGATAAGGTGTTCGGCGGCCAGCCGCGCGCCTGTGTCATTGTCTGAAGAAACCCAATCCAGATCACCCAGCGGCGACCCCCAATAGGCGACCGGCTGCGTCGTTTCGCCCACTTTGCGGAAATAGTCCCACGCTTCGCGATTGGCTGTCGTACCGATCACGATCATGCCTTCGGCCTGCCCGCGTTCGACGTAATGGCCAAACAGCCGGTCTTCCTCGGATTGCAGGGAGACAAGCACTTCAAGTCCGCGTTCGGCCGCCGCTGCGCATATGCCGCCCAGCAGCGCATAGGAGAACGGGTTCACATCACGCGCGCCGCCGCCGGGCTTGCAGATCACAACGGTTGAGAGCGTGCCGGTGTGTCCGCGCCGCAGGCGGGCAGCACGTTCATCGACAAAATATCCCAGCTCCTGCGCCGCGCCGAGCACCTTTTCGCGGGTTGCCTCGCTGATCACGGATGAGCCGGACAAAGCGCGGCTGACCGTCGACTGGCTGACCCCGGCGCGTTCGGCAACGTCGAAACTGGTGACTCGTATCGGCTTACGCGGCGCGTCCACGTGACTGGCCCCTCCCACGGGCATTATGCATAGCTATGCGCCGCCTATGCAGCAGAATGCGCCCACGCGCCAGCAGGAGATTGTGTTTGCCCCGAAACTTGGCGAGGCCGATGGTGCGCTCAGATGCCGTCGTAAATTGCGCGCGCCTTGCCGAAAATGACAGCAGGCTTGTCTTCGATCAGAAAGCTGCCCGCATCTGCGATCACCTCAGGATCGGGAAAGCCAAATCGGTTGGCGGACAGCCGCGCGAATTCGGGCGAGGTATTGCAATCCTCCGCGCCGAGCATGACGTGAAAGCCCGCAGGCATATCGCGCAGATGGTCACCCCATTTGGCCGACCAGTTGAGCATCGTGTCCACTGGTCCGTTCGGACCCAGCGGCAATACGTAGTTGGCCGCTTTCCGAAAATTACGGATCATTTGAGGCTGCTGCACCGTCTCCAGTTCGCGCGGGCAGCTGTCATAATAATCCTCGACGAATTTGTAGAACTCTCCCGTTCCCATGCTGGCGAGCATCGCGCGCATATAGACCCGAGCGAAAGCGGGGGTAACGCGCGAGATTCGGTAATGGATACGCTGCCGCCTCGGCAAATATTCGTAATCGCCCCCTTCGGTTATCGGGAAAAACGGGCCCGCAGCGATCACGGCAATTACCCGCTCGCCCTGCGACTTGGCGAAAGCGGCGAGGAACGGCGTGCCCGCCTGCGTGCCGAGCGTAATGACGCGCTCGATACCGAGGTGATCGAGAAAGGCTGGCAGGCGCGCGGCAAACTCCATCGGCGAACCTGCACCGGTCTGCCCGCCGCTGGTCGCACCATAATGCGGTCGCCACGGGGCGATTATCCTCAGCCGCGCGGTCTTTGCCGCCTGATCGACCTTGTGCGTGAACAGCGGCCCTTCAAGCGCATGAAAGAACAGCACCGGATCGCCCTTGGGATCGCCATGCTCCTCCCACGCAATCGTACCGCCTGCCGGATCGACGAAGAGATTGGGGCAAGTGTGCTCGATCGTCCCGGCAGCCTCATTGGGTGGATCGAGCGAATGGATGAAACCTGCGTAGAGCAGCAGCAGCTCTTCCTTGGAATTGATCGCGAGCTTGCGTTGCAGCGCTTTGAGCTGATTGCGCGCAGTTCCCAGCGCTGTGCCGCGCGCCTCGGCGAAATCTCGCACCTTTCCCCCGGTTACAAGGTGACGTGTTAGCTCGGTTTCGGTCGGGGTCAGCTCCATCGCCTGCTGGAATGCGGCCCCGCTGCGTTCGTCCCAGCGCAGGCGCACGGCGTGGAGTGCGATGATATCCTGCCCTTCAACCGCAGTGCGGTGCGCGCCGAACCAGCGCCCTGATTCATCATCAGCGCTGGTAAAAAGCCGAATAAAAAGCTTGTGATCGCCGGACCCGAGACCCTGCAAACGCGCGCGGTCGGTCGAAATGCGGGCGGGATCGAATAGCCATTCCGATGTGAAATCGGGTTGGGCAATCCACTCGCTGTCGACTATTCGCGGATTGGCGGCGAGGACGCGCAGTCGCGGGTCGAGCGCAATGTCGCAATCGAGCTGCGCCTCCAGATGGGTGCGCAATGCGGTGTAATCAGCACTGTCGAGCGGATACACTTTGGCAAGGATGCTTTCCGCATTCTCGAAATGGAGGTCGGCCATGTCGCCGATTCCGCCCATCTGCTCGTCTGCCTCGATCAGCTCGCTCAGCAGGTGAACAAAGCTTTCGGGTTCCGCGATCGCGGCATAGGCTTTGGCAACCACCGCATCGAGCGATTTTTCGGATTGTTCGTGAGGCATGGGGTCCGTTCGGTCAAAATCTGCGACACCGCCCGCGGTGCCTGGCTGGCATCGCGGGCGGTAAATTGATCATCGGTAATGCGCCGATGCACTGCTTTGTTATTTCACGCAATACTTGCCAGATGCTTTAAGCCCGCTGGGGCATGAACCGCTGCGCACTTCGGCATAGTCGCCCTTGTCCCCGACGCAGTAATTGGCTGATGCCTTGAAGCCGGTGGGGCACGAACCGAGCTTTACGATCGCGACCTGGCTTGATGATTTGCACGATGATCCGCTGGCCTTGAAGCCTTTGGGGCAAGAGCCGTCCTTGGCGACTTCGCTGGCGCTTTCCTGCGCTGCGGCAGGTGTAATGATGAAAGGAGCCGAGCCGAGCGCGAGCGCGGCGGAAAGAATGGCGATGCGGATACGCATGATTGTTTGTCCTTGTGAATATGGAAAAGGTTAAGCGGCGGCCGCCCCGCGGGTCGATTCAGTACGAAGCGACCGCCGCATGTCACAGCGCCAAGGATCGTGAGCCGGCGCTGTGACAAGGGGCTAGGTCATCCCTGCGGACCCCGGCGGAACGTCAAAGCAAGCGCGCTCTGCCCGGTTTTCTTGTTGAAGTACTGGCAATAGAAATCGGTGCCCGATTTGTCGGTGTGCAAGGCGCCGAAATTGAAGGTCTGCATCGCGCGTCCACGCCCTGCCAGATGCTTGTCATAGGCGCCCGAACGGCTTGAATTGCTCCCTGATGCGACAGGCGTGTACCCGAGCGAGTTGCCCGTGTGCAGCATGACGTCCTTACCCTTGTAATTGCCGACCCGCGGGCCGTTCGTGTTGTCGAGCTGCTCTGAGCCGTCGTAAGAGACGCACTGCACATTGTAGTCGTGCTTGTTGTACTTATTCTTGTCGAATTCGACATACAGGATGTCGCCGACAGCCAGCCCCGGGAAGAAACAGCCGTTTTGCGCGCTTACGTTCTGGCGGTCGACAATGCCGGAGCGTTCTTCTGTGCTGATGCCCTGGCTGAAGGTGTAATTACCATCGCGGCCGACAAACGCATTGCCAATGCCAAGGCTTTCACATTTGAGCTGGCCGGTGAACTTTGCAGGTGCAGGCCCGGCATTCCCGGCATGGCCCGGCGCGCGCGCTGTGCAGGGCGAATTGGAATTGCTGCCGCGATTTGCGTTGCAATATGACCCGTCTGCCGACGCGCCCACGCCTGAACGACTGGCACCCGCGCCCAGCAGCGAGCGGCCATTGGTGCGGTTCGCCCGGTCAACAGTATTCACGACTTCGTTGGCGTCATCGGCCGCCTTTTTCGCTTTCTTCACTTTCTTCTTCAGCTTGTCGAACGGGCCAGCTGCCTCCACGCTTTCAGCGCCGAAAGCGCCAGTGGTGACGGCGCTGGTTGCAAGCGCCGTCGTAGCCAGCGCAATCATAAGATGTTTCATGTGTACGATCCTCTTGAGTGTGCGGCCTGACCCCGTGCCGGGCCGCTGTGTTGAGAGGACGCCCAAGTAAAAGAGAGATTCACGCGCGCACATATCCCACATGGGCTAAAGAGCGGTTTTCGTGGGCTGCAGCTTGAATAGCTATGCAGCGCTATGGCGGTCGCCACCGTCGCGCGCTACAGTTCGGGCACAATGCACGAAGCTGAGAGAGTTGGGGATACGTTACATGGCCGCACCCGTAATTTCGGCTGACCGTTTGCTGCTTTTCGGCGCCACTGGCGATCTGGCGCGGCGGATGCTTTTGCCCAGCCTATGCGCGCTGGATGCCGACGGCCTGCTGCCAGAAAACTTGCGCATCATCGGCACCGCCCGCAGCGAAATGGACGACGGCGAGTTTCGCAATATGGCGCGCGAGGCGCTGGAAAAATTCCTGCCCGCTGAGCGGCGCGGCAGCATGGCGCATTTTCTGAACCGGCTGCATTATCAGGGGCTCGATGCGACAACTCTGGAGGGATACAAGGCGCTGGCCGAAAAGGTCGGGCCTTCGAACAGCGAAGATGGCGATGGCGGTCTTGCGATTTTCCTGTCGACAGCGCCCAGCCTGTTCGGGCCGACAATCGCGGGATTGGAGCATGCCGGACTGACGGGCGAGCATGTGCGCATCGGCCTGGAAAAGCCGCTCGGCACAGACCTTGAAAGCAGCTGCGCGATCAACGATGCGGTGGCCGAAGCATTCAGTGAAGACCGCATTTTCCGGATCGATCATTATCTTGGCAAGGAGACGGTGCAGAACCTTCTCGCGCTGCGCTTTGCCAATATCCTGTTCGAACCGATCTGGAACTCGAACTATATCGACCACGTCCAGATTACCGTTGGTGAGACGGTGGGCCTTGAAAGCCGCGTTGCCTATTACGACGATAGCGGCGCAATGCGCGATATGGTACAGAACCATATGCTGCAATTGCTGGCTCTGGTCGCGATGGAGCCGCCGACCAGCTTCGATGCGACAGCCGTGCGCGACGAAAAGGTAAAAGCGCTCAGAGCGCTGCGCGCCGTCGCCCCCGGCGAAGTCGTCACCGGACAATACCGCGCCGGCGCGGTGGATGGTGAAGCTGTGCCGGGATATGACGATGAGCTGGGAAAGGATAGCGACACCGAAACATTCGTCGCGATCAAGGCGCATGTCGACAATTGGCGCTGGAAGGGCGTGCCGTTTTATATGCGCACGGGAAAACGCCTGCCCGAACGCGTGACCGAAATCGTGGTGAAATTTCGCTGCGTCCCCCACTCGATCTTTGAAAGCGCAGGCGCGGGAAGCAGCGCCGGATTGCAGCCCAACAGTCTGGTGATCGGTATCCAGCCGGAGGAAAACATCACCCTCTCGCTGATGGCGAAGGTTCCCGGCCTTGGGGTGGATGGTGTGCGGCTGCGCGAGGTGCCGCTTGAAATCACCATGCCCGATGCCTTTGTCGGGCAGCACCGCCGGATCGCCTATGAGCGGCTGCTGCTGGATCTTATCAACGCTGATCAGACGCTGTTCGTCCGCCGCGACGAAGTTGAGGCGCAGTGGCAGTGGATCGATGCGATCCGCCGCGTTTGGGAGGCGAACGACATCAAGCCCAAAACCTATTCCGCCGGAACATGGGGGCCCAGCGCCGCCATTGCTCTTGCGGAACGGGACGGAGTGACATGGTATGAGTGATCTGAACCCCGTCATTGACCGCGTGACGCAGCGTGTAATCGAAAATTCGCGGCACTCTCGCCGCGCCTATCTCGATCTGATGAAGCGCGAGGGCGACCGCAAACCCGAGCATAAAGATATGGCGTGCTCAAACCTCGCCCACGCCTTTGCCGGCGCTCTTGAGGATCAGGACGCGATGAAACGCAGGCGCGGGCCGAATATCGGCATCGTCACCGCCTATAACGATATGCTGTCCGCGCATCAGCCCTATGGCCGATATCCTGAAAAAATGAAGATCTACGCCCGCGAAGTCGGCGCCACCGCACAGGTTGCAGGCGGCACACCGGCCATGTGCGACGGAGTGACACAGGGCGAGGATGGGATGGAGCTGTCGCTGTTCAGCCGCGACGTCATCGCGCTGTCCACGGGCGTGGCGCTATCGCACCAGATGTATGACGGGATCGCGTGCCTTGGCATTTGTGACAAGATCGTACCGGGCCTGCTCATGGGCGCATTGCGCTTTGGCCATCTGCCTGCCGTGTTCGTACCCTCCGGTCCGATGCCGAGCGGAATTTCGAACAAGCAGAAACAGGAAACCCGCCAGAAATACGCAAGCGGAGAGATCGGGCGCGACGAATTGCTCGAAAGCGAACTTGGATCATACCACTCACCAGGCACATGCACATTCTATGGCACGGCGAACTCCAATCAGATGATGATGGAAATGATGGGGTTGCACATACCGGGCAGCGCTTTTGTCCAGCCGGGCACGAAGCTGCGTCAGGCGCTCGACCGCGCGGCGGTGCACCGGCTTGCAGAGCTTTCCGGCACGAGCACCCGCACGCTGGCGCAGGTTGTCGATGAAAAGGCGATCGTCAATGCGGTGATCGGCCTGCTCGCGACCGGAGGATCGACCAATCATGCGATCCACATTCCGGCTATGGCCCGGTCAGCCGGAGTGATTATCGACTGGAACGATCTTGCCGAGCTTTCCAGCGTCATTCCTCTTCTGGCGCGGGTCTATCCCAACGGATCGGGCGATGTGAACCATTTCCACGCAGCGGGCGGCATGTCCTACGTGACGCGCACACTGCTTGATGAAGGGCTCGCCCATGGCGACATCCTGACCGTTTGGGACGGCGGGATGGAAGCCTTTACGGCTGAACCGGTTCTTGGCGATGGCGACAATCTCGACTGGGCGCCTGTTACCGCATCCCGCGATGATACGATGCTGCGCCCGGCCAGCGATCCATTTCTGCCCGATGGTGGAATGCGGCTGGTGCAGGGCAATCTCGGGCGTGCCTGCTTCAAATCCAGCGCCGTGGCGAGAGACCGCTGGACGGTAGAAGCGCCTGCGCGGGTGTTTGAGGATCAGGGCGATGTGGTCACGGCCTTCAAGGCGGGCGAGCTCGATAGGGATGTGGTGGTAGTAGTGCGGTTTCAGGGCCCGCGCGCCAACGGAATGCCCGAACTGCACTCGCTCACTCCGTCGCTCGCTGTGCTTCAGGATCGCGGATACAAGGTTGCGCTCGTCACCGATGGACGCATGTCCGGCGCAAGCGGCAAGGTGCCTGCTGCAATCCACTGCACACCCGAGGCGCTTGGCGGCGGTCCGCTCTCTCTGCTGAAGGATGGCGACATCGTGAAAGTCTGCGCCGAAACCGGTGAGCTTTCGACCGGCGCAGATCTCGCATCGCGCACGGCAGCGCCCGATCCGCAGCCCCAATGGGGCGTAGGCCGCGAGATGTTCCGCATGCTCCAGACCCATGCCGACGGTGCAGAAAAAGGCGCATCGGCGATGCTCGCAGGCGCAGGGCTTTAACTCAGGCGATGTCAGGGAGAGACAGATGACCGAGATCGTGACTGTTGACATTGGCGGCACCCATGCCCGCTTTGCCATCGCCCGCATCGAAGATGATGGGACCATCGCACTGGGCGAGGAAACCACTCTTCACACCGAGGATCACGCCAGTTTCCAGACCGCCTGGGAGGATTACCGCGAACGCCAGGGCGGCAGCCTGCCTGGCGGAGTGGCTATCGCTGTCGCCGGGCCGGTGAAGCCGGACATTATCCGCTTCACCAACAATCCGTGGATCATCCGTCCACCCCTGATCGAAAGCAAGCTGGGCTGCACCCAATCGGTCATTGTGAACGATTTCGAAGCTGTCGCGCATGCCGCTGCGCGCGCGCCATCGAATGAGTTTCTGCATCTCGCGGGGCCCGAGCAGGACTTGCCAGAGCGCGGCACGATCAGCGTCCTTGGCCCGGGTACCGGGCTGGGTGTCGCGTATTTCTACCGCCGGCCCGATGATACCTACCGCGTGCAGGCAACCGAGGGCGGGCACGGTGATTTCGCGCCGGTTGACGCTATCGAAGATGCGATCCTCGCGCGGCTGCGCAAACGGCATACGCGCGTTTCGGACGAAAGGGTCGTATCCGGTCCCGCCATAATCGACATCTATCAGGCGCTCGCCGCGATGGAGGGCCGCGCTGTCAAAGAATTGACCGACATCGAAATATGGACTGCCGGGACCGATGGTTCAGACAGTCTCGCAGCCGCAGCCGTCGATCGGTTCTGCCTTGCGCTTGGTTCGGTTGCCGGAGACATCGCCCTGATCCAGGGCGCGAAAGGCGTGGTGATCGCTGGCGGTCTTGGCTACCGCATTCGCGAAACGATCACAGCATCCGGCTTCGCCTCGCGCTTTGCCGCGAAAGGCCGGTTTGCCGGACTTATGGAAACCCTGCCGGTGAAACTGATCACCCATCCCCAGCCCGGCCTGCTCGGCGCAGCAGCCGCCTTTGCCCAACGACATCTCGGAGAATCTGGCGCATGACGCTTCCGCTCAAGACCACTGCCGACCTCAGCGCTCGTTTGCAGGATCTGCATGCCCGCACCCGCGAGACGCCGCTGTTTAACCCGGTGTTCCAGCTTGGTCTTGACCTCTCCCGCGCGCTTGAGGACGGATCGAGTGATCTCGATGAACTCGAATCCCTCGTGCAGGAGCTTGAATGCTCTGGACTGCAGGCGCGCGCCAACCGGCTGCACAGGCTGGTCGGACCGGTCAGTCCGGACGCGAATATCGCAGCTCTGGGCGCCGCCCTGTCACAGGCAAAGCAGCTCGACGCCTTCAGGAACGCATGGGAAACCCCGCGCCTGCATACGGTCTTTACCGCGCACCCGACCTTCCTGATGACACCGGGCCAGACAGAGGCCGTTGCCAACGCGGCATCAAGCGATGATCCGATCACCGCCTCTATCTGCGTGACCGACAGCGATAGGCCCGCCATCACGCTGGAATACGAGCATGGCGAGGTGATGAAGGCTCTTGCCAATGCGCAGGATGCCCGCGCGCAGATCGTCCGTGCCGCACTTGATCACGCTGCCAAGACCTGGCCGGATGGGTGGCATGACGTCAGCCCGCTCCCCTTCCGCTTCGCCACCTGGGTCGGTTACGATATGGACGGGCGCACCGATATCAAATGGTACACATCGATCCGTTTCCGCCTGACGGAAAAGGCCGAACGGCTCCGGCGTTTTGCGAATGACCTGGCCGAGATAGACGTTGGCCATGCACTGATCGATACGCTGCGATTGGGCGCGGATCACGCGCAGCGCAGCGCGGAGGATTTTGGCGAGGACCTGACCGAGCCGGAGGCGCTTTCGAACGCTGCAAACCGGCTCACCTATGATCATCCGGACAAGCTCACATCGCTCGGCGCGGTGATCGAACAGCTGGCGGGCGAAGCGCGCGTCTGCGAGGATGTTGCGAAGGCTGTCAGCCTGAAAACCCTGATTGCCGGCATGCGCGCGGACGGGCTTGGCATGGGTCATATTCACTTCCGTGTGAATGCCAAGCAGCTGCACAATGCGATCCGCAGCCATCTGCACGAAACACCAAACCTGGACCTCGCCAGCAAAGGCGCGGTTGCGGCACTGCGCACGCTGCTTGCGGAAACGAAGCCGATGCGGACCAATTTCGCGAGCCTCGCAATCGAAAGCTCGACCGCGATCCGCCAGTTTCTGGCCATGGCGCAGATTCTGGAACACATCGATGCGGATACGCCAATCCGGATGCTCATTGCCGAATGTGAGCAGCCGTCAACAGTCCTTGCCGCACTATATTTCGCTCGGGCATTCGGGATTGAGGGCAAGGTTGACGTATCCCCCTTGTTCGAAACCGAAAGCGCGCTGGAACATGGCGGCCGCTTCCTCGATGCGCTGTGCGCAGAAGAGCAATACCGTGATTATGTGCGCCTGCGCGGGCGCGCCTGCATCCAGACCGGCTTTTCCGATGCAGGCCGGTTTGTCGGGCAGATCCCTGCCAGTCTCGCGATTGAGCGGCTTCAGGGCCGGTTTTCGCAGGCCATGGACAAGAATGGTCTCAACGATGTCGCGGCGCTGATCTTCAACACTCACGGCGAAAGCATGGGCCGCGGCGCGCATCCAGCTGGCTTTGCCGACAGGCTGACCTGGCCGATGAGCGAATGGGCCCGCAGCCGGTTCGTTCGCAACGGAATCACGCTGGAACCCGAAGTGAGTTTCCAGGGCGGCGATGGCTATTTGTTCTTCTCAAAGCCAGAGCTTGCGCTGGCGACGCTCACAAGGATCATCACCGAAGATCCCGAGCGATCCGAGGTGTGCGACGATCCGCTATACAGCCGCACCGATCTGAGCCTCGATTTCTACCGGGCGATCCGAGCGCATCAGCGCCAGCATCTTCGCAGCGCAACCTATTCGCGCGCGGTTACGGCCTTTGGTCTCGGTCTGCTCAACTCCACCGGCAGCCGTGTCTCGCGCCGCCAATCGGATATTTCCGCCGACCGCGATATGAACCTGCGCCAGATCCGGGCAATTCCGCACAATTCCATCCTGCAGCAGCTGGGTTATCCGGTAAATGTGATCTCCGGCATCGGCAGTGCGTCCGACGGGAATTACGAAGACCTCGCCAGCCTGATCGAAAGCAGCCCGCGCGGCCGCCAATTGCTCAGCCTCGCCCGCGCCTCCAACGCTTTGGCCAGCATCAAAACGGTTGCGGCCCACGGCGAGTTGTTCAATTCCGCCTATTGGGCCAGCCGCCCGTATCGCGGGACAGAGCCGCATCTGTCGGCTGCGTGCGAAACTCTGGCCGAATATTTGACGAAGGATGACCGGACGGGCGTCTTCCGCCGCCTTGCCTCGCGGCTGCGTGTAGACGCGCTGAAACTGTACCGCCTGCTCGATCTGCTGCCCGCAGAAAGCCGTGATAGCGACCGCGAACATACCAGGCGGATGATCGGCGCTGCGCAGGCTGTGCGGCTGGCATTGATGCAGCACATTTTCCTGAAAGCGGTTTCTGTTCCCGTGTTCAGCCGCGCCAACGATATCAGCCGTGAAGACGTGCTGGAGATGGTCTTTTCGCTGAGGATTGACGATGCGCTTGCGCAGATGCGCCGCGCCTTCCCCACGCATTTCCCCGAACCGGGCGATTTCGCGATGGACGAACCGGCGGATTATCCCGACGCATCAAGCGAGGGTTACGCCCAAATTGGGCGCGATTTCATCGATCCGATCGAGCGCGCCTATTCGCTGATGCTGCGTCTTTCGATCAGCATCGCCAACCAGTTCGGCGCGCATGGCTGATTGAAACAGGACCGCAATCTGAACCGAATGCGTGTTAACCTTTGGCCCCGCTCTCCGTCCCTTCGCGAGACGGCGGGGCGTTAGTCACTGGCAGTTAAGGCTGATTCGCGGTAAGTTGCAGCCATGAACCAGATTTTAGAGCACACCCGTTTCGCGGCCGCATTGGCCTTGTCTTCCCTTGTCGGCAGCGCAGGTTTTGCCTCCGAGGCAAGCACAGGTGACAGCGCAATTGAAGCGGTCGATCCCGATACCATAACTGGTGCCGGTATCGCGGTTGATCCGAACCTTCCGCAGCCATACGGCGCGGATTTTGATATCCGTGTGACGGGTGGAAGCCAGCCCGAGGCGGACTTGCCGCCGCTGCCCGGCGCTGCCGAATCGGCCCCGCGCCA
>CALLQC010000127.1 GCA_938015255.1 uncultured Erythrobacter sp.
CCCGCCCCGAAAACCGACCAGCCATAGCCTCTGGTCATCTCCCAGCTATCGCCAAATGCGTCCATGGCCGGAACATCGCCTTTGATCACCACCGGCATGACAGCGATCCAGCGCACCATCAGAATAATTCCCGGAACGAGCAGCAGAACTAAGCCGAACATGATCCCGAGCCACGAAAGAATATAAATTCCCAGCCATGGCAAGAACCTGTCGAAGCCCGGCACAGCCGATTGCCTGACCAAAGCGCCCGTCAGCCAATAGGTTATCACGATGTCGACGATAAAGGCGGCAAACATCAGAATGCCAGCCAGAATGCCCAGCCCGACCGTATCATCCAGCGAAAAGCTGAAGCCGAATCCGAACAGGCTGGATGAGCTTTCATTCCCGAAAAATGCCGAAACGAACGCGGCCGGAACGGCGATTGCGAGATAGACGAAGACAATCTGCCGGTGCTTGGACAATTCCGCGAATGTCTGGTTCAGCAGGCTGGAAAGCGTAGCCCCGTTCTTCATGTTGAAATCTGACCCCTTATAGTCCGTACTCGCGGCCTGCCCCATTCAGACTGACCAGTCCACCCGGATGCCGCTCCAATTGTCCGGCTATCTCCATTTCCAGCAGTGCCATATGGACATCGGCCGGGTTCTCCCCGGACTGCCGGATAAGCTCGTCCACCGCGACCGGCGCTTTGGTCAGCAGGCGCTGGACACCTTCCCCGCCATCGCCTGCCTTCGCCTCGCCCCATTCCAGCCCGCGCAGCTCGGAATAGTCGAACACCGACCCGCCCTCCTCTACTCGAAATGTGGAGCGCGGCGCACCCGTGAACCCTTCGAGTAGCTCGATCACATCCTCTGCCGATTGGACCAGCACCGCGCCATCGCGGATCAATTGGTTGCAGCCGAGCGAACGGGTATCGAGCGGCGAGCCGGGGATCGCCATCACCTCCCTACCCGCTTCACCCGCCAGCCGTGCAGTGATCAGCGAGCCGGATTTGGGCGCAGCCTCCACCACCAGAGTGCCGCTGGCCAGACCTGCGATTATGCGGTTCCGGCTGGGGAAATGGCGCCCGCGCGGCTCTGTTCCCGGTGGCTGCTCCGCAATCAGCAAACCTTCATTGGCGATGCGTTCCTGAAGCTTTGTGTGCTGCGGCGGATAGGCAATATCGATCCCGCTGGCGATCACGGCGATGGTGCGCGGAAAGGCGCCCTCGTGACACGCTCCGTCGATCCCGCGCGCTAGCCCTGAAACCACGGTGAAACCCGCCTGAGAGAGCTCGCTCGCGAAATCGCGCGCCAGCTTTACTGCGGCAGCGCTGGCATTGCGCGCGCCGACCATTGCGACGCATGGCTGCGATGCAAGCGCAAGATTTCCCCGGCAGGTGATAATCGGCGGCGCGCTGTCCAGCTGCGCGAGCAGCGCCGGGTAATCAGGCTGATCGTGGAACAGATACCGCGCGCCCGCCTTTCGCACGCCAAGGATTTCCCGCTCGATCCGGTCAACCGGCGCGGGACGATAGGGTGTTTTGCCGCGCGAGCCGAGGTCTGGCAGCGCCTCAATCGCCGCCTCAGCCGTGCCGAAGCGGGCGAGCAATTGGCGATAACTGACAGGCCCGATATTGGGGGAGCGCAGCAGGCGAATTCGGGCAAATGCCTCTGGCTGCGAAAGCGTCACTTTGAGCTGCCGACCTTGGGTTCTTCACCGCGCATCAGCCGCCCGATATTGGCGCGGTGCTGGACGATCACGATTGCGGCGATTGCGATCAGCGCAGCGGTCAGACCGATATGCCCGAAAATCGCGGCGGCGATGGGAGCGGCGACCACCGTCATCATCGAGGAC
Organism: uncultured Erythrobacter sp.; assembly: GCA_938015255.1. GTDB lineage: Bacteria > Pseudomonadota > Alphaproteobacteria > Sphingomonadales > Sphingomonadaceae > Erythrobacter. Next base: position 1,834 of record CALLQC010000127.1, read on the forward strand.
ACTGACGAAATCCGGCTGACAGCAAGCGTCGCGGCCCAGATCCCGGCACACAGCAACATAAGCGGCCAGTTGAGAGCGCCCAGCACTCCGGCTGCGGTTGCGAATCCCTTCCCGCCTTTGAACTTAAGCCACGGAGTGAAACAGTGCCCCGCGACCGCGCCCACCGCGGCGATAGCCGCAGCGCCGCCAAGCATGGTGGGCGAAAATGAGAACAGCATTGGCGCAATCACAACCGGGACGACACCTTTCAGCGCATCGAGCAGCACAGTCGCCGCCGCCAGCCCTTTATTCCCCGTGCGCAATACGTTGGTCGCACCGATTGACCCGCTGCCGATATCGCGCACATCGCCCAATCCCGCCGCGCGCGTCAGGATCAAACCGAAAGGTATCGATCCGCACAAAAAGCCCAGTAATGCTGCGTAGATAGGTTCCATTTTCTCCCTTCCGCCGATCCCGTGGCTTCCCTTTTCACCGTGCCTAAGTATTAGACCGGGCTTCGACAAGCCAACATCGGACAAATACGACCATTACCGACGCATCCTCTCCTATTCTGATCTTCGATTCCGGCGTCGGCGGGCTGTCGGTGCTGGGCGAAGTGCGCAAAGCCTTGCCAGATGCGCCGGTGATATTCGCCGCTGATCAAGCAGGCCTGCCATACGGTGCGAAGAGCGAAGCCGAAGTCGCGGCCCGCGTCTGCGGCCTGTTGGGCCGCATGTCAGAGCGGTATCGCCCGCGCCTCATATGCATTGCCTGCAACACCGCCTCAACCATAGCGCTGGGCATGGTGCGCGATGTGCTGGCAATCCCGATTGTCGGTACTGTCCCCGCGATCAAGCCCGCGGCGGCATTGACCACGACGGGAGTGATCGGTCTGCTCGGTACAGAGGCGACGATCCGCCAGAGCTATGTCGACAATCTTGAGGCGGAATTTGCCGTGGGTAAAACCCTGCTCCGCCACGCTGCCCCCGGCCTGGTCAATCCGGCGGAGGCGAAATTGCGCGGGCGTGCAATCGATCCGGCGGAAATTCGCGCTGCCGTGGCCGGTCTGCTGGCACTGCCTGCGGCTGACCGGATCGACACGATTGTGCTGGCCTGCACCCACTTCCCGCTGCTGCGCGATGAGCTGCGCGCGATATTTGGCGATGAAGTCGCGCTGATTGACGGGGCTGCTGGCATCGCTCGGCGCATCGCCGTGCTGACCGCAGGACAGGAATTTGAACGCGCGCAGCCTGACTTCGCGGTGACGACCGGTCCGCTTGATCAATTCACCCCTCTTGCCCCGGCACTGCGCGCGCTTGGCATCGGCGATCTTGCTGCGTTTTAGCTGCGAACCACTCGCAAAGATCGCGGTGGCCAAATCGATCACTCTTTCCTAAATAATCGCCACACAAGGGTGCGTTTCGGGGCTACGATCCCTGCAATTACTGGATTTGAGTAACCACGAGTTCGTCACGTGAATTACGAGCATATTTTTGATCAGGCGATTGATCGCCTCCACGAAGAAGGGCGCTACCGCGTCTTCATCGATATCATGCGCAACAAGGGTGCATACCCCAATGCACGCTGTTTTCACGGACATAACGGGCCCAAGCCGATCACCGTGTGGTGCTCGAACGATTACCTGTGCATGGGCCAGCACGAAAAAGTGATCGGCGCGATGGAAGAGGCGCTGCATGATGTCGGCGCAGGTTCCGGCGGCACGCGCAATATCGGCGGCAACACCCACCTGCATGTGGAGCTGGAGCGTGAACTGGCCGAGCTGCACGGCAAGGAAGGCGCGCTGACCTTTACCAGCGGCTACGTTTCCAACGATGCGACGCTTTCCACACTCGGCAAGCTGCTGCCGGGCTGTGTGATCTTTTCCGACGCGCTGAACCACGCCAGCATGATCGCAGGGATCCGCAATTCCGGCTGCGAAAAGCGCGTGTTCCGTCACAACGACATGGCGCATCTCGAAGAATTGCTCGCTGCGGAAGACGCCGACACACCAAAACTTATCGCGTTTGAAAGCGTCTATTCGATGGACGGCGATGTCGCCCCGATCCACGCAATCTGCGACCTTGCCGAGAAATACAACGCGCTGACCTATATCGACGAGGTCCACGCCGTCGGCATGTATGGCGAAAGCGGCGGCGGCATTTCGCAGCGGGACAATGCGGCGCACCGGATCGACATTATCGAAGGTACACTGGGCAAGGCGTTCGGCGTGATGGGCGGCTATATCGCGGCCGATACCCGCGTGATCGATTGCATCCGTTCTTACGCACCGGGCTTTATCTTCACCACGTCGCTCTCACCGGTTCTGGTCGCGGGCGTGCTTGCCTCGGTCAAGCATCTGAAATCCAGCAGCGTGGAGCGCCATGCGCAGCAGCACGCCGCCGCGACGCTCAAACTGAAATTTGCCGAAGCCGGACTGCCGGTGATGGACAGCGTCACTCATATCGTGCCGCTGATGGTAGGCGATCCGGTGCGCGCCAAGAAGATCAGCGATATCCTGCTTGCCGAATACGGCGTGTATGTGCAGCCGATCAATTTCCCGACTGTCCCGCGCGGGACGGAGCGCCTGCGCTTCACACCTGGCCCCATGCACTCAGAAGAGATGATGGAAGAGCTGACAGAAGCGCTGGTCGAAATCTGGGACCGGCTCGACATGCAGCTCGCCGAGGCGGCTTAGACACGCCACCATACCGTAACGTCCTTTGCGCACGAGCCGGGCTGCGCTAGCTCTCTGACCGAACAGAATCGGAGAGAGATCAGTGGGCGGTAACGAAAATCAGACATTTGCGGAGGTCGTCAACGGGCGCAGGTCCATCCGCGGCTATCTCGATAAGCCGGTCCCGCGCGCGCTTATCGAGGAAGTGCTGGCGCTCGCCATGCGTTCGCCCTCCTCGATGAACACCCAGCCTTACAACTTCCACGTGATCACTGGCGAGCCATTGGACCGCATCCGCAAGGGCAACACCGAGCGCATCCTTGCAGGCGAGCCTGACAGCCGCGAATTCCGCCGGGGCGAGCCGTTTGCAGGCGTCCACCGAGAGCGCCAGATCGGCTGCGCGGTGCAGCTGTTCGAGGCAATGGGGATAGAGCGCGACGATAAGGAGAAACGGCAGGACTGGGTGCTGCGCGGCTTCCGCCAGTTCGATGCGCCGGTCTGCGTCATCATCACCTATGACCAAGAGCTGTCGGGCAGCGACGACACGCCCTTCGATTGCGGCGCAGCCACAACCGCGCTGGTCAACGCCGCGTGGTCAAAGGGACTAGGCTGCGTGATCAACTCGCAAGGGATCATGCAAAGCCCCGTCGTCCGCGAACATGCGAACATCCCTGACGATCAGGTAATCATGAAGGCGGTCGCAATGGGCTGGCCCGACCCGGACTTCCCGGCGAACCCCGTGAAGATCTCGCGGCGAAGTGTTGATGAGGCTGCGACATTTGTGGGGTTTGATTAGGTGGCAAGTTTAACCCGACATGTCTTTTTGCGCTGCGCTCTTGCTGCGGCAATGCTTTCCTCCTCTGCAGCGACTTTCAGTCATGACTCGGTCGATGCTTCGCCGATAACAATCGGAGAAGCGATCAGTGTGACGACTCACGACGCTGATCGCAGGATCAATGTTATCGTGCCCGTGGACTATGCAAAAAGCGACAAGGAGTATCCGCTTTTCGTGATGATCGATGGCGGTTTGGAACAGGATCTGTTTCTGAGCCTCGGTGCATTAGGATGGAACCAGCTTTGGGGCCGCAGTCAGCCAGCGATTCTAGTCGGGATCGAAACGGTCGACCGTCAACGCGAACTGCTGCCCCCGACTCGCTCTTCGGAAGAGCAAAAACGCTATCCAAGCGCAGGCGAAAGCGCCGTTTTCAGAAGATGGCTTGCCGAAAAGGTACTGCCCATGATCCGCGAGCGATATCGAGATGACGGACGCGCATTCCTGATCGGAGAGAGTGCGGCGGGACATTTCGTTGCTGAGACTTGGGTTGTGCAGCCGGATTTGTTCGATGGCTACGCGGCTATCTCGCCAAGCCTTCAATGGGATAAAGGATCGCTAGTTGATCGTCTTCGCGCGGACCCTTCAACCATGCGTCCCCCGATCTTCATCTCTCTCGCAAACGAAGGCGGAGCAACCGAAACCGGGGTGGAAAAATTTGTCCAATATACAAACAGCGATCTGTGCTTTGCAGATCGGCGCGATGACTTGTTCCACGCTAACGCGCTCTACTACCTGCTGCCGGAGGCCTTGCAATACATCATGCCGACCCCCGCCGACTGGCTTGATGAATACGGGCTAGGCCAGAACTGCACACTGAGCAAATCCGCAAAGCCAAGCGACTAAGACCCTACCTTAGCGACACCACATTATCGCTCGCCTCGCGCACGCGGGTTCCGTTGAACAGGCTCAGCATCGGTTCGTCGGTTACGATCACGCATTGCGCATCGCCAAAGCCATTGAAGCCAGTCTTCATCGCCGCGCCGTATGCGCCCAGCATCCCTATCTCGATGTAGTCGCCCGCCTGAATATCACCCGGCAGCGGGAATGGCCCGGCCATGTAATCGGCATCGTCACAGGTCGGGCCGTAGAATGCGAAGTCCTCCAGACCGTCGCGCAGATTGTCTTCAAGCGCGTTGACCGGGAAGCGCCACGATACGTGCGCGGCATCGTAGAGCGCGCCATACGCGCCATCATTGATGTAAAGCTCGTTCCCGCGGCGTTTTTCCACCTTCACGATCATGCTTGAATATTCGGCGCACAGCGCGCGGCCCGGCTCGCACCACAGCTCTGCGTTGTAGGCTATCGGCAGCGCGTAGAAGTGCTGGTGGATGATCTGGAAGTAATCTTCGAGCGGGGGCGGTTCCATGCCGGGATAGATGCTCGGGAAACCGCCGCCAACGTCGATCATGTCGATCACGACCGATGCTTCCGCAATCGCGGCGCGGGTCCGGTCAAGCGCCTGTACGAAGGCAAACGGCGTCATCGCCTGACTGCCAACGTGGAAACACACGCCGAGCCAGTCGCAATGCTGGCGGCTTTGCTGGAGCAATTCGGGCGCCTCCAGCAGGTCGCAGCCGAATTTGGATGCGAGCGAAAGCTCGGAATATTCGGAGGAAACGCGCAGGCGGACGCAGAGGCGCAGGTCGCTCGCCGCCTCACCCGTTTCGGGATCACGGCACGCCTCGACGATTTTTTCCAGTTCCTCGATGCTGTCGAGGCTGAAGGTTTTCACGCCGTGCTTGAAGTAGGCCTCGCGGATGGCGCTGGGTGTCTTGATCGGGTGCATGAAGCACAAAGTCGCCTCCGGCAAAACGGCGCGCACCAGACGGACCTCTGCGATTGAGGCGACATCGTAATGGGTTACGCCCGCATTCCACAGCACCTCAATCAGATCGGGCGCAGGATTGGCCTTGACCGCGTAAAGCACCTTGCCGGGAAATTTCTCGACAAAGAACTTCGCCGCGCGCGTTGCTGCGTGCGGACGGTTCAGGATTACCGGCTCGTCCGGCTGGAGAGCCCGCGCTACAGTGCGCGCGTCGGGGAAATTGTCGGCAGGATAGTTGTGCAATTCAAGGGACCCCCAAGGGTTCAGTGGTTAGACCAAACGGTGTTGAGGCTGCCTTGCGGTAGTCCCTTGGGGCAGCGGAGCGGCGCATATAATCGCTCGGAAGAAAATCGCAAATCAAAATCGTGCCGCAGTCGCCAAGAAACGGACCGGAGAACCGCCGGATAGTCGGCCTTAGAAACGGCAAACGGCGCGATTGTTCCCCGTCGGGAGCAACCGCGCCGTCAAATGCGCTGGAACGGTGTTAGAATGCGACGGCAGGCCGCTGATCCACAACACCTTTTTCGCTGTCGTCAAGCCTGTCGAAATCGGCTTCCTTGAAACCGAGCAGACCGGCAAACAGCACGGCGGGGAATGCCTCGCGCGCGCCGTTGAAGCGGGCCACTGCGGCGTTGAGCGCGCGGCGCGATGCGGCGAGTTTGTCTTCAACCTCGGCAAGCTCGTTCTGAAGCTCCTGAAAGTTGGTGTTCGCTTTAAGCTCGGGATAGTCCTCGCTGAGCGCAAGCAGGTTATCGAGCGCGATTTTCAGTCCTTGTTCGCTGCTGGAGGATGGCTGGCCAGATGCAGCAGCCGCGCGGGCGGCGGTTACCGCGGTCAGCGTTTGTGCTTCGTGTCCGGCATAGCCCTTTACGGTTTCCACCAGATTGGGGATGAGATCGTGACGCTGTTTCAGCTGGGCATCAATGTCGGCAACGCCCTGACGGACATTCTGCCGAAGACGGACCAGAGTGTTGTAGATCCCGATAATCAGCGCGATTGTGCCGACCACAATCACCAGAATCGCCGATGTCCAGAACCATCCAAGAATATCGATCATTTTCCCGCACCTCCTTTGCGTGCAAGAATTTCCTAACCTCAATTGGTTAAGCAATCGCATCCACAGGGGAAAAACGGACGAAAATGATGCGAGCAGACGTGCAGGGATTGTTGGGGGGCCAGCTCGGCAGCTGGCTCGACGGCCAGACGCATATGCGCGAACAGGCGCGCGAAAAGGCGCAGAGCCGCTGGTTCTACGGCGCGCTTGGCCTCATCCCGGTGCTCGCGTTTCTGTGGATCGCGCTCGATTTCTCATTCATGTCCAATGTTGTGCTCAGCGCGATGGCGTGCGGCGGGGTCTATTCCTGGGGGCAAAAGCCGATCTCCGATGCAAAAACGACGGTCAAAGTCGGGATCAATTCAGCCATCGCCGAAAATCTCGGCGTGCATTACGAGCACGAAGTGGTGCCGGGCGAGGAATTCGAAGCCTGCCGCACCTATGGTCTGGTGCCAAAGTACGACCGAGAGGAATTTGAAGACCATTGGTATGGCGAGCTCGAAGGGCACGGTTTCCAGCTATACGAAGCGCATCTTGAAGAGAAAAAGGGATCGGGAAACCACCATCGCTGGGTCACGGTGTTCCAGGGCGCGATCATCTGCATGCAGTTCGGCCGGCAGTTCCGGTCAACCACGCTGCTCCAGCGCGCGGGCAAACACAAAAAGTTCTTCGGCCTTGGCGGCAAGAAAGATCACGTGAAATTCGCTGGTCACAGGCTTGATTTTGTCGACCAGGTTCACCCCGCATTCGAGGATGTGTTCGACCTCTACAGTGATGATCAGGTCGAAGCGCGCGTGATCGCGCATCCGTCTTATGTCGAGCATCTTATCGCGATTGAGAAAGCGTTCGACGGGGATGATGTGCGTGTGCTGTTCACCCGCGAATCCATCGTGATCGCGGTCGAAAGCGGCGACCTGTTTGAAAGCGGCTCTATCGACGCAATCGAAGATGAAGAGCGCGTGGCCGAGGCATCCGAGCAATTCGCGGCGCTGGCGCGGCTGGCTCTCGCGATCAATCAGTCGGAGCGCGGGCGGATCATCGCCAGCCCGACCGAGGGCGGCGCAGCAGATATCGCCCCGCCCCTGCCGGGCAACAGCGTGGCCGAAATCAGCGCAGGTGACCGCCGCCGGGTGCGCCGCCAGGCAGGCGGGTTCGGTCGCAAGGGCCTTTGACCCGCACGCTCAACTCAGCCGATCGCGGAAATCCTCGTACTCAAAGCGTTTGACACATTCGAGCGCATCCGTTTCGCTGTCCCACAACCAGATCGAGGGAAGCTGCACACCGTTGAACGTGTTCGTCTTCACCATCGAATAATGCGCCTGATCGAGGAACGCGAAGCGCGCGCCCGGTTCTGCCGGAACGGGCAGGCGATAATCGCCGATCACGTCTCCGGCGAGGCATGACGGACCGCCCAACCGGATCGGAATGCTGTCATCCTGCAATTCGCCTAGCATTGCGGGGCGATAGGGAGCCTCCAGCACATCGGGCATGTGGCATGTCGCGGAGATATCAGTGATGCCGATCGGCACTTCGTTGAAACCTGTATCAAGCAAAGTGCCGATGAGTATGCCTGCATCAAGAGCAATCGCTTCGCCCGGTTCGATGATGATCTCTGCCCCGGTGTCTGCGGCAGCGTCTTTCAGGAATTCAACCAGTGCATCGCGCTCATAATCGGCGCGGGTGATGTGATGCCCTCCGCCCATATTGATCCATTTGAGCTGCCCGAACCAAGGCTCAATTGCATCGAACACGCGGTCCCACGTCTGGCGCAGGGGCTCAAAGGTCTGCTCGCACAGATTGTGGAAATGGATACCTTCGACGCCGTCCATATGCTCTTCGGTTAGCTGGTCGAGCGGAAAACCGAGGCGTGAACCGGGCGCGCTGGGATCGTATTTGGGCACTTCGCCGGTCGCGACCATGGGATTGATGCGCAGGCCGACGGACACGTCACCACCGGTCACCGAAGCCTGATCAAGGATCAGCGCCGCGCGCCGCATCTGGCCGGGCGAGTTGAAGATCACATGGTCGGAAAGGCGGCAAATCTCGTCCAGCTCCTCCGGCTTGAAGGCTGCGGAATAGGTCGCGATTTCTCCGTCATAGAATTCGGACGCCAGCCGCGCTTCCCACAGGCCGCTGTTGGAGACACCGTCGAGATACTCACCGATGATATGCGCGGTCGACCACATCGAGAACGCCTTGAGCGCGGCAAAAACCTTGATGCTCGCACCGTCGCTGGCCGCACGGTCGCGAATATCGGCAAGGATCTGGCAATTCGCGCGCAGCTTCGCCGCGTCCACCACGAATGCGGGGCTTTCCACGCGGGAAAGATCAAAGTGGGCGAACGCGCCCGGATCACCGGCTTTTGTTTCCATCTCTTACAGCTTTCTATGCATGACCAATGCGTCGACATGCCCCGCTTTAGGGTGATCGAAGGCATCGGGCAGGCGTCCGACGATTGCAAAGCCTAAGCTCTCCCACAATCGGACTGCGCCAATATTGATCGACACCACGAAATTGAACTGCATCGCGGCAAAGCCCAGTTCGCGCGCTTTTTGCATCGAATGCTCGCACATCGCGCGTGCAATGCCTTTGCCGCGCGCCGCTTCGCCGACCACATAGCCGCAATTGGCGACATGACTTCCGCCACCCGCCTGATTGCGTTTGAGATAGTCGGTCCCCAGAACTACACCAGCCTCTTCGGCGACGAAGCAATGTCCGCCACCGTCCATCCAATATGCGAGCGCAGACTCTCGAGAGATGTCGCGGTCAATCGTGTAGGTCTCACCTGCCCGGATGACCGGACCTATGATGCCCCAAATTGCGCTGGCGTCAGAGGGTTGGGCCTCGCGGATCAGAAGCCCACCGGCCCGTCCAGCTCTTTCACCTGCCATGGCAGGCCGTGCGCGTTGAGCATCTCCATAAATGGATCGGGGTCCATCTCTTCCATGTTGAAGACGCCCGTACCCGACCATGTGCCGGTGACCATCATGGCGCTGCCGATCATTGCTGGCACACCGGTCGTGTATGAAACCGCCTGATTGCCGGTTTCCTCGTAAGCTGCCTCGTGCGAGCAGATGTTGTTGATGTAAAACGTCTTTTCGCCTGACCCATCCAGCGCCTCTCCGGTCGCGATGCAGCCGATATTGGTGTTACCCTTGGTCGTCTCGCCCAGAGTCTCGGGCTTGGGCAGCACGGCGGCGAGGAATTGCAGCGGGATGATTTCCTTGCCCTGATAGCGGATCGGCTCGATGCCGGTCATGCCGACATTCTGCAGCACGGTCAGGTGTTTGATATATTCATCGCCAAAGGTCATCCAGAAGCGCGCGCGCTCCATTTCGGGGTTGAACTTGGCGAGGCTTTCCAGCTCCTCGTGATACATCAGATAGGCGTTTTTCGGCCCGACCGCTTCGAAATCGAATTCGGTCTTCACCTGCATTGCGGGTGTTTCGACCCACTCACCGTTTTCCCAATGGCGCGCGGGCGCGGTCACTTCGCGGATATTGATTTCCGGATTGAAGTTGGTCGCAAATGCCTGACCATGATCGCCGCCATTGCAATCGAGGATGTCGAGCGTGCGGATGGTCTTCAGCTTGTGTTTCTTCAGCCACATGGTGAAGACGCTGGTGACGCCGGGATCGAAACCTGAACCCAGCAACGCCATAAGGCCCGCTTCCTTGAAACGGTCGTGATAGGCCCACTGCCATTTGTATTCGAACTTCGCTTCGTCTTTGGGCTCATAATTTGCAGTGTCGAGATAGTGCACGCCCGCCTCCAGACAGGCATCCATGATCGGCAGATCCTGATATGGCAGCGCGAGGTTTACGACGAGGCCGGGCTGAACCTTTTTGATCAGGTTCACCATCGCGGGCACTTCCTCGGCGTCGATCTCGTATGTCGCAACATCCACGCCGGTGCGCGTTTTGACGCTTGCCGCAATCGCATCGCACTTTGACTTGGTCCGGCTGGCAAGGTGGATATCGGAGAAGATATCCTTGTTCATCGCCATCTTGTGGACACAGACGCTGCTGACGCCCCCTGCCCCGATCACCAGAACTGTCGACATATTCATGACCTTTCAAATTCGATTCTTGCGCGGCTCATTAGTCCAATGCGCGGACCGCGACAATTGATCCGGTGTTTCCTACCGATGGTGCTTGAGGCATAGCGGAATGATGGAAAGGGCAACTCGCAAATGGCAGGAAACGAGCGCTTGGAAAAGTTCAATGAAAACAGTGAATTTTACTTACACTGGACCCTGTTCCATGTGTTCCATCCTGTAGGAATTGAGGCATGACTGATCGCACTCGAAAACCCACGTCTGAAGGCGTCGCCAAGGCTCTAGCCAGCCTGGAAGCGATCCCGCTGCCTCCGACGCCATTGCTGCCGGTCGAACTGAACGGCGTGCGGGTGCATGTGAAGGCCGAGAACCTGCAACCCATTGGTGCCTTCAAGATCAGGGGCGCGTGGTGGCGGCTGTCGAACCTTGAAAGCGACCACGCCGTCGCCGTGTCCAGCGGCAACCATGCACAAGGTGTCGCGTGGGCGGCAAGGCGGCTTGGACTGAAGGCGACGATCGTGATGCCGCGCGATGCGCCGCGCGTAAAGCTGGAGAACACGCGGGCATTGGGGGCCGAGGTGGTGTTGTATGAGCGGCCCGGAGAGGACCGCGACGCGGTTGCCGCAAAGCTGATCGCGGAACGCGGCGGCACGCTCGTCCATGCGTTTGGAGATCCGTGGGTCATGGAGGGGCAAGGCACCGCCGGACTGGAAGTGACAGAGCAATTGGGGCGCGAGCCATCCCGCCTTGTCGTATGCTGCGGCGGCGGCGGTTTGGCGGTCGGCCTCTCGCTCGCCTGCCCCGATGCGGCGATCCACATCGTCGAGCCCGATGGCTGGGACATGGTCGGGCAAGCGCTTGCCAAGGGAGCAATCGTGCGGGCCGGCACCGATGCGCCAAAGACGATCTGCGATGCGCTCCAGCCGGAAAGCACCAAGCAGCTCAATCTGGACATGCTTGCGGGGCGCGCCGAACCGGGCTTGACCGTCACCGATGACGAGATCCGCACCGCGCAGAGATGGGCTTTCGCAAACCTTCGCATGGTGGTGGAGCCCGGCGGTGCTGCGGCGCTGGCAGCCGCGCTCGCGGGCAAGGTTGCCGTGGATGAGGCCACCGTCATCATGGTCACTGGCGGCAATGCGGACCCTGTGCGCTTCGCCGAAACCATAGCGGGATGAACCCGCGCGCAATTGACAATCGGCCTGCGCTCTCGCAGGACTCTGCGCGATAAGAGAAGAGGGGATCGTCTCAATGCAAGCGCAAATGCTCGCGCCCGCTGCGGTGTTGGTGGTGTGGACCCTGGTGGTCCTGTTCTGGATCGTGCCCGTGCGTTTCGGCGCCATAGCCAAGGTGGAGGACAAGTCGGTCTTCACCGGAAAGCAGGGCGGCCGCGGGCAGGATCTGGAAGGCAAGATTCCTGACAAGGCGAACTGGCCTGCGCATAATCACAGCCATCTCCATGAACAGCCGACGCTGTTCTACGCTGTGGTGGTGATGCTGGCGATAGTGGGGCCGACCGGCTTCGATGTGATGCTGGCATGGGTCTATGTCGGGCTGAGGATCATACATTCGCTATGGCAGATACTGGTCAATAGGCTGCCGGTCCGCTTTGCCCTGTTCCTGCTCAGCACATTTGCACTCGTCGCCCTCGCGATCCGCGCGGTCATGGCGACCGTTTTCGCGGACGCAAGCACGCTTCCCGCATAAGGATAACGACAATGAACGGAATGGAAATCCTGCAACCCACAGTGGCACTGATGATCTGGACCATGGTCATGTGGGCCTGGATGTATGCCACGCGGATACCCGCAATGAGCAAGTCGCCCGATATCGAAGCGCCTGCCAAGCTGGTTGGGACAACCGGCGCGGAACTGCGCGGCAAGCTGCCGGAAAAGGTCAACTGGAAAGCCGACAATTACAATCACCTGCATGAACAGCCCACGGTGTTCTACGCTGTTGCGATCACACTGGCCGTGCTAGATCAGGGCGGCGGGATGAACGCGTTTCTGGCGTGGATCTATGTGGGCCTGCGCGTTGCCCACTCGCTGGTTCAGGCGACCGCCAACAAGGTCATGGTGCGGTTCGTGCTGTTTGCGCTATCAAGCCTGGTGCTGATTGCGTTGATCTTCCACGCGTCAATCGTGGTGTTCGACATTCACATCTGAAACTGTCCGAAGACGGCGGGGGCTTACTCCGCCGCTTCGGTCGCGGTTTCAGCCAGGTCTTCCTGCACGGCCAGATACCGTTCGCCATCGAGCGCTGCCATGCAGCCCATCCCCGCGGCGGTGACCGCCTGACGATAGACATGATCCGTCACATCGCCAGCGGCAAACACGCCGGGCAACTCGGTCTTGGGCGTCCCGGGCTCAACCAGCAGGTATCCGCCGTCATCCATCGGCAGTTTACCCTTGAACAGCTCCGTCGCAGGTGCGTGGCCAATGGCAACGAAAGCGCCATCGACCTGCAAAGTTGAGGTCTCGCCCGTCTGCGTATCCTCAAGCACGAGATGGTCCAGCGCACCGCTCTCGCCCGCCTGGAAGCTCTTGACTGTCTTGGTCCACAAGGTCGAAATCTTGGGATGCTTCAGCAAGCGCTCCTGCAGGATCTTCTCCGCCCGCAGCTCATCGCGCCGGTGGATCAAAGTCACATCGTCGGAATGGTTGGTGAGATAGAGCGCTTCTTCAACTGCGGTGTTGCCGCCGCCGATCACGGCGACCTTTTTACCGCGGTAGAAGAACCCGTCACAGGTCGCGCAGGCGGACACACCTTTGCCGCCCAGTTCCTGTTCGCCGGGCGCGCCGAGCCACTTTGCCTGCGCGCCGGTGCAAATGACCAGCGTATCCCCGATATACTCATCCCCGCTGTCTCCGATGGCGGTGTAAGGGGGCCCGTTCTCCAGATCGACAGAGACAATGGTGTCCCACATCATGCGGGTGCCGACATGTTCAGCCTGCGCCTTCATCTCTTCCATAAGCCACGGGCCCTGCACCACTTCGCGGTAGCCGGGATAGTTTTCGACATCGGTGGTAATGGTCAGCTGCCCGCCAGGTTGCAGACCCTGCACAACAATCGGTTCAAGCATGGCGCGCGCAGCATAGATTGCAGCCGAATAGCCTGCGGGGCCTGAGCCGATGATCAGCATCTTGGTGCGGTGGGTCGCCATTGTGAATTCCTGTTTGATAATGCAGACCGCGATTTAGGCGTTAACGCCGCGCGCTTCAATCGACGGCGCGAAGGATTGTCTTACGCATCCACAAGCTGGGCTATAATCGCATCGCGTTTGCCAGGATCGACGCCCAGCCCTTCCTCCAGATACGCATCGATCGAGCCGAAGCGAGCGACAGCGGACGCCCTTGATGCTTGCAGAAATTCCGCCTCGACCCCCATGAGCACGCGCATGGTCGCCTCGTCCCTTGCTCCGTATTTTCCGCCCATCAGCGCCATTCCGTGCGCAATGCGCTCTTCATTTCGAGGCGAGTGATTGGTCAGGAGATAATCGTGCATCGCATCGTCAGGATGCACGCCGAGCAGGTGAAGAAGCAGATCTGCTGCAATGCCCGTGCGGTCCTTGCCCGCGGCGCAGTGAACAAGGCTCGCGCCCTTACCGCTCGCCAGCGCATCGAAATAGCGCTGGAGAACCCAGTTGAGGCCGGCACGGTCAGGTAGCGCGCCATACAAGCTTACCATTGCCGAATGGGCACTTGCGGCGTCGATGCTTCCCTCCGCAGCCTCAAGATGGGGCGCGAGGCCAGCGGTTTCGCCTTCGAAATAGATCACTTCGGCTGCGAAACCATCCGGACGTTTGCAGCTGTGTCGCGCGCGCTCGCTGTCTCCGCGCAGATCGATCACATGCGCTAGTGAAAGCGCGGAAACCGTGGCCAAATCGCCGCCGCTCGCATCGGCATGGTGCCCGGACCTAAACAGCAAACCCGTCTTTACCCGGCCGCCGGATGCGGTCCGATACCCACCGTAGTCACGAAAATTGTGGATGCTGTCTGTGGTCAGGAAGCGGCTCGTATCGGGCTCTCGAATCATCGTGAGACACTGACAGTGCCGGGCCCTGCGCACAACCGCCGCCGTTAGGTGCCAATGCGTATCACCGTACAAAACCGGTGATGGTAAAACCTATGTAAGCAAGAGGCCGAGAAATCGACGCAGCGTGAGGGAACACAATGGCAAATATTCTGATTGCAGATGATGACGAGCTTGTGGCCGAAATGGTCAGCGACATCCTGATTGATGCGGGACACGCAAGTGGATGGGTGACTTCTGGTGAACAGGCGTGGAAGGTGCTTGAGCAACGCCGGCCTGACGTCCTGTTGCTCGATCAGGACATGCCCGGCATTTCCGGTGTGAGCCTGTTGCGAAGGATCAGAGGATCATCACGATTCTACGATCTGCCAGTGATCATGTTCACCGCGATGAAGGGCGAAGCTGACGAAAATCGCGCCATATATGCCGGCGCACAGGATTATATCCGCAAACCTTTCAATCCGCTTGCAATACCGCGCAGGATCGAAAAGATTTTGGAAGCGCGCGGACGACAAGGCCATCTGGACCTGAAAACGCGCATGGCGCGCGATGCCGGCTATCTGGCGGAGCCAATGCAATTACAACGGCGCTCGGTGTAATTCTCAGACCGAAGCTAGATCGTCGCAGAAATTCTTTGTCCAGACCTGCACATTGTCATCGCGGATTGTGCCAATCATTGCCTCGTACCGGCTTTTGCGTTCATCAAGAGGCATATCAAGCGCAGTCTTGATCGCGCGAGCGAGCGCATCGGGGCTGTGAGGATTGACGATCACTGCGCCGTCTCCTTCGCAAGCAAGCTGCTGGGCAGCGCCCGCAAAATCGGACAGGATCAACACGCCCGGGTCAGCCGGATCCTGGGCCGCCACATATTCTTTCGCGACCAGGTTCATTCCATCACGAAGCGGCGTGACAAGACCGATTTTCGAAGCGCGGAAGAAGCCGTACAGCTCCGCATGGCTATAGCCTTGGTTCACGTAGCGGATAGGAACGATATCCACCTCGCTGCGCGCCCCGTTGATCTGACCCGTCTTCTGCTCAAGGGTGTTGCGGATATTCTGGTAGCTTTCGACATCCTCACGGCTGGGCGGAGCGATCTGGATAAAAACCAGGTCGCGTGTGCGTTCGGGAAACTGATCGAAAAAGCGCCCTATGCCGTCAATACGTTCCGGCAGACCTTTGGAATAATCGAGACGGTCGACACCGATCATGCCTGTACGGTTGCGGGTTGACGCAAGCAGGCGCTCCTCTGCCACCTTCGCTTCATCACTTTCGCCCTGCTTTGCAAAATGGTCCCAGTCGATACCATTGGGATAAGCGCGTGCGGTGGTCGTGCGCCCTTCGAAAGTGATTTTACCGCTTTCCTGATCTACCGCAGCACCCAGCTCCGTTTCGCAATAATGGAAAAAGCTTCCAAGCCATTCTTCCGTCTGGAAGCCGACCAGATCATAGGCGAGCAATGTCGTAACCAACCGCTCGTGAAACGGCAGCGATGTCAGAAGCCGCGTCGGTGGCCACGGTATGTGAAGGAAGAAGCCGATCTTGTTCTTCGCACCGCGCGCGCGCAACCGGTCGCCCAGCGGTATCAGATGATAATCGTGCACCCACACCAGATCATCTTCTTCTATCAGCGGAAGCGCGCTCTCGGCGAACCGCTCATTCACACGTTCGTAGCCCTTGCCGGTCTCATTCTCGTATTCGGCCAGATCAATGCGGTAATGGAACAGCGGCCACAGCGTTGAGTTTGCATAACCGTTGTAATATTCGTCGATGTCCCGCGTGCTCAGATCGATGGTCGCGGTGGTGACACCATCATTGCGCTGAAGATTCATATTGCCCGTGCGGTCTTCGCTTTCCTGACCGGACCAGCCAAACCACAGGCCGCCATAATCCTTCAGCGCCGCGTTCAGAGCACCGGCCAGCCCTCCCTGAGCGCCAGCAACGCCGCGTGCTTTGGGCACGGCGACACGGTTCGAGATAACGACAAGACGGCTCATAAGGCTCCTAACGCACATCGCTCCACATTTTGGAGAGCAAACCGGCGCAATTGATTACTCCTACCAGCGAGTAGGTCTGCGGGAAGTTCCCCCAAAGTTCTCCGGTTTCATAATCCAGGTCCTCTGAAAGCAGACCAGAGGCTGTCGTGTGACTCAACATTGTCTTGAACAATGTCCGCGCCTCATCATCGCGACCAGCCAGATGCAGAGCCTCGATCAGCCAGAATGTGCAGACGTTGAAAGCCGTCTCTGGTGCGCCGAAATCATCTTCAGCCGCATAGCGCAGCATATGATCACCGCGCCGCAGATGTTTTTCAACGGCTGCAAAAGTCTGCTGGAAACGTTCATTATCGGGCGAAAGAAATCTCAGTTCGACCATCTGGAGCAGGCTTGCATCCAGATAGTCGCTCTCGAAACTTGCGCCGTAATGACCGCCCTCGCCATTCTCCTTCCACGCCTCCGCCTCGATCTTGGCACGGATGCTGTCAGCACGCTCGCGCCAAATCTTTGCGCGATCAGCCTTTCCCAGATGGTCGGCCGTCCTGGCGAGCCGATCGCACGCTGCCCAGCTCATTACGGCGGAATATGTGTGCACCTCTTCGCGCGTGCGGAACTCCCAAAGCCCTGCATCGGGTTGATCGTGCATTGCCCACGCCATCTTGCCGACCTGTTCGAGATTTTCGAAATCATGGTCGTCGGCCTGCCGCAGCAGCCTGCGGTCAAAAAAGCTTTGGACACTGGGCAGGACAATCTGGCCATAGCAATCATGCTGGATCTGCTTGTAGGCCGCATTTCCGCGCCGCACCGGACCCATGCCCCGATAACCGGCAAGATAGCTGGCCGTCGTTTCATCGAGCTCGCTTTGTCCCATGACCGAATAAAGCGGCTGGATCTGACCGCCGCGAGCGCTGTCCACTATGTTGCGCAGGTATGTGAGATATTTCTCCATGACATCGAGCGCGCCAAGCCGGTTCAGCGCCTGGATCGTGTAATAGGAATCGCGGATCCAGCAGTATCGGTAATCCCAGTTCCGCTCCGAATGCGCTGCCTCGGGGATTGAGGTCGTGAGCGCCGCGACAATCGCACCTGTTTCTTCATGCTGGCACAGTTTCAGCGTGATCGCGCAGCGGATAACCTCTTCCTGCCATTCAAACGGAATATGCAGACCGCGCACCCATTGCTGCCAATATTTGCGCGTGCGCTGTTCCATGCCGCGTACCTCATCCTGAAGGTTGCCGACAAAAGGTTCGTCAGGGCCCAGGAAAAAATGCGTGTCGCCTTCGATCCTGAAGCTGCGTCCTTCAAGCACGTATCCCACCGGCGCGTCTGTTGAGAGGCGCAGCGCCTGCGGGCCGACCAGATAACGAATGTGGTTCGTGCCATTTGTCGTCTCAGCCAGACCCGCTCCGTAATTCTTGGTCGGTTTGAGCACCACTCGCACGCGCGGGTTCCCAGCAATAGGACGCACGATCCGCACGTAGGCCACCGGGCGGTACATCCGGCCAGAGCGCTCGTAGCGCGGGCAGAAGTCCAGTATCTCGACCGCGCTGCCATCGCTTGCTTCCAATGTGGTCACAAGGTTCGGCGTGTTGCGAATATATTCCTGCCGCGCGCTTACCTGCCCTTCAAGCTCGAACCGCCAGATCCCTGCGTCGCGCTGTTCGCCATTGAGGAGCGCCGAAAACACCGGATCGCCGTCAACGCGCGGAACGCAGCCCCACACCAGCGCGCCAGACTGATCGATAAGGCCGGAGACCTGGCAATTGCCGATCGGCCAGAGTTCGAGGTTGGGAAGTTTGGTTTCGCTCATATTTCCAGCCATGTGTGAACCGCGCTGACATCGTCCAAGCGATAGCGCGCCGTTGTTTGTTCCCGCGAGCCTACAAGTATGCCCGCCCCGCCGAGCGCCTCGCACGCTTCAAAGCCAGCTTCGTCTGTCAGATCATCACCGATAAAAAACGGCGTCGCGCCTTTGAAAGGGGGCTCTTTCATAAAGGCTTTAACTGCTGCGCCCTTGTTTGCTGTCTTTGCGACCACTTCAACCACGCATTTGCCGCTTTGTGCGGCCCAGCCATGCGCCGTGGCCAGCTCTTGCGCAAATGTTTCCGCGTCGGGCCCTGCATCGGGATTTTGGCGGTAATGGAGGGCGCCACCATGAGGCTTCTCTTCATAGTTGAGACCGTGCTGCGCTGCATAGGCGCGCAATTCCGCCTCGATCTCACTTGGCAATCCTTGCGCACCGTGCCCCAACAGACTGCCATCAGCGCGCCGCATGTCGCTTCCGTGTGAGCCTGCACCCGCGATCTTGAGCGGGCCAATATGCCCTTCAATATCGCTCAGGCCGCGTCCGCTCACCACCGCACAGCGACGGCCCATGCGTATGTCCAGCGTGGCCAGACTGTCAGCCAGGCCCGCCTGCGGCTCAATGTCGTCAGGACCAGGAGCAAGTTCGACCAGCGTTCCGTCAAAATCCAGAAACAACGCAACCGGCCCGCTCGCGAGCAGCGTGGTCAATGGTGGCGGGTGGCCCGGTGCATGGTCTGATCCCATAGGAGTGGCATAGAGGCTCAGGCCAAAGCGTCAACAATCGCGCTGCAATGCAGCATACCTATTCGCAAATCAGCTTTGCGTATTCGCAAGCAGTCCCCGCCCGATGACCTGTGCCTGGATTTCCGCCGCACCTTCGAAAATATTGAGGATACGCGCATCGCACAGCACCCGGCTGATTGGATACTCCAGCGCATAACCGTTCCCGCCGTGGATCTGCACCGCATTATCCGCTGCGCTCCATGCGGTGCGCGCCGCCAGAAGTTTTGCCATGCCTGCTTCAATATCGCAGCGATCACCGCGATCTTTCTGGCGCGCAGCAAAATAGGTGAGTTCCCGGCTCATCACGGTTTCAGCTGCCATCAATGCCAGCTTGTCCGATACGCGCGGATACCGGGTTAGCGGTTCGCCGAATTGCTTCCGGCCTTGCGCATAACTAAGGGCAAGATCGAACGCATTCCATGCGACACCGATCGCGCGCGCAGCCGTCTGAATTCGCGCACCCTCAAATGTGCGCATCAGTTGCTTGAAACCCTGACCCTCCGCTCCGCCGAGCAACGCATCCCCCGCGACGTGAAAACCATCAAAACCCAGCGCATACTCTTTCATCCCGCGATAGCCGAGCACCTCGATTTCGCTCCCATCGATACCGTTGTCAGGAAAAGGATTGGCATCTGTGCTGCGCGTCTTTTCAGCAAGGAACATCGACAATCCGCGATAGCCGGGCTCATCAGGGTTCGTGCGGGCCATCAGCGTCATCAGATCCGTGCGCGCCGCGTGGGTAATCCAGGTTTTCGCACCGTCAATTCGCCAACGCCCATCGCCGATCTTGCGAGCCCGCGTTTTTACACTCGCCAGATCGCTGCCGGTATCCGGCTCTGTGAAAACAGCTGTCGGCAAGATTGACCCATTGGCGATTCCGGGAAGAAACTTCGCCTTCTGCTCATCGGTTCCATTTGCGCCGATAAGCTCGCCTGCAATCTCGGACCGGGTGCCAAGCGAGCCTGCGCATATCCAGCCGCGCGAAAGCTCTTCCGATACCAGCGCCATCGCAAGCTTTCCGAGGCCAAGCCCGCCATAAGCCTCATCAATACACACGCCGAACACGCCGAGTTCAGCCATCTCCGAAATCACCCCGTCCGGGATCAGTGCGTCGTCAAGATGCCACTGATGCGCGTGCGGCGTGATCCTGTCTTGTGTGAATGCGCGAAACTGGGCCCGGATCAGGTCGAGTGTTTCATCGCCCAGACCTTCATCGGGCAACGCGCCTTCACTAAGCAAAGCCGAATATTCCAGACGAGTTTCGGCCGTATTCCCATCAGCAAGAAAACGCTCCACGGCAGGATTGGCGGCGAATATTTCTGCAGCCTGTCCCAGGCCGAGTGTGGAGACACGGACGAACTCCCCCTGGCTCATCGCCACACCGTGTATGAGCTGCGCACAGTATTCGCCAAAACCGATGCGCAGAGTCAGTTCCTCAGCCGTTCCGAACTGATCTGAGCGATGCGCGCACGCGGCCCAATCGGCAGTCGCCTGCAGAGCTGCCACTGTAGAGGCGATCCACGCGAAGCCGTGCACAGCGTGCTGTTCACGCGTGATGAGCAACGCATCAGGTTTGCCATCAGACACCACCCGAGTGCGGACAGCATCCCGGACCTGATCTGAAAGGGCTTGCGCAGCCGATACGGCATCGCGGGCGAGAGAAATCCAGTCATTCATCGGATTATTGCTACCAGAGCTTGTGTCGGGAGTTGCCGGTCCAAAATGCGAGGATATCAGATTGCATGCTTTTTCAGCGTTTCATAATCATCGCGGCATGCTTCGGCGACTTCGGCGTAGGCACCCGTCAGCTCTGGCAAACCCGCGGGAGCAGCGCCGAAACCCGTCGAGGCGTTCACCTTGTCGTACCAGTGTGCGCCCCAAACTCCGTCTTCGGCGTGCGGACCTTTTTCCCAAGCCAGCATGGCCGGATCCCATGGCATACCGAGTGCTGCGCACAACTTTTCAAGCGTGCCAACCGGATTGCGCAGGATATCGTCTGAATCGACAACCGGCGGCGCGCGGCCAAGCCTTTCGCTTTCGATTTCGAAGTATTCGCGCAGCTGCGCGAAGCCCAACATTTGCGGGGTGCGCAATTCATTCTTGTTGCGATAACTTGCAACCACACGATCAGGGGCGCGGATCAAAAAGGCGTGGGCGTGATCGGGAAAATCACGAATGTCGATTGGCCCGACCATATGGTGAGGCATATGCTTTTGATACCAGATCGGCTTGCCATCCGGTGCCTCGCCAGATTGCGTCTGCGTCACACTGCGCCAGTCGCAGTCCATATCGGCAATGGTTTCAGCCGCCATCGGGTGCGGCTCTCCGCTCGCCTTCAGAAAGGCTCCATAAAACGGCTCGTCCGACACTGCGCAATCTTCACGCGCGCCAAAGCTGCGCATCATGGCCGTGGAGATGTTACGCGGACCTGACCACATGGCGATGCGGAGCGTCACGTGGTCACATCCCGGTTCATCAGCTCCTTGTACAGGCCCTGCAAGCGTTCAACCATCGGTCCCCGCGCGTCGGTCAGCTTGCGGCCATCAACCTCCGTTACAGGAACGACACCGGCAAAAGTGCCAGTGACAAAAGCCTCTTCCGCGCCGTAGACATCGGTGAGAGAGAAGTTCTTCTCGAAAACAGGAATCCCGGCCTCCCGGCATACTTCGATCACATTCGAACGGGTTATTCCGCCGAGGCAATAATCGCCGCTCGACGTCCACACCTCGCCTTTGCGCACGATAAAGAAATGGGTTGAATTGCACGTCGCCACAAAGCCGTGCGGGTCCAGCATCAATGCCTCGTCAGCGCCCGCCTGTGCCGCCTGTATGCATGCTGTGATGCAGTTGAGTTTAGAGTGGGAGTTAAGCTTCTGATCCTGCACCGCCGGATCACCGCGGCGCACATGCACGGTAAACAGGCGGATGCCGGTTTCAACCGTCGAGGGCAGCGGCGCTTTATATTCAGGAATAATCACGACTGTGGCCGGCGAAATGACCACGCGCGGGTCCTGATACGGTGTCGAGCGAATGCCGCGCGTTACCATCAGGCGGATGTGGACGCCTTCGGCATCGCGCATCTTATTGCCATCGATCGTCTCATCAATTCGTCTGGACATGTCTTCGCGAGACAGACCGACATCCATCGCAATAGCTTTAGAGCCTTCGTAAAGCCGGTCCATATGCGCATCGAGAAAGGCGATGCGCCCCTTGTGCAGCCGCAAGCCCTCCCACACGCCATCACCCAGCATAAACCCGCTGTCGAAGACCGATACCGTTGCTTGCGCGCGCGGTACAAGCGTGCCGTTTACGTTGATCAGAATGCTGTCATTGCGCGGATCCGGCGCAAAATCATGTGTCCCTTTTGCCATTGCGCCTGTTTAGGCTTTGAGCTGCGGCTGACAATAAAAAAGGGCGCGCTATTGATTAGCGCGCCCCCTTGATCTTGCGTTCATGCCTGATGATCAGGCTTAGACGTTGAGCCTGACTTCCGACGCCTCCCGATTGAGGCGGTCGAGTGCGCTGGTGTGCAATCCGGCCAGCTCAACATTGCCGCTGAGTTCGAATATCTCCGACGCCGTCTCATGAAAATCGCGGAACAGGGCGTTGGTTGTGTTGAGCGGGACATCGGCGAAAGTGCGGTTAATGTGCTCTTCGGCAGTGGCCAGATTTCCGCGATCAAGCTCGATCTGCGCCAGCACACCGTAGATGAAAGGCGTCCAATCTGCGGCGAACTTTTCTGCCAGCCCGAGCGCCCGGTTCGCAGTTTCCTCAGCCTGGTCAACGGCGCCGCCGAGTTGCTGGGCTGAGGCAAGGTTTGTGAGAATTCGCGCCTGAAGGATTGGGCTCGACATCTTTTCGGCGATCACCAGAGCCTTGCCGAATTCGGCTTCTGCTTCGTCAAAGCGCTTCATGCCACGCAGCGCATTTCCGATGTTGTTGTGCGCCGAAAGCGAAAGGATGGCGTCATCGGAAAAAACAGTGGCAGCCTTGCTGTAATAGCGCAGTGTCTCTTCATATTCCTTGGCCCGCGAGTAGAGAGACCCGATATTCTGCAGGACAATCGCCTGGCTCCGTGCGTCACCAAGCTGCTCATACCGCTGTTCCGCCATCATGAAGAAGGCGAGAGCCTGGCTTGAATTTCCAGTCCGGCCTTCAAGCGATGCAGCGGAACGCAGAAGGTCAGCATAGATCTTTTCCTCAGCGAAAGACCTCGATGCGGCAGCAAGTGCGGGGCGGATGATTGTTGCAGCTTCCTCGCTCCGGTTAAGGCGCAGCAGCGCCTCCCCTTCGAGCCAGTTGGCTGTCAGGCGATCCCGCGTGGCTTCGCCAGTCTTTCCTTCGATCAGGTGCTTTGCACCGCGCGCCAGATCAAGCGCCACTCCCGGATTCTTGACCATCATGGACTTGGCTTTCGCGATGCTGGTGTGGTGCACACCGGCTTCTACCTCCGTCCCGGCATATGCCGGCGCGGCCGAGGCGATAAGCAGCGCCGCAGCAGCTGAACCGATTCCTTTGATCCCTGTTTTGAGCATTCTTAGTCCCTTGCTCGTGTTCTCGATTGGAAGGTCGATGTGGTTGATTTTACCGCTGATCATCATAGCCTCCCTTAAAACCGCAGTCCGAAGTTGGCGCCGATCATAAGCGCTTCCTCCTGATCCTGCCCCCCAGCGCTGACATAGCGACCGAACAGACCAAACTCGGAGCCTTCGGTAACCGGCGTCGCGTAGACGATCTCGCCTGCGATACGCCGCTTCGTCTCAATGCCAATCGTCTGATCGACGCGGCCCAGCTCGCCGGTTGCACGGTCGACGACCTGAAGGCTTCCGAACTCAAGCTCGCCATCCTCGACATTCAATGGCTGACCCACAGAAACGCGCAGTCTGTCCCGATCACCAACCAAGCCTTGCTTGCTAAGCGCGACCTGTCCCGCCGTGGTCCAAACTGTTCCGCGGTTCGAAAGGAACTGCGCATCGTTGGTTTCACTGGCGGCGCCGGTTGCGGAAAGGTCGAATGCAAAGCCATCGCCAAAATCGATCGAAGCAGAAACGGTAACAGCATCTGTCGCCGTCCCGTTATCAAGCAGCGTAGCCTGTGCACCGAACATCGCATCCTGTTCATCAAGCCGGGTCCACTGCGCATTGACGGTGAAGCCATCAGCAACCTTTTGCTCTAGCGACAGCGAGAGAGCCGAAGCCTCGCGCGCTCCCAGACGCTGGCGGCTGGCCACTTCGAGCGCATCGTCCGTGTTTAGCTCGCTCCAGTCTTCGCGGTTCGCACTGAAACCAACGCTGACTGTGGTTGTCGACGCGATCTTGTAGCTCGCCTGTCCAAACAGCTCACCGGAGGCAAGACCAAGGATAGGGTTCACCCCGCCCGAGTATGGATCGTAATCGCTGACAACTCCAAATCCTTCGCCGGAAAGCGCCATAGCGCCCTGGCCGTGGCCGAATGTCATCGCAAACTTGCCAGATGGATCTGTCAGCGTTGCCGCATTGTGAACCGGCACAAACTGGCCCTGCTGAGAAACGCGTGGCTGGATCGCCTCGACAGCAATCTTCCACTGGCCGCCCGTTTCCACGGCTCCAGACCGGATCTGTGAAATGCCAGCCGTGCCGTCACCGTCACGGTCCGCGCCGCTGCTTACCAGCCAGTTGGCGAAACGGTCTGCGACGAAGTCCTGCATCCGCTGATAACCATTGCCAAGGGCATTGGTCGACTTGCCGTATTGGAATGACGATGCCGGGATCGCGAAGTCACGGTGCGTATCGCCGATGTCTTCGATCCCGGTCAGATACACGTCATCCGTTTCCCACCAGCTCGGGATGCCGCCTTCGGCCAGCAGCTGTCCGGCGGTCTGCTCGTACGAGCGGAAGCTTTTCCCTTTCCGCTGGAACAGCGTGAAAGACATGCTGCCAAAATCAAGCGGCGATTGCGAGGCTGCCACGTCCAGCAGGCCATGCCCGTAAACAGCGTCGACACCCGGAGCACCAAGATCGCGTGCAGATGTCAGAATAATGTCGGCCGTTTCGTCTGCATGGTCCTGCAGCCACGGCCACCTGTCATGCAAGAGTGCGATCGCGCCTGAAACTAGCGGTGCCGCGAACGAAGTGCCGGACCGGCGTACAACGCCGCCATTGCCATCGCTTACAAGCAGCAATTCTCCCGGCGCCACAATAAACCGGTTCATCAATTCATTACCGGAACGGCAAACGCCATTGTCCAGCAGGCATGATGTGCCTGGGCGGTTGGAGAAATTCGAAATGGTTCCATTTGGACGAACGGAACCCACGAAGATCGCAGTAGAATCGCTTTCTCTGCCCAAGGCACCGTTTACGTAGCCCCAGTTGATATCTGCGGTCTGGGTAATACCATCATTGCCCGCAGCGATCACAAAAACCGTGTTGTCAGTGTTTGTCGTAATCGTGGGGTCAGCCAGCACGTCTGCGAGACCTTGAGATGCGACCCAACCAGACTCGCCGAGCGAGAGGTTTACGACACTTACAGCCTGATCGCGGCCCAGCAGCGTGTTGAAGCGATTGTATTCGCCAGCAAAGCGCAGTGCGGTTGAGACACGCGACCAGGTCGTTTGCCCGTCAGCATCAAAGGGGTTAAATGCAAAGATATTGGCATTTGGCGCGATACCCATCACTCCCTGCCCATCATGCGCAGCAGCGATAAGGCTCACGACGCCGGAGCCGTGACCGTTAAGATCCGTATTTGCGCCGTCAGCGAAGTAATATCGCCGGACGATATTGTCACTCAGATCGCCGGAATTGAAATTGCTGTCGATCACGGCGATCAGCGTATCCGCTCCATCGCCCTGGATTTGTGTCAGCGCTGGGGTCCAGTTGATCGTTCCCATCCAGTGGTCGACCGCATCAATACCCGAAAAGGTGTTTACGGTATCATGCCAGTCGAGGAAAAACGCAGCGCGTTGGGCGGTGGTCAAACTCAGCGTTGAAAGATCGTTGAGCGATATACCGTGGCGAGCATAGACTTCATTAGCGCGCTCTTGGGTAAAGCCGTTCGCGCCAAACCGACCAATCGCGTTGCCGTTCAAAACGTTCAGCCGATAATTCACACTCGACAGTTGGCCGTTATCCCAAGACGCATTCGCTGCCGAAATCAGCTCACCGTTGGTCTGCCAAAAATTTCCAATGGAGGCGAGATTGACCGCATCGAAGGCAACAATGTCACCCCAAAACGCATCAATATCACCCCAGAAAGCGGTAATGTCCCCATAGAACGGGCTAATGTCGCCCCAGAATGCATCGATGTCGCCATAAAAGGCGTCAATGTCGCCATAAAATGGGCTGATATCATCCCAGAAGGCATCAATGTCACCGTAGAACGCGACGATATCGCCGTAGAATGCGTCGATATCGCCGTAGCGCGCGTCCAAGTGGAAGCCGCTCAGGCTGCGTGCGGTTACAACTCCGTCGGCCAGCACTGGTCCTATCGTCAGGTCCGCAGTCGGCGCTGGAACGGCTACGAAGCCTCCGCTTGATTGCGCCCCGATAGCACCAGGCGCGAAGGTTCCCTGATCAATCACACCAAGAGGTACAGATAGCTCGCCCTTTACCTCCGGCGACTGCATCGGAGCTTGACTGCTGACAGTTAGATCAGTGCCCGGCATCTCCAATACGTTTTCGAAGCCAATGACCGGTTCGCTCTTTATCGTTTCAGAAGGGACAGCCATCGCGCCTGTGTTCGCTTGCGCCGAGGTGGCGAGCGACATGGCGACGGCAAAAGTCGCGCTGCTGATAGACAATGACTTCATGGCATTATTTCCATTGGTTTTGGGCACTTTGATGCGCCGGACGTCGGAAATCTTATAGCCGATGAGGTTCTGTGGTTTCGTTTGGAGAGTACGTTAATATTGTAAGAATATCAGTGAGCTTGCCGTGATCGCTGCGTTGGTTAACATCAAATTTAGATCTCCGCTGACCGCTCATCGTGACGTTTAATTATTGCTTAAAGCCCGATGGGCGGCACCAATCAGAAACCCTTACTTGGTTGGAAATTGTTAAAGTGTGAGGAGCGGCTCAGAACGACCACACAGGCGATTCGCAGTTCGGCCTGATCATGCATGGCCAGCGAACGGCGTGTCAGCCGAATAACTTAATAAAGCAGATTATACTTTAAGTCTAATCTACTGATTTACATGATCTTTATATCTCTTGCGATGAAGGTCCATCACAATATCGCTCTGAAGCGACTTGAGGCGTGCTGCCTTACTTGAAAACACATTTCAAATCGGCAGGCAGTCCCAAAGGTTTGATCAACCTTTGTAAAAAGACAATTACACTCTTTTTTATCAGTATTTATTTGTGATACTTAATCTATATTCTGAATTGGGGCGCCTTGATGGGCGCAAGATTGGGAGCCGCAAGCGAAATCGGAGACGCCTCCCATTTTGAGGGATCATGTGCTGCATGCCACTGGTCGCGGATGACTTCATAAGCTGAGAAATGGGAGCAGCTTGGCGCTCAGCTGGACCAAGCGATGCAATCACTGGCGTTGGCCGAACGGAATGAACTCGCCGCACATCCAAGGATGGACCGACCGTCCAACGGGCCGTCTTAGGTACTCCTCACGCCGATGAAGCAGTTACGGACAAATCGGTGTGACAATCTGCGACAACTGGATGCTTGAATTCGTCAAACATGCGTGATCTTCTGTCTACAAGCGAAGGAGGTCGTATGGCTGACCATTCATGGACGATTGCCGCGACGCGGTTTGGCTATGGGCTGAAGCCATCGGCCGCGCGAAACGGTTCACCGCAGGCATGGCTGAAACGGCAGATTGAAGACTATCACCCCCGGCCCAGGGCATTGGTGGGCCTGCCAAGTTCGGGCCTGATTGCGCGGGAGTTTGGGGCGTTCCGCAGACTGCGTAATGACGATCAAGATACCAAACGTGCAGCACGGCGTGCATTGCGCAGTCATTTGCGCGACGCGATTGGCGCGCGCATCGAATTGGCGGTGCACACCTCATCCCCCTTTACCGAACGGCTGGTGCATTTCTGGGCCAATCACTTCGCCATTTCGACTGAGAAGCCCGGTGCTGGCCCGCTTGCCGGGAGCTTTGAAGCAGAAGTTATCCGCCCGCATCTTTTTGGCCGGTTTTCCGATATGCTGCGTACGGCGGAAACGCATCCGGCGATGCTGATCTATCTCGATCAGGCGCAATCAATCGGCCCCAACAGCCGGCGCGGGCAAGCCGCTGCACAGCGCGGCAGGCGGCGCGCGGGTTTGAACGAAAATCTTGCGCGTGAGATTCTTGAATTGCACACTTTGGGTGTTCGTTCGGGATATACGCAAAGCGATGTGACTGAATTCGCCAAGGCGTTGACAGGGCACACCGTTCCTGTGCTGCGGCGGGGCCGCTATGCCGCTGGTCGCGATGACGGAAATCGGACCTATGCGTTCACGCCGCCCCTCCACGAACCCGGCCCCAAAACCGTGCTGGGCACGACATATCGCGAAGATGGCGCGCGTGAAGCGATGCGGATATTTGATGATCTGGCCGCCCATCCGGCAACAGCGAAGCATATCGCGACCAAGCTGGCGCGGCATTTTTCGTCTGATGATCCGCCGCCTGCACTCGTCAACCGGCTGGAGCGCAGTTTCTTGGAAAACGGGGGCGACCTTGGCGCAGTGACGCTGTCTTTGATCGAAGCCCCGGAGGTTTGGCAGACCCAGCGTCAAAAGTTCCTCAGCCCATGGGAGTGGAGCATCGCATCGCTCCGAGCGATTGAAATGGACCGTTTCGAGCCAATGCAGGTCCGCCGTATGATGATCAATCTGGGGCAGGATCTGTGGAAGCCGGGTTCACCTGCTGGTTTTGATGACAAGGCATCCACATGGGCCGCCCCCGAAGCGTTGCACCGGCGTGTCGAAGCAGCTCAGACCATCGGCAGGCGCGGATCGCGGCGTGACGCGCGGGCCCTTGCCCCGCTGATATATGCAGGTGTCTGGAGTGAAACTAGCGCGACAGCAGTAGCGCGTGCAGAAAGTCCGGCACAGGCAATGGCGCTGATGCTGGCAAGCCCGGAGGCAATGTGGCGATGATTATCAACCGGCGAAATATGCTTGGCGGATCGGCCGCAGTTATTGGCGCGTCCATGCTACCCAGAGTGGCCTTTGCCGCTGGCGGCATCGGGTCAAAGCGAATGGTCTTTGTCTTGCAGCGCGGGGCCGCAGATGGCCTTGGCATAATCGCACCCGTCGGCGATCCCAACTATGCGGGCCTGCGCGGAACACTGGCGGAAGATTATGCGGATGCTCCGCTCATCGGAGGCCTTTTTGCCCTTCACCCCGCTCTTGAACGCTCAGCTGCAATGTTTGCTAGCGGCGAGATGATGGCGGTCCATGCCGTAGCCTCCACTTACCGCGACCGATCGCATTTCGACGGACAAAACGTACTCGAAAGCGGCGGAACACGCCCTTACGAACGCAAGGATGGCTGGCTCAATCGCCTCGTCGGGATGCTGCCCGATGTGCGGGCTTCGGGCATTGCCATCGCTCAAAACATCCCTTTGGCTCTTCAGGGGGCGCACAAAGCGGGCTCATACGCGCCTTCGCGGTTGCCCGATGCGGATGACGATTACATGCGGCGAGTTGGTCAGCTTTATATGGGTGATGAGCGGCTGCACATGCTTTGGGAAGAAAGCCTTGCAACCCGCGCCATGGCCGAAGGGATGGATGGCAGTGGCAATATGCGGCAGGCCGCCGATGTCGGCGCCTTGGCGGCAAGGATGCTTACGGGAGAAGACGGCGCACGCGTCGCCATGATCGAGACGACCGGATGGGACACGCATAACGGTCAGCGCCAGCGCCTTGGCCGCGAGCTGCGCAATCTCGATACGCTGATCGACGCTCTGAAAGCAGGTATGGGCGATCTTTGGTCAGACACATTGGTGATTGTCGCCACAGAATTCGGGCGCACAGCATCC
The DNA here is from genome assembly GCA_938015255.1 of uncultured Erythrobacter sp. Lineage (GTDB taxonomy): Bacteria > Pseudomonadota > Alphaproteobacteria > Sphingomonadales > Sphingomonadaceae > Erythrobacter. The sequence goes on from CALLQC010000127.1 coordinate 31,832, forward strand.
ATCAACGGAACCAATGGGACCGATCACGGCACAGGTTCAGCAACCCTGCTTTACGGCGGATCGCTGGCCGGCGGCAAAGTTCTGGGCGATTGGCCCGGCCTGCGCCAGAGCGATCTTTATCAGGCGCGCGATCTCAAACCGACAAGCGCGCTGGAAGATGTGATCACCTCCACATGTGCCGGCCATTTTGCGCTAGATCCGGAGCTTACGCGGGAGACGCTGTTCCCCGGACGTTGAAGCACAGTTTGCAATTCTGCACGCCCGCTCATTCTGCGCTGTCGTAAGCAAGCCTGAAACCGACATTTGATGCGCCCAGCCCGGCGTCACGGCCTTGCCGGCTTTCAGGGCGATAACGCTGGCAATAGTTGGGCGCGCAAAGGTAACTGCCCCCTTTCATCACGCGGCTGGTAAAACCGGGATTGAGCGGGTCATAGGCGGCGTTTTCACTGGGGCCGCGGGGATTGACCCGGTCGGCCGGATCATGGCCCGGCCGGAAAAAATCGGCGGTCACTTCCCACACATTGCCAACCATATCATACAGCCCATAGCCGTTGGCCTCGAAACACCCGACCGGGGCAATCCCTTTGAACCCGTCACTGCTTTCATTGACGACCGGGAACACCCCCTGCCAGCTGTTTGCGAGGCGCGGATCGGGTTGCTCTGTGTATTTCTGCGCGCCTGCACTCGCCGCATATTCCCACTCGGCTTCGGTAGGAATGCGCCCGCCCTTCCACTCGGCATAAGTACGCATATCGTCCCATGCCAGATGGACCACCGGCTGGTCAGGCCGCGCACTTGGCCCTTGCGGGCCATAGGGCTTGCGCCAATTCGCACCAGGCACATATTTCCACCAGTCGCCATAGCTGCGCGATGGGTGTTCTGGCGGGGTAAAGACGGCAGAGCCCGGCTCCAGCATGAATGGCGGAATCTGCTCGACCGGCACGCCGAACTGCGCCGGATCTACGGGTTTTTCGGCAACGGTTTGGTATCCTGTCGCTTCGGCAAATTCTGCGAACTGGCCATTGGTCACTTCATGCGGATCGATCCAAAAGCCATCGACCCTTGTTTCTCGCTCCAGGCCCTCTTCCGCGTAAACAGCGTTGCTGCCCATGATGAAGGTTCCGCCTTCGATCCGCACACGCGCGCTGGCGGGAGTTTTGCAGCTAAGCGCCGAGGCAAAGTCGCTTGCCTTGGTTGGCAGGGGTTCACCGTTTGCTCCGCCTTGCTCGCTTTGCGACGCGCTGCACGCCGCCAGGCCGAGCGCGACGCTTGCCGCTATCGCACAGCGCTTTGAGAAAAATGGTGGACTAAAGCTCCGGATCGCAAGTCGTCTCATAAGCCGATTTAGCGCTGGTTGACAGGCCGTGTCACGGGTCCATTATCCCCCAGCAAATACATGCGCCGCTCATCTGTACCTCGCGCTCTTTCGGCGACCACCACACGCGCATCGGGGTGCGCATTGCGGATAAAGCTACTGATCGCGAAACTCGCGTTATCCCGCACCAGAAGCTCGCTTGTGCGCTTGAAACTGGCCCCGGCGTCATCGCTTTCCCACCAGGCAACCATACCATCGCCAACGTTGTTCTGGGATGCCAGCAGAAAGCGGACATCGTCGCGGTTGTCGACCACCAGATCGCCATTGCCCACCGGGAGTTTCGTCGATTGTCCGCCAACCCACTCACTGCCGCTCCAGCGGTAATGGCGCATCTGTTTGGGGCCGCCGACTTTGGACACGCCCAGATCCTCACCCATGGTGATACCTATGTGGGGATGCCCATGGTCATCGAGTGTCACCGATGCGTTGAAAGACCAAAGATCACCTGATTTGGCGACCAGCGCCTTGTCTTCGGCAACTTCGCGCGTCAGCGGCATGGGCAATTCTTCACCTTCGACGTTGCGCCAGCTGCCATCGCCCGTGTCAAAGACCATATAGAACAGATCCTGACGGTTGGCGGTGTGGCCGCGCGCGTCAGGCGCCCCTGCCCCGTCCCAGCAGAGATGGTAGTCAAAGCTGACAATAATCTCATCACCCTGCCCCTTGGTCACATAGGGATACCAGCTATCGACTGCCTGCAAATCGGTGCGGCGCTTGTGCTTAAGGAAAGAAACAGGCTCACCAAATGTGCGGCCATTGTCGGTCGATTTGTGATAGACCCAGTCGCTGCGATGCGCGCCATGGCGATAGAACAGATAGATGTCGCCATTATCCATCTTCACCACCTGATTATACGTGCCAAAAGGCGGGATCGTGTCCAGCTCCTCCCACTCGGAGATGTCATAAGGCCGTTTCGACACGACATGCTTGTTTTCACCGTAATGGTGATTGCCAAGCGAATTCTCACCCAGTTCAGGCGTGCCGCCATGACCGCCAAAGAAGATATGAATATAGCCCGCATCATCAATGATCAGGGTCGGCTTGCCATGATTATCAATCTTGCGCGTGGGATCTTTGCCCATCGCGCTGACACCGGCTTTGAACGGCCCGTTCCATTCGCCAGTTTCGTGATTGTACGATGCGACATAGGGGTCTTCGAGCGGCCCCTGATAGCTCACATAAGTGATGCCATCCTTATGCTCACCGGCCGGGTGCTGGACCACGGCAACCGCATTGCCCAGACCGTTATCGGCAAAGTGTTCAGTTTGGATCGATGCGGCCGCAGAGCCACTTGGCGAACCATAGGCAGTGCTGCATCCCGTAAGACCGCCTAAGCCAAGCGTGAATGCCGCCGCCAGGAGAAGAGAATTTTTCATGTATTTGGACCCTGCTTGGTGGTTCAAAGCATTTCGGATGCGAACAGCAACATGCCACCGGTTGCGTAAAGCTGGCTGGTGTCGGCATCGGTGGTTTGCGGATCCTTGCCGATTTGCTGAACCCAGCCGACTTTGCCGCTGTCTGTGGTCGCTTTGCGCATCGCATCCCACGCCTTGTCGCGAGCCGCCTCGTATTGCGCGCCCTCGATCATGCCGTTGTTCAGGCCCCACGCCAGACCAAAGCCGAAAAAGGCCGTGCCGCTGGTTTCGGGATTGGTCAGATATTCCGCATCCATCAGCGACGTTGGCCAATAGCCATCCTCTCTCTGGATTTCGACCAGTTTGGCGGCGAG
>CALLQC010000128.1 GCA_938015255.1 uncultured Erythrobacter sp.
GACTTTGAAAATACACGCATGGGTCCGGCAGGGGACAGGTTCTGGATGACGCGCAATGCCGGATTGGATTTTCTCCAACGCGATAACGCAGAAGGTTATCTCGAACTGCTGCCCGAAGGCGGCAGCAAAGCGAGTTATCTCTATTCCCGATCATACATTCGCGATGTTGAAGCGACGGACTTCACACTGCGCGCTCGGATAAAATTGCCCCGAGCCGCGAAGATTGAGCTGATTGTTAAAGACCGCCCGCAAGAGGGTGCACCGACGAGCTCGTCTGTGAGGGGAGAAAAAGTGTCCGCCCAGCACCTTGAGCAAGGATGGCAGACCCTGAACATCGAATTCAGCAGGCCGGCAGAGACACCCGGCCAGGCACGCGCTTTCAGGCCGATCCTGCGGATCGAGTTCGACAATCCAAAGCAGGCGGGAGACCGCACAATCGAGATCGACGATTTTGAGCTTGTCGAATGGCCGCTTGGCGAGGCGCAGAACGATCCGGCACAGGCGTGGCGTTGGACCCATAGCCGCGCCCACGCAGCGCCGCATCTCGCCGCGAATTGATCCACACGAAAGACTCCGCGCAGATCGTGACGTAGGGCAAGCGCTGCGCTAGGGAGTCGGTCAATGCTGACCCGGCTTTCGATCCGCAATATCGTGCTCATCGAGGCGCTCGATCTCGACTTCGGTCGCGGTCTTGGCGTGCTTACCGGTGAGACGGGTGCAGGTAAATCGATCCTTCTTGATGCGTTGGGATTGATTTTGGGAGACAGGGCGGAAACCGCGCTGGTCCGTGCGGGAGAGGTCAAGGCGAGCGTTACAGCGAGTTTCGAATTTGCCGAGCTGCCAAAACTCATTGTGCGGGCGCTCGACGATGCCGATCTCGAAATTGAACCGGGCGAACCGCTTATGATCCGCCGACAGGTTAAGGCGGATGGTGGATCAAAAGCCTTTGTCAACGACCAGCCTGCCAGCGTCGCCTTGCTGCGGGAACTCGCGCCCGCATTGGTCGAATTGCATGGCCAGCACGATGATCGTGGACTCGTGAACCCGCGCGGGCACAGGGCCTTGCTTGATCGCTATGCAGGTACAGATATTGCCAGTCTAGAGCGCCGCTGGCGCTCATGGGCGAAGGCGGAAGCGCAGCTTGCCGAAGCACGCGCCGATGTGGAGCAAGCAAAGCTGGACCAAGACCTGCTGATCGCGCATCTCGCCGAACTGACCGCGCTGGAACCGCAAGCAGGCGAGGAGGTTCGTTTAGCCGCCGCGCGCACTGATATGCAGAAGGGGGAAAAGCTGTCGGGTGAGCTGGAAGAATTGCGGCACGTCTGGGAGGGGTCAGATTCGCCCCTTGCTGCATTGCGGGTTGCTGCGCGCAAGCTTGATCGGATTGCATCAGAACACCCCCTGCTGTCAGAGGCGCTGAGCGCATTAGATCGAGCTGTTATTGAAGCTGGCGAGGCCGAAGAGAAGCTTGAGGCTGCGGCAGAGGCATTGGTGCATGATCCGCAGGCACTTGATGCTGCGGAGACGCGACTGTTCGAACTGCGCGCGCTGGCTCGCAAGCATCGCTGTGAAGTTGACGATTTGCCCGACCAGATGCGCGCAATGCGTGCCAAACTCGATGCGATTGAAGGCGGGGAAGCGCAGCTGGATGCTCTGGAATCAGCAGCCAAGGAAGCGCGCGATGCTTACACCGAGTTTGCCGCGAAGGTGCAGAACGCGCGGATCAATGCCGCCAAAAAATTGGATAAGGCCGTTGCTGCGGAACTTGCGCCGCTTAAACTCGATGCCGCGCGCTTTCTGACTTCGGTTGGCTTGCTGCCAGAGGACAAATGGGGCGCGCATGGAATGGACAGCGTCGAATTCCTGATCGCGACAAACCCCGGTGCGGACTTTGCGCCCTTGGCCAAAATTGCATCGGGCGGTGAACTGTCGCGCTTTATCCTCGCGCTCAAAGTGGCGCTGGCAGAAAAGGGCGGGGCGGCGACAATCATCTTCGACGAGATTGACCGCGGCGTGGGCGGCGCGGTGGCTTCTGCGATTGGCGAACGCCTTGCCCGACTTGCCTCGCAGGAGGGGCAATTGCTGGCCGTTACTCACAGTCCCCAAGTCGCGGCGCGGGGCGGGATGCACTACATGATCGCCAAAGCGTCTAGCGGCACGGTGACCAAGACGAGCGTCATGTTGCTGGATGATTGCGGACGGCAGGAAGAGATCGCAAGGATGCTTTCGGGTGCGGAAGTCACGCCAGAGGCACGGGCGCAGGCGAACCGGCTGCTGGAGGGGGTTTGAATGAACAATCTCACCGAAGCCGAAGCCGCGAATGAATTGATGCGCCTTGCGCGGCAAATCGCGCATCATGACAAGCTCTATCACGCGCAGGACAATCCTGAGATCACTGATCAGGAATATGACGCGCTGGTTCGCCGCAACCGCGAGCTGGAAGAGGCGTTTCCGCATCTGATCCGCGACGATTCACCTTCTAAAACCGTCGGGCACGAAATCGCCGCCTCGCCGCTGGGCAAGGTGACGCACGAGCAGCGGATGATGAGCCTCGACAACGCCTTCAACCGCGAGGAAGTGGAGGAATGGACCCAGCGCATCCGGCGCTATCTCAACCTGGATGACAGCGAGCAGGTCGCGATCACCGCCGAGGATAAAATCGACGGACTGTCCTGCTCGCTGCGCTATGAAGGCGGCAAGCTGGTGCGCGCCGCCACACGCGGGGACGGACAGGTTGGCGAAGATGTGACGCCCAACGTGCGCCATATCGCCGATATCCCCCAAGAGCTTCCGGTTGGCGTACCAGACGTGTTTGAGGTGCGCGGCGAGGTTTACATGTCGAAGGCCGACTTTGCCGCGCTCAACGCTGCTCAGGAAGAGTCGGGCGGCAAGCTGTTCGCCAATCCGCGAAACGCCGCCGCCGGCTCGCTCCGTCAAAAGGATGCGAGCGTCACGGCGAAGCGTCCGCTCAAATTCTGGGCCTATGGCTGGGGCGCAGCCTCGCAGGTGCCTTGCGAGACGCAGGAGGTGATGATGAGGATGATCGAAAGCTGGGGCTTTCCGCTGTCGCCATTCCTCACGCTCACGCAGGACACAGACGGGCTGATCGCGCATTACGAGGAAATCGGGCGGCAGCGGCCCGATCTTGGCTACGACATTGACGGTGTGGTCTACAAAGTGGACCGGCTCGATTATCAGCAGCGGCTCGGCTTTGTGGCGAAGGCCCCGCGCTGGGCGCTCGCGCATAAATTCCCTGCCGAGCGCGCCCAGACGATTTTGGAAGCGATCGACATCCAGGTCGGGCGGACGGGTAAGCTCACTCCGGTGGGCAGGCTCGCGCCGGTGCTGGTGGGCGGGGTCACGGTCACCAATGTGACTTTGCACAACCGCGATGAAATCGAGCGTTTGGGCGTGCGCCCGGGCGACCGCGTGGTGATTCAGCGCGCGGGCGATGTTATTCCACAGCTTGTGGAAAACCTGACGCGGGATGAACCGCGCGAAGCGTTTGTCTTTCCTGATGCCTGCCCTGAATGTGAAAGCGAGGCTGTGGCGGAGGAGGGCGAGGTTGATGTTCGCTGCACAGGCGGTCTAATCTGTCCGGCACAACGCACTCAAAGACTTGAACATTTCGTCTCGCGCAAGGCGCTCGATATTGACGGGTTCGGGTCGAAGACAATTGCACAATTCTTCGCTTTGGGATGGCTTGAAAGCCCGGCGGATATCTTCCGTCTGAAAGAGCGGCGGGAGGACATTCTCGCGCTCGAAGGGTGGCAGGAGCGGTCTGTGGACAACCTGCTCGCTGCTGTGGAGAACAAGCGAGAGCCGGATGCGGCGCGGCTGCTGTTTGGCCTTGGTATTCGCCATGTGGGCGAGGTAACGGCGCGCGATCTACTCAAACACGTCCACGAGCTCCCCGCGCTGCGCGAACTGGCTGAACAAGCAAGAGGCGGCGACGAGGAAGCTGCGTCGGAGCTGACAGCAATCGACGGAATTGGCCCGTCCGTGGTCGAGGCGCTGGGAGACTTCTTCCACGAACCACACAATGCCGCGGTCTGGGATGACTTGCTTAGCTTGGTAAAACCGCCACGCTATGAGGTCGAAACACTCGACTCACCCGTCGCGGGCAAAACGGTCGTGTTCACCGGCAAGCTCGAAACCATGTCCCGCGACGAAGCCAAAGCGCAGGCCGAACGGCTAGGCGCCAAAGCCGCAGGGAGCGTCAGTGCGAAGACTGATCTGCTGGTGGCCGGACCGGGCGCAGGATCAAAGCTCAAGAAGGCGACCGAGCTGGGCATTGAGGTGATTGACGAGGCAGCTTGGGCAGAAATTGTCACGAGTGCAGGGCCGTGAACGTCCTCCAAGATCTCCATCCGCAGGCCATCCGCATAGCTGACATGCTTAAGCAACGCGGTGAAAAGGTTGCAGTTGCTGATGGTGCAACAGGCGGGCTGATCGGTGCAGCGCTTCTCACTGTGCCCGGCGCGCTAAAATTTTATGTCGGCGGCGGTATCGTCTATTCTTTCAAGGCGCGTGATGTGCTGTTCGATCTGCCGCGCGATGCCTACACCGGTATGCGCTCTGCGACCGAGGAATATGCGTTGTTGCAGGCACACGCCATCCGGGACAGACTCGGAGCGGAATGGGGGATCGCAGAGAGCGGCTCGGCCGGTTCAAGCAAGCATCCCATGGGCATCGCATCGGGCCGAAGCGTTACCGCAGTCGCAGGGCCGGATTTGGAGCGAACGGCGGTCATTGAAACCGGAAGCGATGACCGGATCGAAAACATGGTTGCATTCACACGCAACGCTTTGTCGGTCCTGGAGCAATCACTTGCTTCAACTGCCTGACTAACGCGCCATGTTGTGCTTGAAACGCATGACTGTGAATTCTGCTGGTCGCACTAAGGCCACGCCAATTTCGCAGATTAGCAGTCCGTGATCGAGATCGGACTGCGTCATCGTTTGGCGGAGGCCGCAGCGCGCAAAATATGCATCTTGTTGGCGGCTGCCGCTTAGGGCGCCCGAGCGCCAAAGATCATTCAGGGCATTTTTGCAGGCAATTGACACCTCTTGCCACAGGGCGGCGTTATTCTGTTCGAATGAAACTCCCCTTAGGTAACCCCGCATCGCCGCCTCCAGCATCGTCACCAGCCGGGCGCTTGGGACATAGCGCAGTTCGCCTCCGGTAGCTGCCAGCGTCCGCGCACCCCAGATCAATGTCCCGCGACTTGGAAAAGTACGGATCGCATTGATACCGCGCGGATTGAGAAGGCTCTGATCGTGATGATCGATGTTGCTTGCGGTGCCAGAGATCCCGCGGACAAGGCGGCCCGCTGAGGCCTTGTGTATTCCGCGCTCACGCTCGGTTCTGGCCATCACGCCTAGCACATGGCCCGATGGTGGCGTTGTCCGCTTGTTCGGCCCTCTGCCGATTTGCAGCCATGGCTGGTATAGCGATGCAAAGTCGCAGGCACCGATTTGACCGCGAGGATCGTAGTTTGCGCTGTCGAAATCGCGTTCACCATCCAGGATCAGAAAAGCGGTGCGCGCCGATTTGCACCACCCCGCAAATGCCGATTGCAACCCGGGATCGGTCAAACCCGGCACCGCGATCACAACAGGGTGAAAGGCGTGTTCGAAGCGATCGGTGATCTGCTCTCGCGCCGCTGTAAGGGAAGGGCCATCGAGCGCGCCTACAGGAACGATGTGCAGCTTTTTACCACCGTTAACGAAGAAGCCCTCAACCGAGTCTATCAGCTGCACTTCAGCCGAAGGTGCCATCCTCCAAAAGTCGCTTGATGAAGCGACATCAAAAATCCGATCCAGGCCAGCGCCGCACTGACCCACCATGATCCATAGTGAACTCTTGGGCAGGTTGAGGGGCCTGCTGGATAAACCGGTCTCTTCTACATACACTCCTGGTGAGAGATATTCTGGCATCCAGTCACTCCTTAGGGTGGGGTATGCGCAGATTGCTCCTTAGCTGTTCACCTGGCAAGTGCGTTGATGCGGTGCCTAATCGTTCGGCATCAAATATATCTCGCGCACAGCGGATGTTTCAGGTTGAGAAATTGCGAAAACGACGGCACTCGCGACATCTTCTGGCTGCAATTTATCAGGCTTTGGTTCGTCGAAGAACGCGGTGTTGACCATTCCCGGCGCAATCACAGTAGCGCGGCCACCCCATTCGCGCATTTCTTCGGCCAGGTTTTCGCCAAACCCATGCACAAACCACTTCGTTGCGGAATAGACCGACCCCTTCATGTTGTCGCGGCCGGCCTTTGACCCCGTTACCACAAAGTGACCTTTGGTTTTCTTGAGATGTGGTATCGCGGTATGTGCAGCATACAGCACAGCCAGAATGTTGACGTGGATCATATCGTGCCATTCATCGGGATCGCCATTTTCCACGCCGGGCTGGCTTACACCGGTCCCTGCGTTGGCAAAGACAGCGTTGATCGAGCCGAATTGGCTCGCTGCCTCGCCAAATGCCTTGGAAAGTTCATCGCGGTTCGTGACGTCACACGTGATGGCCAAGGCTGCTTCGCCGATTTCGTCCGAGAGCTGCTCAATCTTTTCGGTCGAACGCGCCAACAAAACCACATTCCATCCCGCATCGCTCGCAGCCTTCGCGGTTGCTGCTCCGATACCAGAGGAAGCGCCTGTGATTACCAGTGTTTTTGCCATCGTCGGATCCTTTGAAGTTGTTGATTTTGCTTAATCAAAGGATTGGAAAGCACCCTGTTCCAAAAAAATCGTTCGGAATTGTCGAATTCGCCTTGTGGCAGTCGTCTTAGTGGCAGAGCCTTGTCATTCTGGCATGGCCGGATCTGGAGGTTGAATATGCAATACATGCTGCTGATCAATGAGGACGAAAGTGCCTATGCGGGCGAGAACGGTTCTCAACTCATGGAGGCCACGCTGGCTGGCCATATGAAGCTGATTGAAGAACTGGTGGCCAGCGGACGTGAATGGTCCGGCAATCGGCTTAAGGACGCATCGACCGCTACCACCATTCGGTACAAGGACGGTCAGGGAAGCGTACATGACGGTCCGTTCGCGGAAACGCATGAAGAGCTGGGAGGATATTACATCGTCGATGCAAAGGATTTGGACGATGCGATTGAGTGGGCGCGAAAGATACCGATGCCCGGCAATGGCGGCGTGGAAATTCGTCCGGTTTGGCCGGAAGAAGAGTGACGCAATCGACGCGTCCTGATGCGCATTGGGCGCAGGTTTTTATGGATGTGCGGCCTAGGGTGATCGCTGCTCTGGCCGCACATCTGCGCGATCTTGATCTTGCCGAGGAAGCCTATGCAGCGGCGCTTGAAGCGTGTCTTTGCCTTAAGGATGCGCCAAGCGATCCACCTGCATGGATATTCGTTGTGGCAAAGCGAAAAGCCATCGATCTCATTCGCCGAAGCCGCTCGGAGGCGCGCGCGTATGAACTGGCCTCAGCATCTCAGGCGGAGGATGACCCGATGGCGGATATTCTGGAATTGCCGGACCCGATTCCGGACGAGCGGCTACGGTTGATATTCATCTGCTGCCATCCGTCTTTGGCGCCCGAGGCGCGCGTGGCCTTGGCACTGAAAACCATTTGTGGATTGCCCGTTGGCCAGATTGCGCGGCTGTTCCTCATCAGCGAACAGAGCATGTATCAGCGCATAACGCGTGCAAAAACAAAGGTCCGCGAGGCCGGTATTCCTTTCGAACTGCCCGCCCGGCGACATTGGGGCGATCGGCTTGGTGCCGTCCTGCTGACATTGGAACTGCTTTACACTGTGGCATATCAGGATTCGGCAGCGGAGTATGACGGCGATCTGGCTATCGAGGCAGACCGGCTTGCGACCATGGTAGCCGAGCTTTGTCCCGATGAGCCCGAGGCCCTAGGCTTGGCTGCGTTAATCGCGTTGGCAAGATCGCGGGAGAATGCGCGCCTTGATACCTTCGGCGCGATGATCCCGCTATCTCGCCAGGACACTTCTAAATGGGACATGTCCGCCATCGCGCGGGCACGGTGCCTGCTTGATAGCGCGGCGCAGCTCGGATCGCCTGGGCCTTGCCAGATTATGGCTCTGATCCAGCTGACCCATGCCCGCCGCGCTTTTGATATAAAGACAGACTGGCCAGCGATCCTGAAACTCTATGACGCTCTGATGCTGCTTAGGCCTAGCCCCGTTGTGCAGCTAAATCGCGCAATAGCTGTCGCCGAGGTGGAGGGAGCGGCGTCCGCATTGGCAGAGTTACAGCAGATCCCGAAGGAGCGTCTGGAGAATGCAAGGCCTTACCATGTCGCCCTGTCACACCTTTATTCGCGCATGGGAGATAACCAAGCTGCGGCGGACGCGCTGGACGCTGCGCTTTTGCTCGATCCTCCTCGCGCGGAACGGCTTTTGCTTGAGCGTCGCCGAATTGAATTGAGCTAGCGCTGCTCCAAGGCAGGCACCCATTTCATCACTCCGCCTGCCATGGGTGTCCACTGGCCGGTCTTAATACCAGAGGCCGCAAGCCTGTCGCTGGTCCATTGGTTGCAGGTGTTACCAACGTGATAGGTTCCAATGGCGTCGTAAAACACATCATGCGCCGCATATCCGCGATAGGCTTTGCGAGCTTCTGGCAGTGCCAGTTGCGCTTTGATTTCTGTCACCAGCGCTTCGTAGTTTTCACGCGAGACTCTCAGCGGACGCACGTGAGGATCGGGGGCTGGGCGAACATACCATGCGACGTGCACCACACCATCTCCGCCTGTCATGGCACTGATGACGGTCGCGGGGCTGACGTCGGCCCAGGTCGGTGTCTCAAGGAAAAAGGCGCGCTCTCCCCAACTGACAGATACATGTGTGTAGGGCCGCGATGCCGCATGGATGTCGCGCAGCGGAAAGACACCGCGCCAATCGATGACATCGTTAGCAAGCGGCATGATGATTTCTGTATGAATTCCGTTGCTGGCGAGCATGATTTCGACACCGTCATCCGGCTCGGTCCAGTTCGGATTGCGGGGGATTGAAGAACCGGCCCATGCCGAAAGCAAGAAGGCGAGCGCCGCGCCCATCGAGGTCAGGCCAGCCCATTTAGCCGCCCGTAACATCAGTAACCCGGCGCGCGATTTCTTACCGGTCACGCCTTTTCCTGAACCATAGTATCGTCCAGTCGCCGCGCTGGATCTGCTGTGCAAGGCGAAAGCCAGCCTTTCGATAAGCGCGCCGAACTTCGCGTTCCTGCTCGCCTGCCAGAAGTCCTGCCAGCAGCACACTACCTCCTGATGAAACAGTCTCGGCAAAATCCTTTGCCAACTCGACAAGCGGGCCAGCCAGTATGTTGGCAATCAGCAGATCATACGGCCCGCGCGCCTGAAGCAACTGGTGGTCCATTCCGTCCGCAATTACCATCGCCAGCTCGCCGGTGCCTGCGCCAAGTACCAGTCCGTTGAGCGCCGCATTCTCTTCCACAACCGCTGCGCACACGCGGTCGATGTCCGAAGCAGTAGCTTTTGCCTGTGGCCAAAGCGCAAGAGCCGCAAAACCGAGCAGGCCTGTGCCTGTGCCGATATCGGCAATATTTCGGAAATGCGCCCCGGTGGCCTTCATCGCCCCAAGCATTTCCAGGCACCCGGCGGTGGTCTGATGCTGACCGGTGCCAAAAGCCTGGCTCGCTGGAATGGCAAAATTGATCGCACCGCCCGCAGGCGGATAATCAGGTGTATGCACATAGAACGGGCCGGCCTCGATCGGAGGTGTGCCTTGCTGACTGAGCGTGACCCAGTCCTCATCAGGCAGTTTTTCGACCTCGATTTTTGGAGCCTTGCCTTCGAACAGTCCTGCGAGGGCTTGCTTCTGGGCCGCGCC
>CALLQC010000129.1 GCA_938015255.1 uncultured Erythrobacter sp.
CTATTGGCCCGACCTGTCGAAGGGCGGATTGGCGCGGCATATTTTCGAAGATTCCTTCGTCATGCACAACGCGTCGCTTGTCAGACGGAGTGTTTACGACGCGGTCGGGCCATTCGACGAGAAGATGCTTCGTTCGCTCGATTACGACATGTTCGTTCGCCTTGCGCTGCACACGACCGCTGCTTCGACAGAGGAAATCCTGTTTGATCAGCGTAAACACGACGGGGCGAGAGGCCCTGCAAGCGTTCTCCACGCAGCCTCAAAGTCTGACAATGTCTGGAAGGAATACGATCGCCGGATTTTCGAACGACTTCGAACAGAAGCGCCGCTGACCTACTTCGAAGGCATGTTTGAAGCGTCGCATGCAGGTTTGGTAAGGCGAGCGGCGCTTTTGCAGCGGGGTACGATCATGGCGCGGCACGACCTTTGGGCATACGCGCTTGAAGATTGGCAGGCGGCTGCTGAAGCATGCCCATTACCACTACAGAACCTGGAACGAGATATCTGCAGGCGCGCTGTGGCAGGAAAACATGGGTTCGCAGGTGCTCTGGAAGCGTCGGAGCTTGGCTCGCTCAAACGGCTTCGAGGCATGAGCGATACGGGGCAAGCAATCTGCGATGCGATGCTCGACGGCCTGATCTGGCGATTGCGTGATGTGGATACCGAAGCGCGATCCGGCGCACGCCAGTTGATCGCCAAGCTTGAGGGCCCCCTGGGCATGGCCAAAGTCGTATCCAGGCGACTGAAATCGAAATTCACTGGCAATGAAGAAACGCTGCTGCGTGAACTGCGCGCACCGCCGTCAATCAATCAGCTTGATTAGCGGTTCAAATGATCGGCAAGCCGCAGAGCGAGCGCGACGATCGTCATAGTGGGGTTGGCATGACCGCCGGTGGGAAAGACCGATCCGCCGACCACCCATAGATTGCTGGTCCCATGAACTTTCAGATCCGCGTCTACGACACCGTCAGCAGGATTGGCGCTCATGCGGGTGCCACCAAGTTGGTGATTGCTTTCGCGCCTGAATGCGTGATCGATCGATGATTCGCCGATTCCACCTGATCGCTTGAGCGACCCTGTACCTGATCTGCCCAGCAATTCAGCGAAAGCCTCCATCGTGCGATAGGCTGTTCGGCAATCGGTTTCGTCAATGGTCCAGTGGACATTTGCCCGCGGCATTCCAAGCGGGTCCAGCTCATCCGCCAACCCGATATAGCTCGATTGTGAAACAACCTGCTCGCTATCTATTTCAACCGAGGCAGAAACTCGCTTCAGGATCGGCGTCTCGCCCAGCGACTTGGCCGCAAAGCGCGGCCAGAAGTCTGCCCACTTCGAGCTGTCCTCCCTGTTGTACCGAAGGATTAGGGAAGCATTTCCGAGGCGTTCTTTGCGCGCCTGTTCTGGTGTAATCGCGAGGCCGGTTTCAAGAATATTGATACCCGTTTGCCGCTGGATGCCGATGCCCAGTTGCAGCTGCCTCAACCCATCAACGTCAGCCACAATCTCACCAGCGTCCACGCGCAGATGCTGCGAAAACCCTTTTCCAAGCCAGGATGCCACCTCACTTAATAGCGCGGGATTGTTGCGATGCGTGAGCAGCAGCAAACGGCTTGATTCAATACATCCGGCGGCAACGACAAACCGTTTCGCTTTGAGCATGATTGGCCTGCCGGACGAGTCGACAATACGAAGAGCTTCGACCTTATGCTCACCAGCAATTATGTCTGTGCAGTGCGCATTATGAAGGAGCATGCGGTTGCCGCTGTCAAACTGGCCGGCAAACTCATCGCCGAACCGCATTGAGCCATAAGGATTGTCAGCATATCGCCAGTATGACGGCTGAAAGAATGGGCTTGCCCCGGTCAGGCCTTGCAAGGCGCGCGCCCGCTCTGGTGCCAATGCCGCCGCGTCTGGCAGCTTCAACAGATTAGCTGCTGCGCCAAACCATGGTTCCATCGCGGAATATGCCAGCGGCCAGCTGGTGCGGCTCATCCACGGTCGATCTTCGAAATCCAGTGCATCCATGGGAATGCATCGCCCTGTCCAACGCAGCGACGCGCCGCCAATACCGCGTACCCTCAATGAATCCAGCTGGCAGGGTTCGCCTGAGATGACCGAGCGGAAGCGGTGGTGGTTCTGAATATCAAGGCCGTGCCCGCCGCTTTCCACCACCACGCAGTCGGTTTTCAGCCGTGAAGCGAGGGATAGGCCGGCAGGCCCTGAACCAATTATCGCGACATCAGTTTCGAGCTTTGTCCCATTCCATTGGTGCGCGGGAGCGATGGTCATCCCATCAACCGGTCGAATGCTTCTGGTGAAATGAGTCTGCGAGCGCCCGGTTTAGGTGCGGGTGGCTTGTTGACCCGGTCTAGCAATATATCGCGCAAAGTGGTCGGTCTGCTTGCCATTGCAAAGAGGGCCGACATCAGCCCGTCATGTCGGCGCTTCTCCAGCACTTCGCGATGCGCAATCTTTTCCGAAACGAGCCTGGCGTGGATCCTCAAGGCTTCATTGGCTTCTTTTGAAAGACCGTTTTTTGCGGCAAGATCGCGCGAGGCCCGTAACAGCGCCCTTAGATGGGTCACCGAATGGTCGGCGCTCAGAGAGTTGTCCCGTTCCAATGCGGCGTAACCGCACGCCTCGATCAGAGTAAAACGTGCGCCTTTCGCAAGCATTTGCGCATAGAGGATGAAGTCTTCACCGAGCCGGCAGGTCTCATCGAAGCGCAGGCCATGCCGATCAAGAAAATCCCGGCGAATGACTGGCTTCAGAAACCCGAGCTCGGTCCTTCGTTCACCACGTTGACCGATGTTCCCATTAACGAACGTTTTGAAGCTGATTGTACAGCTGCGTGAAGATGGATCGCTCTCCCCGGCGATCTCCTGCATGAAACCGCGATCTCTCGTGAAGCGAATATTGTCCGCGCACAGGTCCCAAGTGTCGCTGCTGGGAAGGTTTCGGAAGCGTCCCGGGATGAACGCATCGTCGGCATCAAGTACGGCAAGGAAGGGCGCGGTTGAAGCATCAATGCCGCGGTTTCGCGCTGCCGAAGGGCCTTGGTTGAAGGACTGTTCAATTAACTTGAACCGCGGGTTGTCACGGCCTGCTTCACGAGCGATTTCGACGGTCTTGTCGCTTGAGCAATCGTCGATAACGATCACTTCCGCCGTTTCTGCCTGTGCCAGCGCGCTTTTTATCGCAGTGGCGATCGTCCTTTCGGAGTTGAATGCCGCAATCAGCACCGCGACTGCGCGCGATGCTTCGTCCCGCAGTGTTTCGTGTCCACTCATAGCGGACGATCCCGTTCCAAGTTCAAAGCCCCCTTTGCCTCTCGACTGGTGTCTTGCCGCGCTGCACAATTCCTGACATTAGCGCAACTGTTTCGTATGGGAAGCGGCTTTGCAACTCGGATATCTTGTCCACAATCTCAATGACGCTGCGGTCGAACGCCGATGCAGGATGTTCGAAGCGGGAGGGGTTGAAGTTCGCCCGGCCGGCTTCTGCCGCGATCTCGAGGTCGCAACTCCGCTTGCAACGCGCGGCGCCTTGTCGCTGGGACAGTCGCATGATGCCGCGCTGGCGCAGCGCGCATTCGCAACGTTCAAGCACACAGCAGTGCCGGGCCTTTTGAAGGCACACTTTGCAAACTGTGATGTTTTGGTGGCACGGAACCTCGAACAGCTTGCTATTGTAGCTCGCATCGCTGGCGGCCGTCCAATTGTTTACGAATGCCTCGACATTCACCGCGCCCTGCTTGGCAGCAGCCCGCCAGCCAAAATGGTTCAGGCCGTGGAGGCTTACCTGCTGCCTAAATGCGATCTTCTGATCACGTCGTCTCCGGCCTTTCTCAGAAACCACTTCGATCACCGCCCTCTCAAGGCGGAGGCGATCTTGATAGAGAACAAGCTGCTGCTGGACCCGATCGAAGCAAATCTGCCTGTGGCTGACGGCCGGCCATCAGACCGGCCTGTAACCATCGGGTGGTTCGGCATGCTGCGTTGCAAACGTACTTTGAGCTTTCTGACCGATCTCGCCCGAAAAAGCGAAGGCAGGATTGAAGTGCTGATCGCGGGCAAGCCTTCTCCAGCGGAGCTGCCTCACCTTGAATCTGCGGTTGCCGCTGAGTCTGGTATGACGTTCACCGGCCCTTACGCGTATTCCGATCTTGCCGAGCTTTACGGGCAGTGTGATTTTGCATGGTCGATTGATTGGTTTGAGGAAGGGCTAAACAGCAAGTGGCTGCTTCCCAATCGCCTTTATGAAGCGCTGGCTTTCGGTTCCATTCCGATTGCCTTGGCCGATGTGGAGGTTGGCAATTGGCTTCGCCAGCATGATGCGGGGCTTGTAGTTGAAAGCGCCGATTCGGCAGCGCAGGCCTTGCTCGCGATGACAGATGAAAGGCTTCGGGAGATGCGCTCGAACGTGACTGCCGTGGATGCAACCGCGACAATCTGCCGGCAAAGCGAGTGCGATGCGCTTGCCGGGAAGTTGCGAGGTTTGCTGAACTGATGACGGTGCTGGCGGTAATCCCCTGCCTGAACGAGGCCGGCCATCTCGACGCGTTGCTGACGCAAATGCTGGCGGACCAGACATTCGATCAGGTCGTTGTAGCGGACGGCGGCAGCAGTGATGGAAGCCTCGAAATCGCGAAATTGCATGCGGAGCGCGACCCCCGGCTGGTGCTGATCAGCAATCCTGACAAAATCCAGAGCGCCGGAGTAAACCTTGCGGTCCGAAAGTTTGGCGAGGGCAAGGAATGGTTGGTCCGCATAGATGCCCATTGCCTCTATCCGGACAATTACGGTGGATTGCTTCTCACCGCCGCTCAGGAGCATGGTGCGGATGCAGTGGTGGTGCCTATGGTGACTGAAGGTGCCGGGGGATGGCAAAAAGCAATCGCCGCTGCGCAAAACAGTGTGCTGGGCACGGGCGGTTCGCCTCATCGGCATATGAGCTCGGGGCAATGGGTTGATCATGGTCATCATGCCCTGATGCGGATTTCGGCGTTTCGTGAGATCGGCGGATACTGCGAAGAAATGCCCTGCAACGAGGATGCAGAACTTGATGTCCGGCAGACAAAGCGGGGATTGAAGATCTGGCTAGAGCCAAAGGCTGCGTTGACATACTTTCCGCGCAGGAATTTGGCAGATTTGGCAAAGCAATACTGGCGCTATGGCACCGGCCGTGCACGGACAGTTGCACGTCACTCGATTGCGATGAAGCCGCGGCAGTTGGCCCCAGTAGCCATATTTCTGGCGATATGTCTTTTGCCGGCCGCGGTTATTCATCCGATTTTTGCTGTGCCGGCGATGATCTGGGCGCTCGCATGCTTGATTGTGGGTGTCGCAGTGGGCCTGAAATCCGGCGCAGGCATGACCCTGCTCTGCGGCGTCCCGGCAATGATCATGCATGCAAGCTGGGGCGGCGGTTTCTTGTCCCAGTGGCTTTTCAAAAGGGGCAGTGACAAACCGCGATATGGCCTAGCCAGTTCCACTTTCGGGGAGGCACCATGACCAACGGAGCCCCGCCGCCAGCCGTGTCTGTGGTCATGTCGGTATATAATGGCGAAGAGCATCTGGAAAAGGCCATCCAGAGCATCCTCGATCAGACGTTCACCGATTTCGAATTTATCATCATCAACGATGGTTCGACTGACGGGACCAAGCAGCTGGTTGAGCGAATGGCTGACAGCGACGACCGAATCGTTCTTGTCGATCAGAAAAATACCGGGCTGACGCAGGCACTTTGCAATGGTGTAAATACAGCGCGCGCGCCACTTATCGCGCGGATGGACGCCGATGACATTTCGACACCGGATCGTTTTGCACGGCAGGTTGAAGTCATGCGATCCCGGCCCGACTGTGTTGCTGCCACCTGTTTCATCGAACATTTCTTCGACGATGGAACAGTCAGAGGCGTAGCCAATCATATCGGGCCAGAGCCGCTTATCCCGCTGTATAATGTGTTTTCGAACCGGATTGGTGGGCACGGGCAAGTGATGTTCCGCAAATCCGCATACGATGCAGCTGGTGGTTATGATCCAGCATTTCGCTATTCGCAGGACTACGATTTGTGGGCGCGATTGTTGGAGCACGGCAGTTTCGCCCTAATCGAGGACGTTCTGTATCGCTGGCGCGTGGGACATGGCAGTGTGACTGATAAAAACAAATCGGCGCAGCTTGATTGTGCGCTCGAAATCTCGATGCGTGAATATCAGAAGCTTGCCGGCTTGCCGATCGCAAAGGCTACCGCTCAAGCGTTCATCGATTTCTGGTGGGCACGCAAGCCCGAAGGAACGCCGATGCGTGATACCCTGCGCGCGACCAAGGCGATGGACCGCGCTATCACGGCATTCTTTGAAAAGCAGCCCGAGCTGCGTGAGATGGAATCAGGTGTGAGACGCACGATCAGTTCCACTTGGCGCTGGCGCATCCCGCTTGCGGGTAAACTCAACCTTGCTCGGCGAGCGCTCTTGCTGGGCCATGCCATATATTGGCGCCTGTCCGCGTAAAATCCTCGTCGAATGTAAGTCCGAAACGTTTGTCAGCAGCTGTGTCTCGTTTCGGCGCTGAATTTGACTGAGCACTTGTCAATCCCGCGCTTCCTCGGCATTTGTGCAGGTGCGAACAGATGGTGTTCGCGCAATGCGCCGCCTTGAGCCAGTCATGGTGACGGGCGATTGGGGATACTGACTTGTCGGACGGAACAATTCGCCTCCACCTTGGAGCGCACAAAACGGCCACGACCTACATTCAGGAAACGCTTCTCCTAAACCGGGCAGAGAGCGCTGCCGCTGGCCTGGCCTATTGGCCACTGCATCAGATCCGCCCGTTGTTCCGCAACATTGTGAGGGATCGAATGGCGCAGGATAAGAGCCGTCTGCGCCAGCTCGCTAAGATTACCGGCAAAGCGAACCAGAATGATCGCGCCCGATTTAATGCGCTGTTCGTGCCAGGAATGGATGTGACGCTTTCCGAGGAAAATGTCCTGAGCGATATCGAAGATTGCTATAGAGGCGGGCTTTATCCGCGTGCCAATTATGGGCTGTCTCTGCTCGGCGATCTGCCGGGAGATAGACCGCTCGAAATCATGCTTAGCGTTCGCTCTTATGCGCCATTCCTTTCATCGATTTACGCCCAATCCTTGCGCCATGGGGGATATGCACCGTGGGAAAAGGTCGCCCGGTTAAACCAGACATGCGAGGGGCAATGGAGCATTCTGGTTGACAAGATCCGCGCTGCCGCCCCGAATGCCAATATCCTCATTTGGCAATATGAGAACTTTTCGAAAGTCGAAGGTGACGTGCTGAGCCGCCTGTCCGGCCTGCCAGCGGAACAAATTCAGAAGCCAGTGCAAGGCGATGTCCTGCCGAGCGCATCGGGCCGCGCTATCAGCGAAATGATGGCGGCGGCACCGGATCTTGATCGAACGGAACGGGTGTTCAAGATGCTTGCCTTGACCGCGCAATATCCGCGGGATCGCTATCCAGAAAGGTTCGCGCCGTGGACACGGGCCGAGGAAACGCGACTGGATGCGGCCTATCAACAGGATATCGCTGAGCTTCGCGGCAGATCAGATGTCACCTTCCTTGACTGATCCTGGCTCAGTTCCCGATCGCCGGTGCGGCGGAGCATTCGGCTTGTGAAGGGTACTCGCTCTTTGTTGCTGCGCGGCGCCACCTGGGTTGCCGCCGGAGGATTGATCGTCAATCTGTTCGGGATTGTCAGTACGATTTTCCTCGCGCGCCTACTGGTGCCCGCCGATTTCGGTTTGGTGGCAATCGCCACAGCCTTTGCCGGAATTGTCGGTGTGCTGTCAGAGTTTTCTCTCGCCAAGGCGCTGGTCCAGCGCACCGAGGTTGAAGAAGAGCACTATCACACGGCCTGGACGATGAATGTTATTCGCGGGCTGGTGATCGGCAGTCTGCTTGCGTTGCTGGGTCTGCCTGTTGCGAGCTTTTATGGCGATGACAGGATCGCTGGCATCCTCGTGGTCCTGGGGATTTCGGTCTTCGTAGGTTCGCTCGCCAATCCAAAAATGGCTGTATTCGATCGCAAGCTCAGCTTCAGCCAGGCTTTCTACCTACGCGTTTCGGGGAAGATCGCCGCATTCGTTGTGACGATCGCAATTGCGTGGATTTATCAGAGCTATTGGGCGCTGGTTCTTGGAGCTGTCGCTTCAGAAGTTGCGGTTGTTATCGGATCGTACATCGCACACCCCTTCAGGCCCAAACTTGTTCTGTCAAAGTACCGCGATCTTTTGTCATTTTCGGTTTGGTTGACGGCTGGTCAATGGGTTCAGGCATTGAACTGGAGGGCGCAGCCGCTCGTTTACGGCTATGTTCTGCCTCAGGGGCTCCTTGGTCAGTACAGTCTTAGCAACAAGGTCGTCAGCAAAACCCTCGAACAGGCGACATCGCCGCTCAAGGCTGTCCTGTTCCCGGCATTTTCGCGACTCAAGGACGAACCCGAGCGCCTGCGCGGAGGATATCTGAGGTCGCTGGGTGTGCTTTGCATGCTCGCGTTCCCGGTTGCAGCGGGCTTCGCAGTGCTGGCCGAAGAGTTCGTTCTTTTGGCTTTGGGCGAAAAGTGGTTGCCCGCTGTCCCGCTTATGCAAATCCTGGTCATTCTACGGATCGTGCAACTTAGCCAGAATATCAATGCCGTGGCCATGGCAACCGGCAACACCAAAAAGCTGTTTGACCGCGATGTTCGTGCTTTGCTGATCCGCTGGCCGCTCATTATTGCAGGCCTGTATCTGGGGCGCGGCGATGATTATTCGATGTTGATAGGGGCGATGATCGGCGGCCTGATGTCAGCAGCGATCAACGGGCTGCTCAATATGCGGATGATTGCGAGAATCACTCCTATCACCGTTAGGGATCATGCCTCGATCCTTTGGAAACCGACTCTTGCGGCGACCCTTATGGCAGCGAGCGTTCTTTTAGCAAATGCCGCGCTCCCGGGCGCAGGCAATTTTGGCGAGATTGCTATTCAGGTCGCGGCGCTCGTAGCGTTGGGCGGCTTGGTCTATCCGATTGTGCTGTATTCGCTCTGGATATTACGGGGCAAGCAGCAGGGCATTGAAACAGAATGCGCCGCAATCATCCAGTCAGCTATCCAGAAAGTTTTTTCAAAAGGCCGCGCTCTTCGCGGACAGGAAGGGAGCTAGTATATGAACAATGGTGCACCGCCTCTTTCCGTTATCATGTCGGTCTATAATGGCGAAGAATACCTTGAGAGCGCCATCGAAAGTGTTCTTGATCAGACCTTCCGCGACTTTGAATTTGTGATCGTCAATGATGGCTCTTCCGACAGATCACTCGAAATAATCCAGGGTTTCGCAGCCCGCGACAACCGGATCCGCATCATCGATCAAGAGAATACGGGTTTGACCGTGGCTCTTGTGAACGGGGTGGCTCAAAGCCGGGGCAAGTTTATCGCGCGCATGGATGCGGATGACCTATCATTGCCCACTCGGTTTGAACGGCAGATGGCAGCGTTCGACGATGCGGGTGAAGTCATCGCAGTGACTTGCCATGTCCAGCATTTCTCCGACGATGACGGGGATCTGTATGTCAAAAAACTGAATATGAAACCCGAACTTATTCCGCTTCACCTATGCTTTCGCAATGCTATTGGCGGTCATGGCCAGGTCATCTTCCGGCGTTCTGCATATGACGCAGCCGGTGGGTATGATCCCGCGAAACGGTTTGCCCAGGATTACGATCTTTGGGCGCGGCTCGTTGATCACGGCGGTTTTGCTGAAGTGCAGGAACCTCTCTATAAATTCCGCACCGGGCACGACAGCATTTCGAAACGAAGCAGGTCTGGTCAGGAAGACAGCTCGATTGCAACATGCACGCGCGAGTTTCGAAAACTGACTGGTGAGGATATCCGCGAAGAGACCGGATTGGCCTTGCGGTACTTTTGGTGGGGAGTGAATCCTCGCGCGATTCCAACGAGTGAGGTAGGGCCCATCTCGCGGTCCATGAACCTCGCGATCAGCACATTTTTCGCCCGCCATCCCCATCTTGCCGGTGACGAATTTGAGCTTCGGCGAAAGATAACCAAGATGTGGTGGCAGCGATTCAAGAGGCTGCCGGTATCGACCGGGCTGCATAAGGCAGCCTTCCTCGCCAAGGTATTGCCGTGGGGATTATCCACGCTGCGCGCCCGGTCTCAGCGATCAACCGAAAAGTCTCAATGATGTGGCGGGCATTCGGTTCAGCCTAATCTAGAGCGAGCGCTGAAACTGCAGGCGCTTTTAGCAATCTTGGCCTTGGGGGGTATATGATCAAATCGTTGCACGGATTGAGAGGGGTGGCAGCCTTATCTGTCCTCTTCGCTCATACGATCCATGGGCCTTTGAGCCCTTCGCTGGGTGTTGTCCTCTTTTTCGTATTGAGCGGTTTCCTGATGGGATACCTCTATTTCAATAAAGAAGCTTCCCCAACATCAGTCGGCAAATACGCGGTGGCGCGGCTGGCGCGAATTTACCCGCTTTTTGCTTTTGTCATTATCTCGACGGCTGCCTTGAACCACTTCGCCGGCGCAGACATTTTCCAGCTGAAATCCTATGAGGTAGATCAGCACCTGCTCTTCGCAGGTTCGGCGTTTACGGTTTGGACGATCTCTGCCGAGTTCCAGTTCTATGCTTTTTTCGTATTGTTATGGATCCTGAATTCGCGGGGCCTGATGGGCGTGCGGGGCCTTCTTTTGCTGCTCATACCAGCAATGTTTTTTGGGTTTTATATCGGTGATGAGCTCGGACGCATCAGCCTGCTGCGGTACCTTCACGTTTTTCTCATCGGGATGTTGATAGCGCCACTTTGCAGTTTTCTCTCAACACGCAAATCAATGGTTGGCGGTGCCGCTATCGTTCTGATTCTGCTGGCGTACTTTATTGTCCCAACGCATGTCAGCAATCCCTGGTTTCCTGGATCGGTTTATGCAGACCCGATCGCTGTCCTGATCTGCGCGGGACTGGTTGCAAGCTGCATCATGGCCCAAGACAGTTGGCCTGCCAGGTTGCTCGGCAGCCGAGTGCCGTACTGGCTGGGAGAAATTTCTTTCGGAATTTATCTGTTCCACCGGCATGCTCAGTGGCTGATTTATGATGTTGTTGGTGGGCTATCGAACCAATGGATCGAACTGGCGGCTATCACAGCGATATCGATAGCTCTGGCTCAGCTCGGTTATTGGGTTATCGAGGTGCCTGGTCGAAAATATGGCCGTATGGTGGGGGACTGGGCCCTTACCTTCGTGCCAAAGCGTGTTCAGCCCACCTGAGCGTGCTTGTGGCAAAAGGGGAACCGTAATGACGGATTCTGATCGTCCCAAATTTCTGCTGGGCGTGGGGTGCCAGAAAGCGGGCACTTCATGGCTGTACGATTACCTGAAACGGCATAAACAGGTTTTCCTGCCTTCTCCCAAGGAGCTGCATGTTTTCGATGCCGTGTTCAGAGCGGATATGTTCTCTGAATTTTACTATCGATGGCAGTTGCAGCATGCGTCGCGCGGGTTGAAGCACAAGCTGAAAAGCAAGTTCTTTTCAGTGCAGCCAATGCAAGCGGATCTGAGGGCAGCCGATCTGGTCAGAATGATTGATGATCCGTCCGTTTACGTCGACTACTTCAGGAATATGAGTGCCGGTCACCATGTGGTTGGCGAAATTACCCCGTCCTATGCAGCATTAAGCCGTGAAAACTTCGCGGAGGTCCAGGACTTGTTGAGCCCGCACTTCGATATGCGTGTTGTGCTGTTGCTGCGCGATCCGGTTCAACGTGCTTTTTCGGCCGTCAGGCATTTTCGCCGCGTCAATGCGCAGCGTTTCCCGCACACTCTGAGCGGTGATGACAACGCTTTGTTCGAGCGGATGTTTGACACTGCTTATGTATGGGAGCGGGCCAACTACCCCAGGATCATCGAAGATCTCGAAGCTGCTTTTGGAGCAAAGAACGTGCATATCGAGTTTTTTGAGCGGCTGTTCAACGAAGAGGCGGTGTCGAGGTTATGCGCTTTTCTCGGTATTGAGCAAAAAGCGGCTGCTTTCGACAAGATCGTAAATGCATCGCCTCGCCCAATTGAACTTGGCGATGATTTAAGGGCGCGGGCTGAGAAAGCCTATTCCGATATCTATGAATATTGCTTTGACCGTTTCCCAGAAGCCAAGCTGCGTGATGTGTGGCTTCGATAATCGCCATCACGGCGCGACCGTTTTGAATGCATGTCCATCAGGCAGTTGCTCTGTCAACGCGAATTCATGCGCAAGCCAGCCTTCGATCTTGTCGCGACTCCCTGCAAGGCCTCGCTGATAAAGCCCATAACCGATGGCTGTCACATTGGCAGAAAGGTGGCGCTTGTCGCTTCCGCCTTCATGCGTCGCCCCGATATTAAGCCGTGCACGGTCGGAAATCGGCCCCAGAAAACTGGTGAGGTCTTCGGGCGTTGTCACGGTCTGGATCACGCCGTCGATATGCAGCTCCACACTGTTCGCAATGGTGTCAATCCGGCAATGGAGGATCCGGTCACTGGCAAAGCTCGGAAGAGAGCTGAACTGTTGCCTGACGCGCGTTGTGTTCGCTGTGCCCGCCCCGCCAGACTGCGTGAATATCCTCAGCCCGTTTACGGCATCCGGCAGAATAGCGATTCCGTATTCACCGCTGGTCACCGGATCGCCGATGCCGATAAGGCAGTCGGTTGGGGTGACGCCGGACCATGAAACTACCCCGAAGAGGTCGAGAACAGTGCCAAAAATCTGGCCAACTTCAAATTCCAGCACCTCGTTTTTGCCACTTGCGCCAGCGTGAAAACCGGCGTCGTTGCAGATAAACGCTTTACCGCCGTGAAAATGGACCCCCTCAACCGCATCAGCCTCAGGCACAAGCACGCGCGCGATTTCGGTAAGGAAGTTCGCCCCGTCCATGCTGTAGAACACCAGAACAGTGTCTGTTCCGCCGCTATATTGATAACCGGCGGTCACCACGAGCGTCCGGCTTTGCTCTTCGAAGAAAATATGATCCTGATCGCTCTGCGGCATGCTACCGCTCGAGATGACGGTTTTGGCCTGCTTGTCGACCACCTGGACGAGCTGGCCGACTGTGTCTTTCTGCATGATGATGAGATGGCCATTTGACGCATCTATGGCTAGACCCGCTGGATCAGCGAATGCGATATCGTCTGCTGGCAGGGGCGTGCCATCAGTTCCGATATGGCGGACCAGATCGGCGCCCTGGGCGGTGAACCAGAGTGTGTCATCGTACGCATCATAAACAATGCCCTGCGATCCGCCGGTAACGCCTGCTCCATATATGGCAGCGGTATCGATGGTGCCGAGCACTTCGGAAAAGCCTGCATTGTAATGAGTAAGGATTGCATCTGAATGGGTCTGGCCCGCCGGGTGATTGACAATCCACCACGTGCCATCCGGTGTGCGGGTGATCCCGGTGTTGGTGACCGCCGCGCCAAGATCGTGGCTGCGCAGTAATGAGAAACTGCGTGATGTGTCGCTGACAATGTCGGTCGTCCCATTGAAACTGACCGTGCTGCTCGCTTTGGCAGGTTGATTGACCGCGATGCCTTGCAAGAGGGTGCTGCGGCCACCGCGCGAGGTCCATGATGACACGTCGCCATCGGCCAGATCACGGCTGTCGAACAGCACCAGACCGGATGTTTCAGGTGTGAAAGGCACCGGGGGCGCAGGAGGCGTCGGTGCTCGAATGCTTGGCGCAAGTCTGTTCACGCCGCAAGAATAGGCCAATTGCATCAGAGCAGGCCAACCAGATTGGCAGCGGTTGTTTGTGCCGGGTCCACCTGCTGAGCGCGGACAGGAATTATAGACCCTGAAGCCACGTTGCGCAGGACGACAAAGGTATCATCGTCGGCCGCTCGAACAGCAATGTCGCCGCCCGTGCCTACGAAAATTGCCTTGGTGGTTTCTGCAAGAATCGCAGAAGAGGTTGTGTCGATTTCGATCAGTGAGCGGGCGGGGTGCGAAACTGAGTCGCTACTGTTTCTGAAACGGTCCATAATTGCTCCATGGTTTGATTCGCATTTGAATTATCCAATTTGGTTAGTGTAGGAAAATTGTTTCCCGATTTGGCTAGATCGAAAAAGTTTTTTGGTGCTGCAATCGGCCTGCTGTTTCTCGGGCTGATCGCGGCTGCCTTCGTCAATTCAGGCATTCGCGGTGATCGGCACACGTCAGCGCAGGGCACCGCTGCGGTCAAAACCGAGATCGCCGGGCCGCAGGAGGACCTCGCTGAAATCACCGAGAAAGCGAAAGAATTCGTCGCGGTGATTGAATCCGATATCGCTCCTCAGACAGCGCGCGAAAAGAATGATGCCGTTCCATTTACTAATCGGGAGATCACAGCCGCGTCGCCATTCATGTCGGGGTTGCAGGGGCCAGACCGGCTGCGGGCCGAAGCCTGCTTGGCAGTCGCTGCGATCTACGAGGCCGGCTACAATCCTGATGATCAGCGACCTGTCATGCAGGTCGTGCTGAACAGAGTGCGGCATCCCGCCTGGCCGAACAGCGTTTGTGAGGTTGTATTTCAGGGATCTGAACGCCGAACCGGATGCCAATTCAGTTTTACATGCGATGGATCAATGGTGCGTCGCCAGCCATCTGGTGTGCAGTTCGAGACAGCCAAACTGCTTGCTGGCGCGATGCTTGATAACGAGGTTGACCCTCGTGTCGGTTGGTCCACCCATTACCACACCGATTGGGTTCATCCCTATTGGAGCACCAATCTTGACAAGAGCGCGGCGGTGAAAACTCACCTGTTCTTCCGTTGGAACGGCTGGTGGGGAACCGGACCTGCGTTTCGAGCGGTTCCAAGCTCCGTCGAACCATCCATTGGGGCCATCGCTGCGCTTGATCGCTGGCATGAAGGTGCCTTGCAGGAGGATTTGATAAGCCAGGAGGAGGCGGGGCTTGTTATCGTTCAGCCCGATATTGGCGGGGCGGAGGCAGCCTTAAGCGCCGGAAAGGCACCTGGAAAGATTTGGGCGAAGCCACTTGTTAAACCGCTTGCAACGGGAATGCAGCCCGGGCGCTGGGCTCTTGACGCTGTCAAAATGTGCAGTGGCCGCACCAGTTGCAGGGTTGTTGGCTGGAGCAACCGGGCCAACCAGCCCCTGGACTTCACACCTGAAAGCCTGACGCGAAACCCACCGGACCTGGTTTATCAGCAAGAACTCCGCACGCGTACGCAGCAGGTCTATTGGGATTGCGCGAAGTGGCCGAAGGCAGGCACATCAAGATGCATTGGCGGAGCCGAGCAGGCAGCGTCGATTTCTTTGGCAATCGAATAGATCGCGCTGCACAGCTCAAGTCGAGATGATCGAAATCATTTTGTCTTGGAGGCAGACGCAAGAAAGCGTTCCGGAGGCATAAGCACCGGTATCGCACGCAATGCGATTGTCGCGGACCTCCACCGCCCCGACAATTGAATGGCCATGAACCACGACTTGACCATGCCATTTATCAGACGAGGTAAACTCTTCACGGATCGAGTAGAGGTCTTCGCGGTCCTGCTTGCTGATGGCAACCCCTGGCCGCACACCTGCGTGAACAAAGAAGTATGACCCGCTCGAGTAGGACACATCGAGCGAGCGCAAGAATTCAACGTGCTTTTCCGGAAGGCCGCTTTTTAGCCGGTCGGCAAAGTCGAAAGGGTCTTCGTCATCACGCGGCGGCTCGATGCCGTAACTCTTGAGAGTTTCGAGCCCCCCATTCCGCATCCATGCAGCCTGCGCCTCGCCATTGCCGTCCAGGCTCGCAAGCAACATGTCTTCATGATTGCCAAGGAGCATTTTGGCGTTGGCCGTTTCAACCAGTCGCAGGATCCGGGACATGCACCTTTTGCTGTCAGGCCCGCGATCAATCACGTCGCCAAGAAACAGCAATGTTACTTTCTTGGGACGCGGCAAAAGAGTTGAGAAGTGCGCTACAACCTTTTTCAGCAAAGATTGCAGAAGATCGTTGCGTCCGTGCACATCTCCGATCACGTATATCCGCTCACCCTTTTCAGGGCGCGGAGAACGCAATGCACGGCTTGGGAGAAGGCTCATCGCTGGATATATGGATAATGCCGCGGCTTTTGTCAGCGTAAATCCACGAAACGCGATTTTGAGCGAGCAAGCCTGATGAATTCACCCATACAAACCCCTGCGCGTCCCGATGTGAGTTTCGTTATCGCGTGTTATAATGCGATGGATTATATCGCTCCTGCTGTCCGATTGGCGCTGGACCAGACAGGAGTGTCGGTAGAAGTCCTGATCATCGATGATCACAGCAGCGATGAGAGTTACGATTTCATTTGCACGATGGCTGAACAGGACAGCCGGATACGTGTGTTCCAAACTCCCGAGAACCGTGGTCCTGGCGGGGCGCGCAACGTTGGTATCGAGAATGTTCGGGGACAGTGGTATGCGGTCCTCGATAGCGACGATCTGCTTGCCCCTGAAAGAAGCGCGGCGCTTTTGAAGCGGGCTGAAGAGCTGGGTGCCGATATGGTCGCGGACAACCTTCTTCTGTTTGGCGAAGGATTGTCATCCAAACCTTATCTTGATGAGCCTGCCGGGAACGCAAGCGGTATCATTACACTCGATTCCTATTTCGCAGGCACCCGAATGTTTGGGCCGAAGCCCAATCTCGGATTTTTAAAGCCGATGATCCGGACTGAAGTCCTGCAGTCAGGTCGTCATCGATACCGGGAAGATTTGCGGATTGGCGAGGATGATGAGCTGGTCGTAAGACTTCTTCTGGCAGGTCTGAAATATGGTTATGAGCATCAGCCATTGTACCATTATCGCAAGCACGATGAGTCAATCTCGCACCGGCTTTCTTCGCAAAACAGTTCAAGGATGCTTGCGTCCGAGACGGAAATATCGAGGGCCGTGGAAAAGGCAGGCGCCATGTGCCGGTCTTATTGCGCGCGCTATGACTCGATTGCGGACGCTGCGGCGTTCACCCGGTCAGTCGACGCGCTTAAGCGCCGTGATCTAATTTCTGCAATCCAGGCGCTGGTGGAAAGACCGAAATCAGTTCGCCATTATTCAATGCCGATTAAGGTGCGGCTTGAGAGGCTTTTGGGGAACACACGTTAGGTTCATTGATCTGGAATGGGTCATAACTGCGTTGCTGGTTGCTCCGCAAAAACGCATTGGGTATCAGTTCGGCTCGTTTGGAGAGTTTATATGTCCGCTAGGTTCTTTTACGCCCTGTCTCTGTCGCTCTTGGGAGTAGGTACCCTCGCAGGCTGCGCGGGAGGAGCGCCGCCTCTGGCCGCAGATCCCTACGCCGCGCCGCTCTATCGGCTGGTTGCATCCAATCAGCTGCGGATCACAGTATTTGGCGAAGAGGCCTTGTCGAAAAACTATACGGTCACGTCTGCCGGCGACATATCATTCCCCTTGCTCGGAGACATCCCTGCTGCAGGAAAGACGCCGCAGGAATTTACCGCTTTCCTGACAGAACAGCTATCCAACGGCTATCTGACCGATCCTCGTATCAATGTAGAGGTGCTGAACTATCCTCCGGTGTACATTCTGGGTGAAGTAAGCCGGGCGGGTGATTTCAAGTATCGGCCTGAGCTTACCGCGCTGCAGGCCATCGCGCTGGCAGGCGGTTTTACCTATCGTGCTGATAAGTCGCGCATATTCATCCGGCGTGCTGGGAGTGACAACGAATTCACGTACGAGCTTGATCAGGGCAGGGCTGTATATGTTCTGCCAGGTGACACCATTCGTGTTGGTGAGCGATACTTTTGATCATAGTTTTGCAATCTTGGGGATGAAGGTTGGCTGAGCAGCTTTCGTCGCGCATGATGCGCCCCGAAGTTGGGCGCGCAGAATTTGGGATCGACCGAAACCACAGGTGGATTGATACCGCCATGGTTGCGGTTGTCTTTGGCGCAATCCTATTCAATCTCAAGATCGGCCCTCTGACAGTTCTTTTGGTGACTGGCACGGTGGGTGCCTACATCCTTTTGAGGTGGGAGCGCCTCCCTGGTGTTCTCCAGGATTGCTGGCCGCTATTGCTGATGCCGCTATTTGCGATGCTTTCGGCGCTCTGGTCCGATGTACCGTTAATTACCCTTCGTTACGGGCTGCTGTATTTGATAACATGCACGGCGGGCATCCTGATCGGCGCGGGGCTAAGACGCGATGCATACGTCAATGGGTACTTTGCTGCTTTCGCGGCCTATTCGATTGCAGCGGTCCTGTTTGGCCGCATGGTTGCATGGGGCGATGGCGCGGGCGACGCGTTCGCTGGCCTCGCGGGATCCAAAAATACCGCAGGCGACATGGCCGGGGTGGCGACAATGTCGACTCTGGTTTTTGCCGCCTACATGTACTCGAAGCGCCGCACGGTTCTGGCACTAAGCGCGTTGGGTTTGCTGCCGGTACTGGCTGGGATTCTATGGTTTAGCCGGGCCACAGGTGCGCTGATCGCATCGGTAATGGCTGCGACATTCGTCACAATGTGGATCGTATCGCGCGTATTACCCCGCCAGGCGCGTGGTGGTATCTTTATTGGCGTCTCCGTCGTCACACTAATTGCAGTGCTGACGCAGCAATGGTGGCTTGGCCCGATCTTCGATCTTGTACTTGACGCAAGCGGAAAGGATGCCGGCCTCACCGGCAGAAAAGATCTCTGGCAATTTGGAGACCGTCTAATCGAGGAAAGGCCAGGGCTTGGCCTTGGGTATAACGCCTTCTGGCTTCAGGATAGCCTCGATGCACAGTACCTTTGGAATCTGATGGGGATTGCAAGCCGGCAAGGTTTCAACTTCCACAGCACACCTATGGAGATCCTCATTCATTTGGGTTGGGCTGGTTTGGTGCTGGGACTGCTTCTGCTGATTGGCGGATCGGCCAGCCTTGTTTGGCGCTCAATCGACAAGCCCTATTTCGCATCGATCCTTGCGTGCGGTTTGCTTGCATTCTTTGCGGTCAAAATGCCGTTTGAAGTGGTCGCGTTTAGCCCGATGCACTTTTCGACTGTTACGCTCTTCGCCGTTCTGGCGATGGGGCTGCGACGTGATCGGTGGGCGCAAGATGCGCGAGCCGATCGAGCCAGGGATTGGCGTTTGAAGCACAAGCGATCCTCAAGATAATACAAGCTCACCTGCTCTTAGCCTGCAGCTGAACGAGCTTTCTCTGCCTCCTCGACGTCGTGCCGGTATTCTGCGGCCCTGACTCGCAAGAACTCCTGCGCAAACCTTAAAGGGCGCAGAGCGGTGCCATCAGACCAGAGCCACAAGAGCTGTGTGCGGAACATCGAATGCTGGTTTGGTGCTGGCAAACCAAGAACCGAGCAAGCAAGCTCATCATCCCATGGTTCCTGAGTGCCGACGTCTGGTGGGAACAACCTGTCAACTTGCCGGAGCACAAACTGCCATAGCCTGCCAACGCCCTGTCGATGTGCATACTGGTTCAGATTCTCGCGCGAAAGCTCTCCCCCTTTACGAACCGAAAGCGCGATTTCGTGCGCTTCGACCAGCCATGTTTCTTGCGCCCTGATGGCTTTGCCTATGCTCGTTGCTGTCAGCATCAGGGCATCGGCCTGCGACAGTGTCGGGATGACAAACTTGCCGAAAGTTCGCGATTGTGTCCGCCGCAAGACACCTGAAATGTCTGGCATTGCAGGGGTGCCCGGCTGATCGAGCTTCCAGTGAAGATCGACTATCGGGCCAGTGGTTGATGATGGCAGATAAGGCGACTCGCCGAGGTATGTATGCCACCATACGCTATCGACCGGCACCGGTGTGTAATACCCATTCTTGGTAATGACTTCTGCTGCCTCGCGATAATCCTTCGGATGCACCAAAAGGTCGATGTCTCCCGTCCTCCTGACATCCCAACGATCATAGATTTCGAAACCGCGCGGTACGCCTTTGATGCATGCCACATCGATTCCATGCGTGCGCAAAATGGTGCAGATGCGAACAGCGCTGGCGACATTCGTCATGTTCAGATGGAAGCACTTTGCTTTTTCGGCGGCAACTTGCTGATCATATGGCGAAGGAATATCAGAGCTGTTCTTCGCAAGGCCTTCCGCTGTTATAAGAAATGTTTTCGTCGATTGTGCGAGTGCGAACATCGCCTCCCAATCGATTTTTGCTTTTGTATCAAAATGGTGGTGGTCATCGCGCAGCCATGCCGAAAGTGCCCCGAGAAGGTGCTCAAAAGTTTGTTTGTCCAAGAATCACCTCATCATTGCAAACGGGCCCCCAGGACCAAATTTTAGTTAACCTTCCGCGGGTCCTACCAGAAATATTGCGGGTTCTGCTCTGAAAGCGCCTGTTTTGGCCCATTATGATACATTTTGCTGCACTGCGGCAAAAAATTCCTTGCGAAAGAGTTAACTTTGTGTGAAACCGCTGATGGGTCGATTCGCTGTTGGAACAAAAAAAATCTCAGCTAAATCGGTTGAAAACTTATAAGATTTTTGGAGTAAACGATGAAAAAGACCTATGAAATGCCACAGCTCGAAGAGCTTGGTTCGTTCGAAGCAATGACGCAGGCCGCTGCAACCGGTAGCCAGCTCGACGCAACGTTCCCGATCACAACGCCTTCTAGCGACCTCACCTTCTCGTAAGGTAGTCCATATTGGCAAACGAAAAACGGTCGCTTCGGCGACCGTTTTTTGTTGGACTCGGCCTCTATCGGTTGTAATTTGGTCCCGGGAATGAGGGGCAAAACGCTTGTGGTTGAAATAAATAAGGCTTTCGGCCGTTCAGAGGATGTCGTTGTATGCGAACTGCAAGGCGGCAGCGCCTTGCTTGATTTGCATTCTAGCACCTATTTCCGCCTGAACGACACGGCCAGTTTTATCTGGGAACAGCTTGGTGATGGCGCGAAGTCGGCCGATTCATTGGCTGATCGGCTGATCGAGGCCTATGAAGTGGACAAAGAAACGTGTCTGCCGCACATCACTCATATTCTCGATGAATTCCACAAGGCGAAGCTGATCACGGCAGAAAGCTGAATGAAGCTAAGGCGATACTTCGGTCTCGGCGCCCGACACTTCGGAATATTATGCCGCGCATTTGTTGTGGTTTTGGCTGTGAGGTTGATCCTCACTTTCGTCAAATACCGCAAAATTGCCCAGTGGATTACGCTGCAATCTCCTGCAGCCGAGCCCAGCAGCTCCCCCTATGTGATAGCATGGGCGGTGAAACACACCTCGCGCATCGTGCCATTTGCATCGTGTCTCACCCAGGCGCTCGCCTTGCAGTTCATGCTGGCAAGACGCGGACACACATCTGCCATCAGAGTTGGGGTGAAAAACGATCAAGCTTCGTCTTTCAGGGCTCATGCGTGGGTCATCTGGGACGACACGGTTCTGATCGGAGGGACTGAGGAGGATATCGCAAGTTTCACGCCTATGGTGGATTTGCGCCCCAGTTAGCATGGCCGGTTTCACAGCCTTCTGGCACGCGCCAACCAACGAATTTCGGGAAATCCC
The DNA here is from genome assembly GCA_938015255.1 of uncultured Erythrobacter sp. GTDB lineage: Bacteria > Pseudomonadota > Alphaproteobacteria > Sphingomonadales > Sphingomonadaceae > Erythrobacter. The sequence continues at coordinate 21,484 of CALLQC010000129.1, forward strand.
TGACTTTTCGAGCTGTTCAACGACAATTGAGCCATTTTCTGACGGGCGGCTGACGATCCTTGGTAATTGGCGGGTGGATAATGGCCCTGCGCTGGCTCAGCAGCTTGGTCTTGAACCGGATCTGGCGGCGGGAGCAATTCTGGCCGCAGGATGGTCAAGATGGGGCCCCGATCTCGCCAAAAGAATGGGCGGTCCGTTTGCCATCGCGATCCATGATCGTTTTGACAAGGTAGTGTATTGCGCGCGCGATGCGCTCGGTGTTGAGCCCATGTTCTATGCGAGATCGGCCGATAGCATCGCATTCGCAAGCTCACCGGTTGCTGCCAGAAAGGCGGTCGGATTACGTTCAAAGCCCGATCACGCAATGATCGCGGACTTCCTTCGCGGTGAAATGCGGAGCAGCGCTAACACCTTTCACATGGATTTGTTCAGGTTGCCGCCCGGGCACTGGATGCTTTTTGGCCCGCATTCTGAGCAGCAAGCACGGTATTGGTCATTCGTTGATGTCGGAACGATTGCAGGTCCGGATGATGCAGTAGCCAAGTTTTCGTTTCTGCTTGATGAGTCAGTCAGGGTTTGCGGACTGGATGACAATGCACTCGGGATCATGCTGAGTGGCGGTCTCGATTCGTCGGCGATTGCGGGCGTAGTCGATCATATGCGGGGGGAGACCCGGCAGGTTCAAACATTTTCGATGACATATGAAGGGATGCCCGGCTGGGCAGACGGCCCTTACATCGACGCGATGCGCCAGGCGCTCGATATGCAGCATCACACTCTGCCAAGCTACGCGCACGATCCCTTGGCTGATATGGAAACGATAATCACCGCGCTGGATGGACCGTGTTTCGGTTATGGTGTTTCCGTGTCGAACAAATTGCTGCCAGCGGCGCGTTCTCACGGAGTAACCACACTACTGCATGGCCACGGCGGCGATGAAATCGTTTCGTATGGAACCGGGCGGCTGAATGAACTGGCTCGTGCGGGTCGCTGGCGCGATTTGTGGCGCGAAAGTGAAGGCGCAGCAGAGTTATGGTGGCAGCCGCGCTGGCGCGTATTTGACCGGTATCTGAAGCATCGACGCGAACGCCGCTGGATTGACCGGCAGTGGCGACGGTTCATTCCGAAGGCGCCGACCGATCCACGAGGATCTGAGGAACCACGATTTCTGGACCGCGGCCTGGCGGAAGCATTCCCCTTACCGGAAACCGCTGCTCTCGATCCTGCCACCCGGCCGGATCACACGGACCGAGACCTGCAGATCGCGGCGCTCGATACCCCTTTGCAGGCTCATGCGCTCGAGACGATCGCCTTGACCGGGAGGCACTACGGTCTTGAGGTGACACTTCCGTTTATGTCGCGCGAGCTCGCGGAATATTCACTTGCGCTGCCATCCGAATGGAAGATGCGCAATGGATATACACGCTACATTTTGCGCGAGGCTATGCGCGGGCGTGTTCCAGATGCCATCGTCAGACGCCGTGACAAAAACGATTTCACCCAGGATTTCATCAAAGGCTTGCTTTCGGACACGGAGCAATTGCGTGACCTGGCCAATCCATCCAACAACGCTTTGGCAGGTTATGTCAGCAGAGAATGGTTGCGCGATGCATGGCGCAAAGTGGAACAGCAAGGCGAGAATATTTCCACAGCGACTGCGCGCGGCCTATGGCAAGCAGCTGTGCTTGCCATGTGGCTTGCAATGGATCGCGATGCTGCGATTGATCGCGACTACGACATTCAGGAAAGCAAATGTTGAATCAGCCGCAACTCTATGATGCCTTTGGCCTGACCATTGCGAGCGAAATACCGCTCCACGAACTTCGCACGGCATCGGCGGGTGCGAAGCCTGATCTGAGTTTCGTCAATCGCAACCTTGGCCGTGATCTACCGACTTCCGAGCAGGGCGTGCTCATGGATTACGATGATCCGGCGGGCGTATTCATGGCATGGCCGGGCGTTGCAGCGTTCAGACTGGTCGACAAGAACACTGTCTGGGTCGAGAAATACGACGAAGCGCCGCTTTCCTTCGTCGCGTTCCCGATCTTGGGCCCAGTGATGGCGTGGATGCTCAATTGGCGTGGTTTGTTTGTACTTCATGCAAGTGCGATTGATGTCGACGGGAAGACAGTCGCGCTGATGGGCGACAAGCTTGCTGGCAAATCGACGACTGCCGCCGCTTTTCTGAGAGCAGGTTACGGATTGGTCACAGATGATCTGCTTGCAATCGAATTTTCCAAGAATGGATCTGCACAGTGTCTTCCCGCGTTCCCGCAGCTTAAATTGGACAAGAACTCATCAGCCAAGGTGCAGGTCGAGGGAGCAGAGGAATTGCCGCTCGTTTTCGACGGTTTTCTGAAGCACCAACACAAGCTTGACGGGATGATCACACATCCTGTGCCGATTGATTATCTTTGTACTCTAGAGCGGGGAGGAGCGGCACCGGACTTTAGAAATTTCGGGACGCCGCAAGCGATTGAGGCCATTTCGCGCTTCAGCTACCTGCCGCGTTTCGGCAATGCTCCCTGGACGAAACAGGACAGGGCAAGGCATTTTCAAAACTGCGTTCAGCTATCGGGTATTGCCAAGGTCGGCAGCCTTCACATCCCTGATGATTTGGACCGCCTCGACGAAACTGTACGCTTCGTCGCCTCCATGCTGGAGAGCAGCGGATAATGATCAGGAAATGCTATGATTTTCTGACATTCATGATGCGTCTCACCAATGGGAAGCTTGGTGTGGCGATGACGCTTAATGTGCTCGCAAGTTTTACAGAAGGTATCTCTCTGTTTCTGCTGATTCCGCTGATCGCGCTGATCGATGCAGACGGAACTGCAGCGCTTGCATCAATGCCGCTGGTCGGAGATGCGGTGGCGAACTTTAATCCATCGCTCGAAGTTTTGCTGATATCGTTCGTTGTCCTGATCGCTGTGCAGGCGGCATTTATCAGGATGAAAACGCTTTATCTGACCAAAGTGATGCTGCGTGCCGTCGACAAGCTCCGCTACAATTTCTTCGTGCGCGCGGGCGGCGCTCATTGGTCGACCCTGCAGCAATCGCGCGTTGCGGATCTTCAGACCATGCTCACGCTGGAAACAGGCCGGATCCAGCTCGCTACGTCGAACCTGACCAGTCTGCTGCAGTCGTTGATTCTACTGACGGTCTACTTTTTGCTGGCGGCTCTCGTATCTTGGCAGATGGCTTTATTGGCAGCCGGTATTGGATTGATCATGCTCGTCCTGCTTTATCCAATGCGCCGAAAGGCAAGTGTATACGGCGCTGAAATGGGTGAACTGTTTCGCGAGCAAAACGAGACCTTGCTGGATTTTCTGACTGGGCTTCGGGTGGCGAAATCTTTCAGTGCGGAGGACGGTTTCAACCAGAAATTCGCGCGGCGGCTAAAGGCCGTGCGGCACAATGCAATCGGCTTCCTGCGGTTAAGCAGCGCCAGCAGCATGGCGTTTCAGATAATGAGCGCATTGGCGGCGGTGGTTTTCATCTGGGCGGCTGTCAGCTGGGCGGAACTTGATCTTGCGCGCATTGTCGTCTTGTTGCTGATCTTTATACGGCTCGCCCCGCGTTTCGGCTCTATCCAGAGCTCCGTTGAAACTCTGCTGGTCAATCTGCCAGCCTATGAAAACCTGACGCAGGCGACACGTAAGTTCGCAGATGCCGCGGAACCGCGCAGCCCAACCGGTGCGAGCGCGCCTGAATTCAAGTCTGCCCTGAGGTTTGATCAGGTGAGCTTTGCGTATCCTGGGTCAGACGAGCCGGCGATTGAGGATATCTGTTTCGAAGTGCCTGCCGGGCAGTTTACCGCGCTTATCGGCCCATCGGGCAGTGGAAAGAGTACAATAGCAGACTTGGTGATGGGCTTGCAGCGGCCAACACAGGGCGCGATATTCGTCGATGACGAGAAGATTACCGATGACAATCGCCGTTTGTGGAGGGGGGCGGTCGCGTTCGTCCCGCAGGAGCCTTTTCTGCTCAACGATACAATCGCGGCCAACCTGCGAATAGCTTCCCCCGATGCTTCCGATGAAGAGCTCTGGGCTGCGCTAGAAAGATCGAAAGCTGACAAGTTTATCCGCGCTATGGCGGACGGCATAGAGACGCTGGTAGGCGAGCGTGGCACGCGACTCTCAGGGGGTGAGCGGCAACGTGTGGCCCTGGCGCGGGCATTGCTGCGTAATCCGACCCTCCTCATTCTTGATGAGGCGACAAGTGCGCTGGATTGGGAGAACCAACAGGCAATTTCCCGCGATATCGAGGGCATGCGGGGTGAGATTACGATCCTCACCATTGCGCACAGGCCATCCATGATACGCTTCGCGGACAAGGTCATTGCGCTTGAACACGGCCAGATTGTCGAGGAGGGCGGGTTTGAGAAACTGGCCAGCGATCCAAACTCGCGCCTGTCGAAGATGCTCGCCGGGGAAGGCGCGGGCGCGGATTGATGGCGGATGATCGACCTGTTGTTGCGCTGGTAAGCAAGCAGCGCGTCGTAGGCGCGAACAACGGCAGCTCCGCATATCTGCTGGCAATAGCACAGTCGCTTCGCAGCGCTGGCTTTCAGGTTGAATTGATCCAGCCCTCTCCCGCCATTGCTGGGCGGACCCCGTTCATCCGGCTGCGCCCGGAAATGCAGGTATTCTCGCGACACGTCATTCGAGGAGCGCGACGGGTCGGCTCGATGTTTTTGTTTACAGACCTTTCCATCCTGCGCGATGCCGCGCTGGGCATCACAGCGAGGCTCGCGCGACGGGCAGGTTTTTCTGGAGAGTGGACAAGGGACCGGCCCCGTCCCTATGCGGTTGCGACCGGGTGGACGCATGAGGATCTGGCATTCTGCGAGCGTGAAATACCCCGCGACTGCAAGCTTGTTCTTGCAGATTACATGTTTTGTGCACCTGCTTTTGCATTTGCGCCGCACGGGGCAGGGCGAGGAATCGTGATGCACGACCTTTTCCATGCGCGCGAGGGCAAGGGAAAAGACTCGGTCGCGCTGGTTACGAAAACCGAAGAGATAGAGGCACTTGCAAAGGCCGATACCGTATTGGCGATCCAGGCGACTGAACAAACTTTTGTGCGTGACGAAGTTCCTGAAACGGGCGCGCTTCTGGTCCCGATGCCGGCCGATCCTGTGGACGAGCCGCAGCCCGGCCTTTCTGATCAACTGCTTTTTATCGGCAGCAATACAGCACCAAATGTAGAAGGGCTCGCCGATTTTCTGGAAGGCGCATGGCCGCTGGTCCTGGAAGGCAATCCTGACGCACGGCTAAAGGTGGCGGGCTCGATGGCACAAGCCTTTATCGGCAAACAGTTTGCCAACGTCGAATTTCTCGGACTCGTCGATGATCTCGACACGCTTTACCGCGAGGCGGCGGTTGTCATTTCGCCGCTCACCTTTGGGTCCGGTCTAAAGATCAAGCTGATCGAAGGCATGGCCAAAGGAAAAGCGATGGTAGTGTCGAGCGTAACCTTGCAGGGAGTAGAGGATGTTTGCGGACCGGGCGTCGTAAGAGCGGACGAAGCCGCCGAAGTGGCCCGCTCAATTCTCGATCTTTTACAGAATGAACAGTCTCGTTTCGATCTGGGGCGACGAGCGCTCTCTATCGCCCGATCAGAGTTCTCTGCGGAAGCCGTGCATGCGGAGCTGCGCACGTGGGTCAAGTCGCTGATTTAGAGGCATGGCTCGCGCTTGGAATAGCTGTAGGCATAGCTGATACAACCAACTTCCATGCTTGTTGGAAGAGTTGCCGGATCAAATGGACCAACCCAGCTCTTCAATTGGCGTGAACCCCAAAGCGAGACCATCAATTTCTGTTTCGTGACCGGCAGTGGGAGTTCATTTCCGGTGGCTTCATGCACAAGTTCGCCATTGATGTACCAGCGGATAAATCCGGGTTGCCAATCAAACCCGTACGTATTGAGGCTCTTCGTCGCGTCAAAATCGAGCTTGTGCTTGTGTGAGATTTTGTCGCCATTTCGGAAATATGTGAGCAAAGCCTCACGCGGTTTGTTGCCAAGAATTTCGACGTCGATCTCATCCCACGGTTTTCCGAACGGTGGGCCGGTATAGGTAAAGAAGCCGGATACCGTTCCGCTTGCAGGCGCGGCACGCATCACGATTTCGTAATAGCCATGTCCAAAGTTTCGCTTGGTCTGGAGTTCCCCGCCTGAAAACTTTGCGAGATCGGTGGCGTTACGATCCAGCGTAATCAGCAGGTCGCCGTCGATTGCGACTTGCTTTTTGCGCCAGTCGTTTACGGTCCAATTGCCGTTTCTCCAGCCATTGGAGATCTTCCAGATGGCCTTGCGATGCCGATCAAAGCTATCAACGAACGGCTCCCCTCCTACCAGCCTTTCTGAAGCGATATTCTCGCTTGGTTTGCTTGCAGGCGGATTTTCCCCTTGGAGATGGTCGAAGCCGATAAAAAATGCCAAGACTATGGCTGGCACGGCAAGCAAGCCAGCGATCAAAGCTGCAGCCGGTTTGGCAGACCTTGGATGATTTTCACGCGGCATGGCAATCTTGTTGTCAAATCTTCCCTGAAGCAGGGCTTAAGCATGAGGCATTCCGGCAAAAGCTGCAATCTCAGCGTGACTGAGAGCTCTGGCAGTGGGCACCGATCTGATTTGCCTGTTCGCGCAGTGCGGCATCTGTGTCGCTCGCGTGCTTCAAGACCTCGTTTAGAACGCGGCAATCAAATTTGGCGCCTCGTGATTGCGCATCCGACACAATATTTAGGAAGACAGGTACCGGGATAACGCGGCTGCCCTTACGCAGAAAAGAGGACTGCCAGCGCCGGCTTGCGGCGACGATCTGGACCAGCTCTGCCGGGGCCGGGTCGTTTCTGTCTGAAAAGAGTTGGCCGGAAACTTCGATCAAAAGTGCATCGCTTGTGCTGTTTTGCAAGAAAAGCGCGATGTATCGCCGCGCCGCTTCCTCCTTATCGTCCGCGCCCAGTGCCAGTCTCATCATCGCCTCTTGAGCCGTCGGATCACGCCATCCGCGCTTTGCTGCGACCTGGATTGTAATGAGCGCGGCATCCTCCTTGCCAGCAGCCATCTGCGCCTGCGCCAAAAGACGCAGGGCCTCCGCTGGCATAGGACGACGTGCAACCAGCTTTTCAGCCTCCTCCAATGCTATGACGGATGCGGAGTCTTGCGAAGCTGCGCTTGCGATCTGAGCTTGGGCAAAACCTCGAAATGGCTCTGGCACGATGTTCGCCAGGGCTGGCTGTGTTGCGGATTGCCGATCAATCTGAACAGAGGCCGTCATCACCGCAATCGCGAGGAGCGAGAAATTCCAGAGCCAGATGCGAACCATCATTGCGTCCCTCGCTGCACGGCGCTGTACCGGGCAAGCAAGAGGAGCGCGACGCAGGCTGTCGCAAGCATCGCCTGATTTCTCAGGGGATAATCCACCACGGACTGTATTGAAATAGCGAGCAGCGCCGCGCTCGAACCCCATACCACCTGCCGATACTCTGATTTGCGGCCCCGCCATGTCCACCACACGATCAAGGCCATCCAGGCAAAGAGAAGGGCGAGGCCCGGATACCCTGCTTCAATGGCGAGCTCGAGGTAGTCGTTATGCGCCCGGCCCGCGCGGCGCTCTGTCATATGCTCAAGCGATTCATCTATCTGGAAGACCTCGTCAAAGGTGCCCATTCCCGCACCAATCGGGGCATAACGCTTTGCTGAGAATACGGCATCTTCCCAGATAAATGCGCGGGCATCTGTCCGGGCTTCGAACCGGTCGAGAGTGTCGCCGATGCGGCCTGGGGCGAGGGCAAGCATGGCCATGGCCAGTGCTGCGATAAGCACTCCAAAAATAGCAAGCCGGACCGTTTCTGCTCTGGATCGCCCTGGCTGGCGCTTGGTGGATTGAGCGCGCCAAAATGAAACCAAGTGACCGATAGCAAGCGCAAGCGGGATTGCCGTGAGAACCAGTGCCGAGCGCGAGCGCGTTAGCAGGATCGCCGTTATGAAAAGCAATGCTATCATCGCCTTGGCTGGTGGAACCGCCTTGTGCTGAATCGGCGAAGGCAAACTGATCAAGAATATCAATGCGATAACGAAGAAAAGGCCCGCCGAATTCCGGTTGGCGAAAAACCCGCGCAGCGCCCCTTGCTGGCTTGCCACTTCGTAAAGGGAACCGTTTGCGCCCTGGCTGAGCGCTTGAGGGATGCCGATCGTCAGCTGAAGGACGCCTAGCAAGACCACAACCCAGCCAAGCCAATAGATTTTATGACGCGGCAGTCCCCAGCCGATTGCCAAGACGGCGACCGGCACAATCAAGCCGGTCGCAGCTACCAACGTTCGGATCGGATCGACACTCAGCGGCCTCCAACCGTGTTCGCCAGTCAGTGCGAGAGCTTGCGCAACCAGATCTCTGCCTGGCGCGCCCTCCCAAATGACCGGCGGCAACGGAACAAGCTGCGCGAGTGGGAGGAGGATGACAAGACTTACCCCGATCCGCAAAGAAACCGGAGCGTGTTTCCAGAAGGAAAGAGCATTTTCGCGGTAGACTGCCATTGCGAAAAGAGCCGCGAGCTGGACCAGCAGATTTGAAAGCGCATAACGAACGCCCCCGCCGCCGAAAACGGCAGCGATCAAGAGGATTGCGGACAGCGCAGCGAAAGCTGAGGTGAAACCGGAATAGCGTCCCTGGCCGGCACTGACAGAGGGTGGTTCACTTGATGCAGGAAAATCGGGCATTCAAGGTCCAGTTACAGCCTTCAGGCAAAATTACCCAGTACCGCATTCCTGTCCGCATGAGCGGTTAAGAACCAGACCTGTTAGGTGCCGGGAGATTGATCGGTGTCGTCGTCAATTGCCCAGATAATTCCGCCGGTGAGAAGAACACCGAACACGATGGCGAGCAAACCCTGATCCCCGATTATCCATGCGCCAGACCTGTCGACATCGTCGGCGACGATTTGCGCTGATATTCCCGTTGAATAGAATGCCCCGCTCGCACCAGCACGGGTGTTAGCGCTCGCCGAAACGGGTGCTAAAGCAAGCGCAACCGGCCCGATGCATAAGGCTAAATTGCGAGCAGCTTTGCCAATCATCACCAAACACTCCCGGTCAGATACAAGGTACAGATACGAGAATTCTGCCCAAGTTTCAAATCGACTATAGAGGTGATGTCTAAATCAAACATGACCACCCCAATGATAATGCAAATGCCAACTCCTCTTTCCTTATGCCCGCAAAGCCTTCAACCTGTGACGAAGATGGAAAGGAAAGCTGATTTCTCGTGCTCGACCTGTCGGTGAAGGAAAAGCTGAAAGAGCCAGGATACCTGGAACTGCATCTTGCTGCTGTTGCTGCAATTGCGCGCGTGGGCAAGGCACCGTGGTATGATGCCCATTTTGTCCGCCGGTTTGAGGCGGCGAAGCTCTATTTGGACGACGTAGCTCCGGAAAAGGTGCGCGAATTTGTCGGTGGTTTCACACCGCTTGAGCCGCGGGATGGATTTGAGGTTATTGCGCTTGAGGGCCTGTTTGATCAGGCGACACAGCAAAGGATCGTCGAGACTCTGCGATCAATTCCTCCTGCCAGCCAAGATTCGCACGAGAAACAGGAATTTGGGCGCACAATCGTGCACGATCACCCATATTTTGTTGAGCTGCAGACGCAATTATTGCCGTTGGTCAGCAATGCTGTCGGGATAGAAGTTGCTGCGGGATACAATTTCCTGAGCCTCTACGGAGGCACGGGAAGGTGCGGGCTCCATATGGATGAGCCCATATCGATGTACACGCTCGATTACTGTATCGAACAAAGCGCCGTATGGCCGATCCATATCAGCAGGCCGGTGCGATCGGCCGAGATGGCGTCATTCAATGCCTGGAGCCCTGAGGCAATCAAGGCGGATGAAACGTATGCTTTTGAACCGCACATTCTCCGCCCGAATGACGCAATCATCTTCAACGGTAGTTCGCAGTGGCATTACCGCGATCAGATTCCTGCGGGTCACTTTTGCAATCTGCTGTTCTTTCATTTCTTCCCGGCGGGCCTCGAAGAGCTTGTTGCCCCATCCAAGTGGGCAAGCCATTTCGGGATTGATGAGCTGGTGCCGCTGTGTGACCTGTTTGTGCAGGCGGGAGTGGATGGCTTTGGTTGACGGGGCCAGAAGATGAGCAGCCTTGCCGCTTGCTCTGCGGCTGACCGTCCGCCAGCACACCGATTTCGCGCTATGTCGCGGTTCTGTCGTTCGCGGCCGCATGATGCATGGCTTGAATGGTCGGACAAGCGGACTGCGATCGGAGCAGCGACGCTTCATACGACAACTGAATCAAGAACAGGACCAAACCCGTGCGTATCGCAGGATGGCAGCCTTGCCGTGGCGTTTGACGGCTATCTCGCCAATTATCACGAATTGCGGCGTGACCTTCTGAGTTCGGGGGCTGATCTCAGAAACCGTTCGGATTGCGAACTGGTGCTCGCATCGTTTGAGCGATGGGGCAAAAGCTGCCTACCAAGGCTTGAGGGCGAATTTGCTCTGATAGCGGCTGACCAGCGCACAGGTGAATTCATCTGCGCCAGAGACCCGTTTGGCTTTCGCCCCTTATATTACACACGAGCAGGTGATGCGTTTCTGGCCGCATCGGACGTTGGATCGCTGATCCATGCCCTGCCGGAGAAGCCTGAGCCCAATCTGGAGTTCCTGGCTCAATTGGTTGCGGCGCGTCTTACGGCTTCCGAACAGACCGCCTGGAACGGGATTTTCAGGGTGCCTCCCGCATCCCTGATCAGCTGGTCGGACAACCGCATCAGCACCGACCAGTACTTTAGCCCCAACCTCGCGGTCGGTGATCTCAGACGGCCTGACAGCGATTATGTTGACGAGTATCTGGACGTCTTTCGAGATTCTGTGCGCCAATCATCCCGGACTGACCGAACAATTGCTGTCGAGGTGAGCGGCGGGCTGGATTCTTCATCCGTACTTTGTTTGGCTGAGAGATTACAAACCGAAGGAAAGCTTGAAGCGCCTGCAATTGCCGCCTTTGCAATGCGCGGTGCTGCGGGCTCTCCTGCGGATGAGATATCCTATGCGCGCGAGGTAACAGAGGCATTGCAACTGCCGCTGGAGGAAGCGGAGCTGCATCATCCGCCGCTCGATTGGTTCGCAAGCCAGACCCGTGCGGAGCGTGATATTGCGACCTATCCCAATGGCATCCAATCTCTCGATATGAATGCCCGTGTTGTCGGCGCCGGGGCGCGCGCGGTCTTATCCGGCTATGGCGGAGATCAATGGCTTGATGGCACTCGCGGCTATATCGAACAAAGCGTTCGCTCGATGGAATTGGGTTTGTGGTCACGACAATTGCGGCGCGATATCACCGTTTACGGGGTAGGAAACACGCTGCGAACGTTTGCGCGCCGGTCCATGCTGGCCGCGCTGCCGGCTTCGCTGCGCGGGCCATTGCGCAGATTGCGCGGCTTCCGGTTCGAGCTTGAGATCGATTTTCTCAAACCGCAGGTGGCGGAAGCGATAATCGAGGCGGAAGCGCGCTTCGAAGCAGAGCTGCCCGATGATCCTGTCGCGCGAAGCAAGATGGCGAGTTTTCTCTCCCCCTGGGCAAGGCTTGGCAATGATATGATGGCGCGGCAGCATTGTGCGCTTGGCCTGGAATCGCGCAATCCCATGTCGAGCCGCCGGATTGTGGAGTTTTGCTGCGCGTTACCCGAAGACCTCAAATTGCGCGGTGGGGAGCGGCGGTGGGTGCACCGCGAAGCGATGAAGGGTATTCTGCCCGAAAATGTGCGGACACGGCAGACCAAAGCTCATTTCCCGGCATCCTATGGAGAGCAGGATGCTGCAGGCATTTTGGATGACGATCTGGCCGGAGCTCTGGAGAAGATCATCGATATGGACCGTTTCGGGCGGTTTCTGCAAACACATCGCGGCCCCACCACTGAGGTGCCGCTGCCATTTGTTCTGTGGGGTACATTGGTCGCAAATTGGTTTTTGGTGGAAAATTGTCAGCCGAAAAGCTAAGGTTGCAGCATCAAGAATGTCGCAATCTATGTAAGGACGGGTCAGATGAGCGCGAAACAAGAAGAACGTCGTCTCTATGAGACTCCAAAACTCAAAACATTCGGTTCAGTGCGCAATCTGACCGGTGGCAGCGGCGCACAGGGCGCCGATGATCGCTTTACCATGACAATGATGGCGTAAAATGAATGCGCTGCTGCGATCTTTCGCCCGTGTAATGATTCCAGCATCATAAAACCCTATCCTCTCAATGAGTGACGTCCTTTCAGAGCACCTTTCCTATGTGTCGCTCTCGGGCAGGGCGAGCCTGTTTGAGCGGGCGATTGCATCCACTTTGAAAGAAGGCGACGTGGTCGCAGACCTGGGCTGCGGTGTGGCCGTGCTGGGCCTGCAATGCCTGAAGGCCGGTGCAGCGCGCGTGTACGGCATCGATCGCAGTCAAGCGATCCACATCGCACGCGAAATGGCAGAGCGCTCGGGATTGCAAGACCGGTATCTCTGCGTTTCTGGCTCCACATCCGAAGTGGAACTGCCCGAACGTGTTGATATGCTGATTTGTGACCACATCGGCTTTTTCGGTTTCGACTATGGCATTGTGGAAATGCTGCGGGATGCGGCGGAGCGGTTCCTCAAGCCCGGCGGCAAAATCATCCCGGACAGACTGAACCTGACAGTGGCCGGCGTGCATTCCGATGAATGCCGCCAATTGGTGACAGGCTGGACCGAAGCAGACGTTCCCGTTCAGCTGCACTGGATCGCTGACAAAGCGGCCAACACCAGACATTCGCGCAGTCTTGACGCATCTGACCTGTGCACCGGTCCGGCCAAACTGGGTCATATCGAATTGGGTTCTGAAGGACCGGATCTGTACTCATTCACCGGAGAAATCGTCGCCGAGCGCAAAGTTCGTTTCGATGGACTGGCCGGTTGGTTTGATGCGCATTTGGGCGGAGATGTGTGGATGACAAACTCGCCGCTAAGCAATCAATCGATCGGCCGGCCACAGGCTTTTCTGCCCGTCACCGATCCCTTCGATGTGCAGGCCGGAGACAGGATCGGGATAAAGCTGCGCGCCCGGTATGAAGGGGATTTGATAGTCTGGAGCGTCCAGCCTCCAAACGGATTACCCCAGCAGGAAATGTCCACCTGGGCGAGCATGGCGCTTACCCCGGATGATCTTTCCTGTTTGCCCGATGCGCCGGTTTCGCCCTCGGCAAGGGGTCTGGCGGCAAAGCGTATCCTCGCCCTGCTAGACGGAACGCGGACGGCTGTAGACATCGAGCAGATTATCGGCCGCGAATTTCCGGAAGTCTTCCCCACCGCGGCGGCCACACGCCAATTCGTGCGCCGCAGCCTGGCGCGGTATATCGAGAAATGAGCGCGCTTATGCTGCGCCCGGCCAGGCCGCAGGCCGAGCTTGATCAGGAACCATACGATCGCTGGATATTGCCGGATGGCCGCCACAAGGCCGAGTTTCGGCGGGATGGCGATGGCTTTATTGTTCGCTTTCTGGATGAGGCCGATTTCATAATTGATCGCGCGGGCGATGCAGTTGCGGCCTATCCGGTGCCGGGTTTCCCTGTTCGGCAGGTTGAAACTCTGTTTGCAAATGCAATCGAGCCGCTTCTGGGAAACCATGAAGGCGGGCTTTTCCTTCATGGTAGCGCCGTTGTCGGTGAGCGCGCTGCGATTGCTTTTCTGGGAGCATCGCACTCCGGAAAAACAACCCTCGCAGCGGCTTTCGCGCGTGCTGGTCATGAGGTTTTGACGGAGGATGTGATAGAGTTGCTGCCCGCCGGCGGCACATACCAATTGTTACCGAAAGCCTCACCGCTTCGGCTGTTCAGCGATAGTGCAGAGGCGCTGTATGGTGGGCAGGCCAGTGGACGGAATGAAAAGTCCGAGATCGGCATTGCTGAGGGCGTCCTTTTTGCCAGCAAACCTTGCACGCTATCGATGATTTACCTGCTTGGGGCGGAGCCAACCGAAGAGATTTCCATCGAGCAGGTCGATCAGCGCACGGCGCTTACTTGCTTGCTACAGCAATCCTTTATTCTCGACGTGGAGGATAAGCATCGGTTGAAAAACCATTTCGATAGGCTTGCCGGACTGGCAGCCCGCGTTCCGTGCGCCCTGCTTAATTTCCCGCGAGACTATTCGGTTTTGCCTGAGGTGCTCAGCGCGGTTACAGAGCATTTGGAAGGCTTAGAGAATAATGATGACGCTTGAAGAGAAACTGGTTGCTCTGGATGATGTGGTCGGACGGGAAGTCGGCGGTGAGATGGTCCTGCTCAATCTCCATACGGGGTATTATTTCGGGCTCGACGGGGTTGGCGCTCGGGCATGGGAACTGCTGTCGAGCGATGCGCACACCCTAACAGAGATCAGCGATGTGATTGAAGCGGAATATGACGCGCCGCGCGAAAAGATTGAGGCCGATCTTCTGGCGCTGGCGGACGAGCTTCTTAAAAAGGAGCTTATTGCCAAGGCGGACTGAGTTTCACATTAGGCATTACGGCCAGAAACCATTTTTCGCACGGTATCAAGCAGGCGTTTTCCTCGCAGATAACCCAGTGATCTTGATCGCAATGCGGGATATTTCGCGCGAAGAAAATCCGGTCCGGGCCAAAGGTGCTGCCTCAGCAACCCCAGCCGTACAGAGCTGCTGCTTGCCTCTGCATAATCCTGCCAGAACCGTGTTCGGGCAGATCTTGTGGTGAAGTATGAGGTGATCGGCTCACTATCCGGGTTGCTTTTGACAAGGGCTGATCGAACTTCTGCAGGATAATCCAGTCCCACCGACTGGTCTGCGAAATCGAGGGCATCAGCCACCAGCAATGATGCACCGACACTGCGGGCAATACTGATCAGGTCATCCCAATCGCCGCCGCTGAAAGATTGGGTCAAAAGGTACAGATCAACGGCCCAGATCAGCCTGTCGCCATCGCAAATGGTCTCACCGGCGGACAGGTATCCAAAGCGGGCATGGGCCGCGCGATTGATGCAGATATGGATGACATTGTCGATCGGGCCGAACGCCCTGGCGGAAGGTGAAAGCCGTGGCAGGCTGACCGATCTAAAGCTAGGATGGTCCAGGTTGAGAGCCGCAGATACAGCTGGACTGGCGCTCAGATCCCAATGCACATCGACTTCATGCAGGAAACTTTTGCCCGCGCGAAGTGCCCAGCTTTCCTGCAAAGCGCGTTTGTCGCCTACGGGTTCAAAACCGCATTCCCGCAAGACATTGCGGGCTCTACCTTTGTTTTCCGCCGCGATGAGCAAATCTGTGTCACCGCGCCTGCGCACTGCCGGATTGCCATAGACCGAATATGCCAGCGCCGTGCCCTTCATCACAAATGAGGCGACGGAGCGGGCGTGCAAAGCTTCGATAAGAGTTGCGCTTGTTTGTGCGTGGCTTGCTTCCCATACAGCCTGCTGGCGGGCTTCGGATTGAATATGCCGGTGTATGCTTTCAGGCGCCCCAGCATCAGGCCAGCCACCTTCAAAAACCTCGCAGTCCACGAACAGAAGGGGGAGGCCGTGGAAATCGATGCGCCTTGCAATTGCCTGCTGCCGCTCTGCGAGCAGCGCGGGCCACTCCGGCGCGCGGGTGTGGCAAAGCGCGGCACGAACGCACGCAGCGAGGTATTGGTCGATTGACCGGTTGTCGTTCATCCTCGCGAATGGACTTGATAATGATCGCGGCGAAGGGTCACGGTCAGGTATACACTTTGCTTGCCGTTCGGGTGTCGGATCGCAGTCTGATCAGTTCAATTATCTGCTCATCATCCATTTGATCTTCCATCGGCGCGAACAGCGCCTTGCCGCGCGGGTCCGCATGCTTTGGTGCTGGCTGCAGATAATAAACCGCCAGAGACTTTCTTATCTCTCCATCCGGGCAATCAAGCGGAGTAGGCAGCCCATGCCAACTGTCCTGCGTGGTGTCGAAAATAACCGCGCGATTGAAAACCGGCTCAATGGAACGGATCAAAGCGCCGGGTCGGTCGCGGCGATCACCTTTCTCCCAAAAGCCAAGTTGTCCCCCCCATTCGCTTTGCCAGTTGCTGTTCAGGTAAACGATAATGTTGAGCTTGCGCTGCAAGCCAAGTTTCGGGTGGAGGTTGTAATCGAGGTGAGGATTGAGTTTTCCGCCGCGTGCATGCGCGTGCCAGCCTCCGCCGTTCAGCCCTGGATCCGATCGCAGCCCGCGAAGCCCCAGTATTTGTCCGATTTTTGTGCAAAAAACCTCGGAATTGAGATAGCTAAAAGCCGAATAGGTCGCTTGGGGAAACAGGTTCCAGTTGTTGCAGGCGCGTTTGTATTCGATTGCGTTTTCATACTCATACCAGACATCGCAATCGTCGAACGAAGGGAATTCTGCTTCGAGAAGGCTCGCATGTTCCGCTGAGAAAAAATCATCGACCACGACATGATCGAACGGGCTTGCGCCGCTAAAGCGTGCCGCTGATGCCTCTAATGAATCGAAATTGACTATCATCATTCGCCCTTGGAAGCGTTACCCACTTGCTGTCGGTGTAACATCCCGAGCGTCCGGACCGCCAGCAGCAGAACCGATCTTTCAACGAACTCGGTCGTTGAAACGTGGGCTCGGGATTTGCGGATGCTTCTGCGCCCGCTGCCAAAGGAAATCGTGCCCAACTCGGCCCACTGGCTACCAATTGATCGCCCGAATGGTCATGGTGATCCGGAATGAGCGAACAGATGCCGGATACTTATCATTCCAATTTGCGCGAAGACATCGTGCCGTTTGTTTCGAAGAGCAAGCGCTTGCTTGATGTCGGGGGCGGCACAGGCGTAACCGCCCGCCATCTGAAAGACGTCGGTTTGGCAGAGGCTGCCGGCGTGCTCGATGCTGTTGCTCCCTATGATGATGCCGCACTCGATTTTGCGTCACGTGTGGATATTGAGAACCATGTCGCCCTAGCCGGGTTCCTTAAGGCGCATGGTCCATTCGATACGATCCTTTTCCTCGATGTCCTCGAACATCTCGTCGATCCTTGGGGGGCGCTCGATGTATTTTCACAGCATGTCGCCGATGGCGGCGTAATGATCGCCAGCATCCCCAATATCAGGCACATCTCTGTCCTTAAAAATCTCATTTTCAGGGGAGAATGGAATTATGTTGATGCCGGCTTGCTGGACCGGACGCATCTGAGATTTTTCGTGCGTGATACAGCGATCAGTTTGATGGCACGCACGGGCTTCACCATCGAGAGGGTGGACGCAGCACCGATCTACCACGGCAAACACAGGATCTTGGACCGAATTTCATTCGGTGCGCTTAAAAACTTTCTGACGCTGCGGTACTATGTGGTCGCACGCAAGGTTGGCGGTGCATGACGGGATTTCCTTCTGACCCTGAAGGCGCGCTGTGAGGCTCGTCAAAAATACGCTCTACTCGGCTGCTGGCGCGGGAGTGCCATTGCTTGTCACAATCATAACCCTTCCAATGTTGATCGCTGAGATCGGGCTGGAGCGGTATGGCGGATTGGCGATTGCCTGGCTTTTTCTCGGCTATTTCACGTCGGCAGATTTCGGTATCGGCAGGGCTGTCACCCAACGGGTCGCGTCGATCGCAACGGCTGACAAGGATGCACGCGCAGCGGTGGTATGGACCGGCCTGATTACTCTCCTTGGCCTGTCGGTATTGCTGAGTGCAGGGCTTTACATCGCTGCATCGTGGTATTTTTCGGGCCTGTTTCAGGCTGGCGAAGACGTGCGGACAGAACTGGAAGCGTCGGTCTGGATGCTCGCGCTCAGTGCGCCGATCCTTGGATTGTTCGGGGTTCTTTCCGGTGCGCTGATGGGCGTGGAACGTTTTGCCCGGGTGTCGATCAGCGCGATCATTTCAAACACTTCAATGCAGCTCTTGCCGCTTGTCGCGGCGATTTGGTTCGGGCCCGATCTGCGCCTCCTGATTGCTGCCGCGCTTTTTGCCAAGTTGGCAGGTATCCTGTTGCTTGTCCTCCCGGTTGTCCGGCTGTTTTTGCTTGGCAGGTCATTGGCCTTTTCGGTGGCAGAGGCGCGCGTGCTTGGCCAGTTTGGAAGCTGGGTTTTCGTTAGCGTGCTCGTCGGCATGCTGATTGTCTATCTGGACCGATTGACGATCGGGGCGGTAGCAGGCGCTTTGGCGGCGGCAGCCTATGTCATCCCGTTCCAGATCGCTAACCGAACGATGCTTGTCCCATTCGCCTTCAGTCAGGCTCTGTTTCCACGCCTGGCGAGTGACGATGCTGCGCTCGCGGTATCCAGGGGGAAGGACGCCACCGTGCTGAATATGGCCGTGTACACGCCGATCACAATTCTCCTGATCGCAGGTGCAGAGCCGCTACTGGTGCTTTGGCTGGGGGCCGAACTCGACCCGCGATCAATTCTGGTGGGCCAGATCGTCATGACCGGTTGCTGGCTGAACGCTGCAAGCACGGTTGCGTTTTCGTTTCTGCAGGCCCGTGGCCAGCCCAAATTTGCGGCCGTGCTG
>CALLQC010000130.1 GCA_938015255.1 uncultured Erythrobacter sp.
CCGCATTCACCATCCGGCCTCGCTGGCTGCGGGCGACCAAGGCGCTTTCATCGCACCCACGATGGGTAATCCAAACAGCAAATAGCGCAGTGAAGCTCTGTGCCACCAACATCGCAATCCAGTGCCAAATAATAAAGCCTAGCCCCAATCCAAAGGCGAGTGCGGGCATAACGAGGTTCAACCCGAGATCAATCAGCACCTTTCTTCGCCAAACAGGTCCACCTTCTTTTAGTGCGGCGATGTGGCATTCAAAGGGAAATAGTGGACCATAGACGATCACTTGCCACAGGCTCATCTTGCCCGCTTTTCCTTCCAGATCTTGGCTGGTGTTAATGTGTCTATGGTGGCGGAGATGGTTGAAAGCCACGCTGTGATTGCTTCCCAACATTACAGTGCTGAGCGCGTGAAGGACCAGGCGATGTCCTCTTGTTCTGAACCCTAGGTTGTGATGGATTGCCTCGTGATTGAGCCTGAGCGCGGTCAAGAAGAACATGAACTCGGCAACCAACGCGAGCGGCCAGTATCCATAATGGAAAAGGATAAGTCCCGCGCCCAACCACGGTAACGGATGGAGGCATTCGATCAGACCCTCGCGAATGCTCATCGGGGTCAAATCCTTCCACGCCACACTATTCATAACTTGCTTTAGGCGGGCTGGATCAATTTCAACTGCGCGATCTTCATCAAACATGGTGCGCTCCCCTGTTGTATGCGAGAGGGGATACCAGCATAGGGTGCGTCCTGAGAGTGTATTCGCTCTGACACTTGTTGCGTCAGACGCATCAAATGAGAATTTGAGGGCATGTGAGTGGCAAAAACTGCATTGATTGAACATCGTCCCTGGTTGCTCGCCAGTGTCGCAGCGGCTTGTGCCTATTACTTCCTTTGGAACAACCCAATCGGGGAGCTTTGGCTGATCCTGTTGAAAGGAGCAGGTGTCGGTCTTCTCGCTGTGTATGCGGCGCGCCGGACACGCGGTCTCGATGGTGCGATACTTGTGCTTGTCCTTTCTCTATCTGCCGCAGCAGACATGGTGCTTGAGCTGGACTTTCAGCTTGGTGGAGCGATTTTCGCCGGGTCGCACATTGCTGCGGTGGTCCTGTATCTGCGGAACAGGCGGGAAGTCTTGACACAAAGTCAGGCCTTGCTGGGGGCGGCACTGTTGGTTGGAGCGCCTGCGATAACCTACCTTTTGACACTAGACATGCTGACAAGCGTTTACGCGATCACACTCGGTGCAATGGCATCAACTGCATGGACGAGCCGTTTTCCGCGTTACCGCGTTGGGGTGGGCGCTGTGCTGTTTGTATTGAGCGATTGGCTCATCTTTAGCCGGATGGGACCATTCGATCTCTCGCCCGTGCCCGAGATTCTGATCTGGCCGCTATACTTTTGCGGGCAGCTCATGATCGCGACTGGTGTAGTCCAGACCTTGCGCGGGGAGCATCCGGCGCGCTAGCTCTAGCAGGCGGCGATAGTCGTGCGGTGCAGTTCGCGTCGATGGCCTTCATACCCACCGGTCGCCTTGTGCAGAACGCTCCGATTGTCCCAGATAAGCAGCATATCCGCCTCCCATTGGTGACGATAGATGAACTCGTCACGCGATTGCCATTCTGCCAACTCCATCAGCAATGGCAAAGCTTGATCACTCTCCAGCCCTTCAATCCCGATGATGTAGCCTAGCGTTGAATAGATGGCCTCTTCACCGGTTTCGGGATGCTTCTGAATTAGGGGATGGGGCCGCACTTCATTGGCGCTTTGATCCGGACGGATCGCCATCGATCGGTCGGCCTCTTGTTCTTTCTCGCCATACGCACCGTCGGGAGCATAGGCGAGCTTGGCCGAATGAAGCGCGGTCAGTCCGCGCAGATAGTCCTTCCGATCTTCGGGCAATGCGGCAAATGCCGCGATTTGATTTGCGAACAGAGTATCTCCGCCATGCGGCGGTATATCAATGGAAAGCAGGCAAGTGCCTGATGGCGGACGTTCCAGGAAACTCCAATCGCTGTGCCAGTTTTCGGCAAACAGGGGGGCTTTCTCATTTGCCTCCCGCACAATGGCAGCAATATTCTGGCGACCTTCAATTGGGTCAAAAAAGGGGTCTTCGCCAAAACCGCCCATAGCGACAGTAAACCGCTCCAGCGCATCGCCATCCATGGCCTGCCCCCGAAAGGCCAGCACTTGGTGTTTGAGCCAAGCCGATCGGATCTCGGCAATCAAATCGGGGGCAAGGGGGCCGGACAGATCGCAGCCTGTAACACGCGCGCCGCATGCCTGCCCGGATGGCTCAATCACCAGCATCAGCCGCCCGCTTCCCCTTCGATATTCTTGTCTGAATGTGCCGTAGTGTTGGGAACGGTTTCGTCTCCGCCACCCTTCCGTTCCACCATCTCCTCGACGACCGCCTCTTCAGCTTCGTTTTCTGGTTCTTCGCTCTCATCGATCAGTGCCGCGCCGACGATTTGCTCCCCCTTAGAAACATTGAAAATTCTAACGCCGGAAGACCCACGACCCGAGACTGAATAGCCCACGTGATTTTCAAAGCCGCCATCGACCATGTGGCGAAACTCGACTGGTAGGCGGATGAGTTTGGCCTGATCTGTGACGAGCATCAGTTGAGAGCCATGCTTGACCGGGAAACTGGCCACGACCGGTCCGTTGCGGTCCTTGTCAGAAGGTTCACCGATATTCGTCAGACCCTGGCCGCCGCGCCCTGTGGTGCGATATTCATAAGCAGAGGAAATCTTGCCATAACCGCGGGATGTGAGGGTAAGGATGAATTCCTCTTCCTCTGACATCTGGGCAGCCTTGTCTCCCTCCAGCGTCGGCTCCGTCTCGTTATTCTTCCACACAGCAGCCCGTAAATAGGCGTCGCGGATCTCGGTATCGCGCTCGCCAGGATCGAGCACCGCCATTGAAACAACCTTCTGGCCGTCTTTCAACTTCATCCCGCGCACACCTATACCTGTGCGGCTTTTTGTCTCGCGGGCATCGGTGGCGGAGAAGCGGATGGCTTTGCCGGAATCCGAAGCGAGGAAAATTTCCTGATCCTCGGTGAGTAGCTCCACACCGATCAATCGGTCGCCGCTTCCTTCGATAAAACCCATCGCGTACTTGCCGGCAGTTGGCACGTTGGTGAACGCGTCCATTGAGTTGCGCCGGACCATGCCTTGCTCGGTCGCGAAGACAATGTTGAGCGCACCCCAATCGTTTTCATCTTCTGGTAGCGGCAGAACATTGGTCACGCGCTCTTCTTCACCCAATGGAAGCAGGTTCACCATTGGACGCCCTTTGGTTTGCGGGCCACCCTCGGGCAGCTTCCAAACCTTGAGCCTGTAAACCCGGCCAGTATTCGTAAAAAAGAGAACAGGGTTGTGCGTCGAGGTGACAAACATCTCGACGACCGCATCTTCATCTTTGGTCGCCATGCCACTGCGACCTTTTCCGCCGCGTGCTTGCGCCCGGAAGGTGTCCAGCGGAGTGCGCTTTATGTAGCCCCCGTGGGTAACCGTGACGACCATTTCGTCCCGTTCAATCAGGTCTTCATCATCCAGACCGTCCCATGCAGGTGCGATTTCCGAAACACGCGGGGTGGCGTAAGTAGCCTTTATCTCCTCAAGCTCTTCGCGCATGACTCCATAAAGCTTGACGCGGTCAGCGAGGATTGAAAGCAGCTCTTCGATCTGGATTGCGAGCTGCTTAAGCTCGTCACCAATCTCATCACGACCGAGCGCCGTAAGACGATGCAGGCGCAGCTCCAGGATCGCCTTCACCTGCCGCTCGGAGAGCTTGTAAGTGCCCCCAGCCTCGTCTGCCGACGGTTCAATTGCTTCAACCAGGGCGATGTATTGGGCGATATCGCCTATCGGCCATTCTTTCGCGAGAAGCTTCGCGCGCGCCTCCGCTGGATTGGCTGCAGAGCGGATCATGGCCACCACTTCATCAAGGTTAGAAACCGCGATAACCAGACCAAGCAAGCGGTGCGCGCTTTCGCGTGCCTTGTTCAGCTCATACTTGGTTCTGCGGGTGATGACCTCTTCGCGGAACGCGATGAAACTCTGGATAATGTCGCGAAGGCTCAGGGTTTCCGGACGGCCACCGCGGATTGCAAGCATGTTTGCAGGGAAAGATGATTGGGCGGGGGTATAACGCCACATCTGGTTGAGAACGACCTCTGGCGACGCATCGCGCTTTAGATCGACAACAACGCGAACGCCTTCGCGGGAGCTTTCGTCGCGAATGTCAGAAATGCCCTCAATCCGCTTTTCTTTCGCGGCGTCAGCAATTTTCTCAACTAGCCCTGATTTGCCGACCTGATACGGTATTGAGGTGAGCACGATAGACTGACGATCTCCGCGCTTCGTCTCGATTTCGTGACGAGCGCGCATCAACACAGATCCGCGCCCAGTTGTGTAAGCGGATTTTGCCCCTGATTGCCCCAGGATCAGCGGCGCTGTCGGGAAATCTGGCCCCGGAATATATTCAATCAGTTCCTCAGTCGTGATCAGAGGATTTTCGATGTAAGCAAGACAACCATCTATCACTTCACCAAGGTTGTGCGGCGGCACATTCGTCGCCATCCCAACAGCGATGCCGCCGGCACCATTAACCAGAAGATTGGGAAAACGGGCCGGCAGGACCTGCGGCTCTCTGCGCGATCCATCGTAGTTGTCCGCGAAATCGACCGTGTCCTTGTCAAGATCGTCAAGCAGGCTGTTTGCGACGCGAGCAAGACGCGCCTCTGTGTATCGCATGGAGGCTGGAGGATCAGGATCCATTGATCCGAAATTGCCCTGGCCATCAACCAATGGCACCCGCATCGACCAATCCTGCGTCATACGGGCGAGCGCATCATAAATGGCCGCGTCGCCATGCGGGTGATAATTACCCATCACATCGCCAACGATCTTCGCACTTTTACGATAAGGCCGCCCGGCTACAAAGCCCCCTTCCTGGCTGGCATACAGGATGCGGCGGTGAACTGGTTTCAATCCGTCACGCACATCGGGAAGGGCCCGTGCCACGATCACGCTCATCGCGTAATCAAGGTAGCTTGTCTTCATTTCATCGACGATATCGATGCGTTCGTAGTCACCCATGGGGGAGGGCGCTGCAGGGTCGAGAATGTCGTTTTCGTCGCTCAAGGTGCGGACCGTTTCTGATTGCTATGTGGTTGGACAAGCAGTGTAGGCTTTTCCATAAGGAACCGCCACGTTAGAGCCGGTCGAAACTGGCAATAATGCGCGCTTTTTCCACACCTGCCGCAAGCGCCGAACACTTCATCGACACGCCATTGGATAGCGGGATCGTGAAAACGTATTCGTGGTTTCATTCAAAAGCCGTTCAGCACGGCAACGCTAGACAGAATTGCAAATCTGGGCGCACACGTTCAAAGGCGCAACAGAACACCTTTCGACCGCGAACCGCATCATCAGCAGGCGCGGCGACTAACACCCCAGGAGGTAAATCCGAATGAAGCTTTTCAACACCCGCAAGCGCGGCTCGAACATGGCGCTCGCAATCGCGCTTGCCACCGGTTCTGCAGTGGTCGCAACTGCGGTTTATCCGGCTGAAGCGCATGCTCAGCGCAAAAAAGACAAAAAGAAAAAGGGTGACGAGGAAGCCGGTGGATATTCTAAGGAATTCATCGCAGCCTATCAGCCGGTTAACGAAGCACTTCAGGCAGAAGGTGTCGATGTCGCTGCCTATGTGCCGCAATTGCGAGCCTTGGCCGGGCTTTCTAACAGCAATGACGAGAAGATTGCTGCTGGCGGATTGATCTTCAACTCTGGCATCAAAGTAGCGGATCGTCCGCTGCAGCTGCAGGGCATGGAACTTATGTTGGCGAGTGGAAAAGTTCCGCTTGATCAGGTCGGGCGCTATAACTTCATTGCTTACCAGCTCGCCAATTCCGAGCAGGATTTCGGCAAAGCCCGTACCTACTTGCAGCAGGCAATCAACAACAACTTCGCGACGCCGGACATCACGTCTGCGGATCTGCAGATTGCGATGGCTGAAAGCTTCTTTTCTGCAAATCAGAACGTTGAAGGTCTCGATTTCCTCCAGCGTGCCATCGAGTCACGCAAAGCGCAGGGGCTCAGCGTTGATGAACAGTGGTATCGGCGCGGCCTGACTGTGGCATACAACAACAAGATTGTTCCGCAGGTGTATGATTTCACATCGATCTGGATCGCAGACTTCGCATCGCCGACCAATTGGCGCGATGCGGTAAACCTGACCCGCAACCTGAACGATTTCGATGGGCCGCAAACGCTGGATCTGCTTCGCTTATCACGTCGAGCAGGCGCTCTTTCAGACAAGCAGGACTATATCCTTTATGTCGAATCAGCTGACGCGCGTCGCCTTCCGAAAGAGGTCAAGGACGTGATCGATCAGGCATATGCAGAAGATGCGGTGAGCCGTGACGACATTTATGTTGCCGACGCGCTCAGCACTGCGAACGGACGCATTGCCAGCGATCGAGCAGATCTGCCGGCTTTGGAGTCAGATGCAGGTAAGGCAGGTGCAGGACTGCGGACTGTGGTTGCGGCCGCTGGCGCTTTTCTGAGCTATGGCGAATATGCGAAGGCGGCCAAGTTCTACGAAAAGGCTCTCGGAATGCCAGGAGTAGACACAGGTGAGGCCCTGACCCGTCTTGGAATAGCCCAGATAGGCATGGGCAGCTACGATGCCGCGCGCGAAACCTTGGCCAAGGTTGAAGGTGTTCGCGCGCCAATCGCCAAACTGTGGGTTGCGTACGCGAATGAACAAAGCGCTCCCGCGGCGGCGACCGGTTCAAGCCTCGGCGAGCTGATGGACGCAAGCACCTAAGTCGCTCAAAAAAGCAAATTAAAAGGGCGCCAGTCGAAAGACCGGCGCCTTTTTTGTAGCCTTAATGGAGCCGCTTCACATAAATTTGATTGTCGTCCCTGCGTTCGAGTTTAAAATTTTCCAAAGAACCGAACATGTCCGACAGGCTCTTGAAACCGTAATTGCGCACATCAAAGCTTGAGCGATTGCCCGCAATCTGGCCGACCTGCTGGAGTTTGGCAAAGCCTGCATCGTCCCGCTTTGCCTCACGGTAAGCAGCAGTGACCAAATCGTTCAGGTCGCCAAGGTCCGCTTTCGATCCGCGCTGTTCCTTCGGCTTATTATTGTCATCCGAAATGCTTGCGATGAGCTCATCGATATAGAGAAAACGAGTGCAAACTGCCTGAAACGCAGGCGGTGTTTTCTTCTCGCCAAATCCGTACACGAGAATACCGTCCTGCCTGAGCCGGGTGACTAGCGGAGTAAAATCGCTGTCCGAAGTCATAATGCCAAAACCATCGACTTTCCCCTGATAAAGGAGGTCGATGGCATCGATCGTCATCGCCATATCGGTCGCGTTTTTCCCTTTGGAAACGTCAAATTGTTGTTGGGGGCGAATACCATAGCGATTTGTGATCTTGTCCCAGCGCGCCAGATTATCCTTGGCAAAATTTCCATACGCACGGCGAATGTTGACCTGGCCTAGCTCGGCCATAACGGTCAGTACCGGATCGATCCCCTGCGGCGTCGTATTGTCGGCATCAATCAGGAGGGCGATGTTTTTCAGTTCGTTGTTTGACATGGACGTCTAAATGGGCGCGCAGTGCAGGCCGTACAAGGTCAATCTTCGGGCAGGAATTCACCGGTCTCCTCATCCAGAGAATAGAGGATACCTTCTCGAATGGAGAAATGCGCCCCGCGAAGCTTCAACGTGCCTGCGGCCTCTTTTTCTGCAACCCAAGGAAAGGTCCGCAGGTTTTTGAGGCTTTGGCGGATCGCGGCAAATTCCATTGCCAGCTCTGCCTTTCGGCCGCTTGTCCCATGTTTGCGGGCAACAGGTCCGCGTGCTTCGTCCAGCAGAGTAACCCAGTTCGCGATGAAGCCGCCATCACCATGGTCCGAATCCGCAAAAGCCTGTGTAAGCGCAGCTTTGCATCCACCGCAACGTCCATGCCCCATGACAAGGATCTGCTTCACTTCTAGCATCTGCACGGCAAATTCTACCGCAGCGGAAACACCGTGTTGACCAGGAGTAACCTCAAACGGTGGCACAAGCGCCGCAACGTTGCGGACGACAAATATCTCGCCTGGATCAACATCAAAAATCTGCGCAGGATCTACTCGGCTATCAGAACAACCGATGACCATCAGTTTGGGATGCTGTCCTTCTGCGATTGTCTGCTCGAAACGGTCCCGCTGGCGCGGATACACCTCTTTCCGAAAGCGTTCATACCCTTTTAGAAGTTCTGCGAACTCCGGCACTATAATTCTCCCGTCAAACCAGGAGAGGCGCCGTGATCAAAAGCGCTCCCCGCGGATTACCTGAACGTCCCACATGCTCAGGATAAAGCCGTACTTCGTAAGCATAGGCGCCAGTGCTTCGGCAAGCACTTCTGCCTTGTCTTCCGCAGCTATCGTCAGGACAAAAACTTTGTCTGTGCCCATAACGCGCTCCTCACGCCAGTGGCCATCGCGCCCCTTGCCGCTGGTAACAGGTGTAACAGTCCATCCGGTAATACCGGCGCGGTCAATCGCATCGGTTACGCGTTTTTGAAGCTGGGTGTCGGCAAGGATTTCAATCCGCTTGCGAATTACAGTCTCAATCATGGAACCACTCCCGTTCCGCCGGTCAAATAGGCCGCGAAGGCACTGATAATGCCGATGTTTATAAGCACGTTAAAGGGGAAAGTGATGGAAAGTGACATGGTCAGGTAAATGCCTGGGTCAGCCTCTGGCAGGGCTAACCGCATTGCCGCAGGCACCGCTATGTAACTCGCACTGGCGCACAAAACGCCCAGTGCAGCCGCCGAACCGGCGTCCAGACCGATTCCCACGCCAAGTGCCGTGCCTACTGCGCCGTTTACGAGCGGAAGGAAGATGGCAATCAGGGTGAGGCGCCAAGTGATCGCCCTTGCATCCATCATCCTGCGTGCGGCAATCAGGCCCATATCGAGCAAGAAAATACACAAGACGCCTTTGAAACCCGCTTCAAAGAAGGGCTGAACCTCGCCAAAACCTGCCTCGCCGCCGACCATCCCGATTACGAAGGCGCCAAGCAGCAGGACGATGGATGAGTTGGTGAACACCTCGTGGAACATTTCACCCATGCTTTGCCCGTCATCCTTGTTCCCGAGTCCGCGAGCCAGCATCAGGCCAGAAAGAATGGCGGGTGCCTCCATCGCTGCCATTACCGCGACCATGAAGCCCTCTGGTTCTCGCGCTTGACCCGTCAAAATCTCTACAGCGGTCACAAAGGTCACAACGCTGATGGATCCGTAGTGTGCGGCAACTGCACCGGAATTAATCCTGTCAAGCTTCCCAAAGCTCTTAAGAACGGCGTACGCGAAGAATGGGAGCAGGAACCCAGCAACGATCCCGGCGCCCAATGCCGAAATGACCGTCCCATCTATTCCCGATTTGGATACTGCTACGCCGCCTTTAATGCCAATCGCAGCCATGAGGTAAAGCGACATCGCCTTGGCAATGGCTTCGGGGATGGCGAGGTCAGACCTGACGAATGCGGCCAGCAATCCCAACACGAAGAATAGAACCACCGGAGAGGTGAAAGTCTGGATTGCAGTTTCAAACATACTCACCCTATTACCGATCCGAATGTTGCATGAAAAGCAAAAGAGCTTGCGGGCTTTTTGTTCCTCCAACGGGCAGTTTCGTTGCGCTCATGCTTGCGGCGGACGTTACAGCAGCCTAGATGCAGCGCCATGAACGACCTTGCCAATTCGCCGCAGCCCAAGCCGGAGGGTGATCGTCCGGCTCGCCAGCGCAAGCCTGACTGGATCCGCGTCAAAGCGCCAGTAAGTGAAGGCTATCACGAGACGCGCCGACTGATGCGGGAGCTGAATCTCAACACGGTTTGCGAAGAGGCAGCTTGCCCCAATATCGGCGAGTGCTGGACCAAAAAGCACGCAACGGTGATGATCCTGGGCGATGTGTGCACACGCGCCTGCGCGTTTTGCAATGTCAAAACCGGCATGCCGCGCGCAGTTGATCCGATGGAGCCTGAGAACACTGCCGTCGCGGCAGCCAAGATGGGGCTGGAGCATATCGTCGTAACCAGCGTGGACCGGGACGATCTGCCGGATGGCGGTGCCGGACAGTTTGTTAAGGTGATCGAGGCTTTGCGCCGCAATACACCGGAAACCACAATCGAAATTCTCACGCCAGATTTTCGCGGAAAGATGCGGCCCGCAGTCGAAGCGATATGTGAAGCTGGGCCCGACGTATATAACCACAATCTTGAGACTGTGCCACGACTGTATCCGACTATCCGGCCTGGCGCCCGCTATTACGCTTCCCTTCGTCTTCTTGAAGAGGTGAAAGCCCACAATCCGATGATTTTCACGAAATCCGGCATAATGCTAGGCTTGGGTGAGCAGCGGCTCGAGGTTCATCAAGTGATGGACGATATGCGCAGCGCCGAAGTGGATTTCATTACGATGGGCCAATATCTTCAGCCCACTCCAAAGCACGCCAAGGTCGAAGAATTCGTTACACCCAAGGCCTTTGATGCCTATGGAGCCATCGCGCGAGCCAAAGGATTTCTTCAGGTTGCGTCCAGCCCGCTTACCCGGTCAAGTTATCACGCAGGCGATGATTTCGCGCAAATGAAAGCAGCGCGTGAGGCAAAACTGCGCAAGCGTGACCGTCTGGACGCATAATGCCCGGCATTCGCGAAACCCGCAGGCTTCCTTACAGCGCGCAGCAGATGTTCGATCTGGTTGCAGATGTTAAGCGGTATCGCGAGTTCCTGCCTTGGGTAATCGCCACACGAGTTCGTTCTGACAGCGAAACGGAAATGGTTGCCGATATGGTCGTCGGCTTTAAATCAATCCGAGAAACTTTCACCTCTCGTGTATCGAAAGATCGTCCAAACGAAATTGCCGTCCACTACGTTGACGGCCCACTGTCCGATCTCGACAACGTTTGGACGTTTCGCAGCACCGGCGAGCACAGTTGCGAAATCGATTTTCTCGTCGATTTCGAGTTCAAGAACCGCGTCTTTCAGGCTCTCGCCGGCCAGTATTTCGACCGGGCGTTTCGCAAGATGGTCGCCGCTTTCGAGGCACGCGCGGATGTGCTTTACGGCAACAGCAATTCGAGCGCGCAGATCGTCGCCTGATGGCGGATTGAAGCGCGCCCGCCAGGCCCTTCACCTCCATCAAAGTGCTTCAATTCTCCCTCGGGCTCGCCGTCTTGATTCCGATAGGCACGTGCGAAAACGACCGTGCCGACAGGTTTAAGCTGGGTTCCTCCACCTGGCCCTGCGACGCCGCTGATGGCCACTGCAATGTCGGCAGTAGAGTTTTTAAGGGCTCCTTCAGCCATGGCCCAAACACAGGCGATTGATACAGCGCCAAATGTCTCGATTATATCCTGAGAGACTCCGAGCGCTTCCATCTTCGCTTCGTTCGAATAGGTTACATAGCCCCGATCGAGCACAGACGATGATCCGGGAATTTCAGTAATTGCCGCCGCTACCAGTCCCCCAGTGCAACTTTCCGCTAAAGCTATAGTGCGCCCAGCTTCAATGTTTTCGGCCACAACGCGCGCGGCGAGTTCTTCGACATCGTTCGGGAGAAGCCGGTTAGTCATAATCTACACTTTCATCAGGCCGACAATTGCCTGCGCTGCTATACCTTCGCCGCGGCCCGTAAAACCCAGCTTTTCGGTTGTAGTTGCCTTGATGCTGACTGACGCTTGATCCAGCCCGGTGATCCGCGCGACCTCCGCACGCATGGCAGGGCGGTGCGGGCCAATTTTGGGGGCCTCACAGATGATCGTAATATCGATGTTCCCAAGGATGTAGCCAGCCTCTGACGCCAGCTTGACAGCATGCTGAAGGAACTGTGCAGATCGCGCGCCGGACCATTGCTGGTCACTTGGGGGGAAATGAGTTCCAATATCACCCGCACCAATTGCCCCCAGGACGGCATCTGTAAGTGCGTGAAGCGCAACATCCGCATCAGAATGCCCGGCCAAGCCCTGTTCATGGTCAAGCTGGACTCCGCAAAGCCACAATTCCTCGCCTGTTTGCAAGCGATGGACGTCGTACCCCTGACCGACACGAAATGGCGGTTTTGTCATTGTTTCCTCAAAATCTTCGGCAAACGTAATTTTCTTCAGGCGTTCATCACCGTCTACGAGAGCAACAGTATAAGAGCCATTCTTGCTCAGTTTTGCCAAAACTTGAGCATCGTCGCCTGCGTCGGCCGCACCGGTCCATGCGCGATGCGCCGCAAGGATATCAGCATAACGAAATGCCTGAGGGGTCTGAACCCTGCGCAGTGACTCACGGTCAGCCTTTTCCAGCATGGTTTGCGCGTCGCTCGCTACAGCAAGGCTGTCGACTACGGGCAGAACCGGGATCGCACCTGAATGATTATCTAACGGCAACAGCAGCCTGGATATCACTGCGCGGGGTAAATGAGGCCTGGCCGCATCATGGACAAGAACAAAATGTGGGTTAGTTTCTTGCAAGAATTCGAGCCCGGCACGAACGGATTCCTGTCTGGTCGAGCCGCCATCTACAGTCACAGCATTTTCAGGATGACCTGCCGCTGCACGCGCCTCGCTATGCATGCCGGCCGGGGCAACAATGACAATTTGCCTACACCCCGCCTCGGTCAATGCCTCTACTGAGTGTTGCAGGACCGGCTTGCCTTTCAAACAGCGAAACTGTTTTGGCGTGTCACCGCCAACCCGCAACCCTTTACCGGCGGCAACAATGATCGCCGCAAAAGAGGGTAGGGTGTTCGGTTCGGACATGTCGCAACGGCGCTTAGGGTCTGGACGCTTGTTGCGCAATCCACTATGCGCTGCCCAATATTTAGGCATTCCCTCTTATGAACACGCTTCCCAAGCCCCCCGCCATCAAGCCGATCCACATTGGCAATGTCGAGATCGCCGAGCCGGTGCTGCTCGCACCCATGACCGGCGTCACTGACATGCCTTTCCGCACCTTGGTGCGGCGTTACGGGTCTGGCCTCAATGTCACCGAAATGGTCGCAAGCGAAGCGGCTATTCGTGAAACGCGCCAATCGATCCAGAAAACTGCGTGGGACCAGATTGAAGAGCCGGTCTCGATGCAATTGGTCGGCTGCGATCCAGACAGCATGGCAGAGGCTGCAAAACTGCAGGAGGGCAATGGCGCAGCGATTATAGATATCAATTTTGGTTGCCCGGTCCGCAAGGTCGTAGGCCAGTTTGCCGGCAGCGCCCTGATGCGCGAAATTCCGCTTGCGACGAGACTTATGGAGGCGACCGTCGGGGCGGTCGATGTGCCTGTCACGGTCAAGATGCGAATGGGATGGGACCACCAAAGCCTCAACGCTCCGGAACTGTCGCGCATTGCAGAAGACCTGGGGGTCAAGATGATTACGGTTCATGGCCGGACCCGCAATCAAATGTACAAAGGCAGCGCTGACTGGTCTTTCATTCGCAAGGTCAAGGATGCGGTATCAATCCCGGTGATCGTAAACGGGGACATCTGCACTATCGATGATGCATCCAAGGCGCTTGAACAATCTGGCGCCGACGGACTGATGATCGGGCGCGGAGCCTACGGTAAGCCGTGGCTGCTGGGGCAAATTATGCATTGGTGGCGCACGGGTGAAAGCATCGCGACGCCGAGCTTTGATGAGCAATACTCTGTTCTGGTTGAACATTACCATCGCATGCTCGACCATTATGGTCGCACTGTGGGGACCAAAATCGCTCGCAAGCATCTTGGGTGGTACACCAAAGGGATGCATGGATCGGCGGAGTTCCGCAACAAGGCAAACTTCATCGACGATGCCGATGAAGTGCTTGGCGAGATCGAACGTTTTTATGAGCCTTTCTTGCACAGACGGGCTGCATAAGCGTGACTGCCTCTGACCTGGCCGAAGAAATCGGCGCTGATGAAACTGAAGGCCGCCCCAGCGCTGGTGCGCAAATATCCAGCCTGGTGTTTGCAATGCTTCTTATAGACGGGGATGGTGCCATCGCCGAAGTTAATCACGCGGCCGAAAACCTGCTGGATCAAAGTGCCAGGCGCCTTATGGGAAAAGCAATCACTGATGTTCTTGGAGAGGTTGATGGCCGGGTCAGAGATCGATTAATCCGTAGTGATGCCGCGCTTGTCGCACGCGACATCACGATCACCACAAATAGAACCGAAACACGTGTAAATTTGACAATTTCTCCGATTGCCCAGCACCGCGGCTGGAGGGTCGTAACCCTGTCAGAGATATCCCACGAGGATAATGCCGATGATGCCGACATGGGCGTTTCGATCGGCGCTCCGTCAATCCTTGCACACGAGATCAAGAACCCGCTTTCCGCGATCCGGGGCGCGGGCCAGCTGGTCGCGCGAAAACTGCCTCATAGCGACAAGAAACTAGCTCGGATGATCACCGATGAAGTCGAC
This sequence comes from uncultured Erythrobacter sp., assembly GCA_938015255.1. GTDB lineage: Bacteria > Pseudomonadota > Alphaproteobacteria > Sphingomonadales > Sphingomonadaceae > Erythrobacter. Next base: position 14,456 of record CALLQC010000130.1, read on the forward strand.
CGGATCGCTCGGCTGATTGACCGGATGCAACAGCTTGGAAGCAAAACGACAGAGCCTGCTGCGTCCTGCAACCCCCACGAAGCAATCCGCTCTGCAATTGCCACGGTGCGCGCAGCCACTGGCCCACAAGTTGAGATTTCAGAAGAATTCGATCCCTCACTTCCGCCCGTGATGGTCAACCGCGACGCCTTGGAGCAGGTTCTGATCAATCTTATTTCAAATGCGCGCGATGCTGTCGGGTCGAGGGATGAGTCGCCACGAATTGTCGTAAAAACCAGGTTCGCCAGCGGTCTCGCCTTCAATGCAATCCGGTTGGGCAGGGCGGTGCGCCTGCCAATAGAGATTTCTGTTTCGGATAATGGGCCGGGTGTACCGCCAGAACTGCGTGATCATGTGTTCGAGCCATTCGTTTCTTCGAAAAAATCGGGCCAGGGTCTTGGCCTCGCTCTCGTTCGCAAACTTGTTCGTGATATGAGCGGGCGCATCAGCCACGAGCGCGACAGCAAAGGTGGAATTACACATTTTCGGATTCACTTGCCTCAAGCACAGGCTGCAGGAGTGCAGTCCTGATGGCCAGCAGGGGCAGAATTCTTCTGGTCGAGGATGACCAGTCAATTGCGACCGTAATCAGCGCTGCGCTGGACGATGATGGCTTCACAGTAGATCATTGCACGAGTGTGGCCGCGCGCGATCAATGGCTCGAAAGCCAACAATTTGACGCCATGCTCACCGACGTAATGCTTGAAGATGGTGATGGTCTCGCCAGCCTTGACCGGGTGCGCGCGCGGGCTCCTGACATGCCGGTGATTGTGCTTTCAGCGCAAAATACACTGGATACTGCAGTCCGGGCGAGCGACAGCAACGCGTTTGAATATTTTCCAAAGCCTTTTGACCTCGACGAGCTGCTGCAAGCCGTTATTCAGGCTTGCGGTGAACGTGCCACCTCGTCCAGCGCTGCTCCTGACCATCAGGATGATGGAATGCCGCTGGTCGGTCGCAGTCCGGCAATGCAGGGTGTTTATCGCATGATCACCCGCGTTCTGCGCAACGACTTGACCGTTTTGGTGACTGGCGAAAGCGGAACGGGAAAGGAGCTCGTAGCAGAGGCGATCCATCAATTGGGGAGCCGCCGGTCAGGGCCGTTTGTCCCGGTGAACACAGCAGCGATCCCGGCTGATTTGATCGAGTCCGAGTTATTCGGGCATGAAAAAGGCGCTTTTACGGGGGCAATTGCACAGACAATCGGGAAATTTGAGCAGGCTAACGGCGGAACTCTTTTTCTGGACGAGATTGGAGACATGCCGGCAGAAGCGCAAACTAGGCTGCTTCGCGCTCTTCAATCCGGCCGAATTCGACGCGTCGGTGGGCGGCAAGAGATCACGGTCGATGTTCGCATCGTGGCTGCGACCAACCGTGACCTCGTCCCCATGATAGCCGCTGGGACATTCCGTGAAGATTTGTATTACCGGCTGAATGTCGTCCCAATTGAGATACCCCCCTTGCGCGAGCGCCGCGAAGATATTGATGTCCTTTCTCAGCACTTTCTGGCGCAGGCAGTGGAAGATGGATTGCCGAGACGCCAACTGTCTCCCGAAGCAGCCAGAGAGCTCGAAAAAAGAACCTGGCGCGGCAATGTCCGTGAGCTCAAAAACGTCATATACCGCCTCGCCTTGATGGCCCGCGATGATGTAATCGACGGAAGCAGCATCGACGATATAATTGGTGGTGAAACCATTGCTCACGGTCGGGAAACCGGCTCAATCGAAGGGGGTATCGCACAGGCACTCAATGCGTGGTTGCAATCGGAAAGCCCGGCATCGGGGACGGTTTACGGGCAAGCATTGGCAGCCTTCGAGAGGCCGCTAATTGAGCACGCTCTCGGCGAAACCTCTGGCAACCAGTTACGCGCGGCAAAACTGCTCGGCATCAATAGAAACACTTTACGAAAACGCATTGCCGATCTTGGCATTGAGCCCGATCGCTTCACCAGACCGGTCTGACGCAAGAATGCGGCAAAAACCGAGGATTTCGCTTGTGCAATTGCAACACTGATGTTGTAATGATGCAACGATGGCGACTTCCGTGCAACACACCGAGGCAAACCGGAATGCACTGACCACACGCGGTTCTCCGCGATGGTGGAGGCGGTTCATAGTAAGCTCGCGGCGGGCCAACCTTTTTAGAGTTCTAGAAATGCTGGCGTCGGTATCCCTGATGGTGGCAATTGCAGCCAATTACATGGCTTACACCACGGAGACGGCACAGGGGCAGTTGTTGTCTCCCATGCTTGTGTCTCTGCTGCTGATTGCTGTTCTGGTTCCCGCGATGGCGTTGATGATCCTGATCGGACGCCGGCTCGCCCTGAAACGCGCGGCGGGAAGTACAGCACGATTGCATGTCAGGCTGGTGTTCTTCTTTTCGATGGTTGCTGCCGTCCCCACCTTACTGGTTGCGGCGTTTGCTGCGTTTCTTTTTCAAACGGGCACAGAGTTCTACTTCTCGGATGATTCTCGCGGTTTGATGGAGAACGCGAACGAGCTTGCCCAAAGCTATTATGACGCCAACCAACGCGACGTCGAACAGGAAACCATCACGATGGCAAGCGATATGCGGTTCTATTTCGGCCGCGGAGGTTCGCTTTCGGACAGTCAGTTTCCTGACTTTTACGCCCTGCAAGCTCAGGGTCGCGAGATATCGGAAAGCGTAATCTTGCAGCGGATGCCGGACAACAGTCTGCGCACGGCAGCAATCTACGATCTCGTCGAAGATAACAGCCACTTGGCATTCAGCGAAGCAGCCTTGCCGAAGCTCGACTCTGGCGAATTCGTGGTAGTTGAAGGCAGCCCTTCACGTATCGCCGCCCTCGCACCGATCGATGTGGACAGCGGTATTTATCTCTACAACGCTCGGACAACCGAAGCGGCGATGTTCAACTCGTGGTCGCGCGCGCAAGCCGTTGGCGCCGCTTATGAAACACTGACACAAGAGGCCGGCACTCTGCAGTTCCGGTTCAATATCGCGCTTGTGCTGGTGAGCCTCTCGCTGGTCGGCCTGGCCGTCTGGTTCGCTCTGCGTTTCGCGGATCGGCAGGTTGAGCCGCTCACCGACCTCGTCGCGGCCGCACGCAAGGTCGGGCAGGGCAATTTCGCTTTGCGGGTCGAAGGGCGCACCGGCGCCGACGAAATCGGGCTCCTCAACCGCGCGTTCAACCGCATGACCGCACAGCTCGAAAAGCAGACCGATGCTTTGGTTAGTGCAAATCGAAATATCGATGACCGCCGCGCTTTTATGGAGGCTGTGCTGGAATCGGTGACGGCGGGTGTCATCTCCGTCGATGAAGATAGCCGCGTGCTGCTCGCCAACAGTTCCGCACAGGAGTTGCTGTCGCAGGAACAGACCAACGATCTTTTCGGACGCTCGCTCGATGAATTGTCGCCGGAAATCTGCCAATTGGTTTCGGAGGGGCAGGAACGGGCAATCGTCACGCACGCCAAGGGTCAGGAGTTACTCACTCTCGCTGTACGGATTGCACCGGGATCATCGGGTTATGTGATTACGTTTGAAGACATCACCCGCCAATTACTCGACCAGAGACAAGCGGCATGGTCCGATGTGGCTCGCCGGATTGCACATGAGATAAAGAACCCCCTGACACCGATTCAGCTGGCAACAGAGCGCCTGAAGCGCCGTTATCGCAAGCAGGTAGAGGAAGCGGACGGAGAGCTATTTGACGAGCTGACAAGCACAATCGTGAGACAGGTCGGCGATCTCCGGAAAATGGTCGATGAGTTTTCGTCCTTTGCGCGGCTACCCAAACCGGTTTTCAGGGCCGAAGACGCTGTCGACCTGGTGAGGCAAGCAGTGTTTCTGCAAGAGGTCGCGCATCCGAGCATATCATTCGGCGTTCTGACGGAAACTCTCAACCAACGTTCTATCTGCTGTGATCGTCACCAAGTCGGACAGGCGATGACGAATGTTCTCAAGAATGCAGTAGAAGCAATTGAAGCCCGCGCCATGGAAGCCGGTGAAGATTATTCCGGACAAATCAAGGTGACGATGACGGAAGCCGAAGATCTTCTCGCCATCGAGGTTGAGGATAACGGTATCGGCCTACCGCTTGAGCGCGACCGGATAACCGAACCCTATATGACCACCAGGGCAAAAGGCACTGGTCTTGGGCTCGCGATCGTAAACAAGATCGTCGATGAGCATGGCGGTGATATGAGCTTCTCCAGCGCGCCTAGCGGAGGCACCTGCGTAACACTCAGATTTGCCAAGGATCCACAAGCGTCAGGGTGCGAGGCCTCCTGATGAACTGTTTTCCCATCAATATCTCTATCAAAATACCAAGGAGCAGCGCATGGCGCTCGATATCCTAATAGTCGACGATGAACGCGATATTCGTGAACTCGTCTCCGGTGTCCTGGGCGATGAAGGCTACGAATGCCGCACGGCGGCCGATAGCACGGATGCTTTGGCCAAGATCGATGAGCGCAGGCCCAGCCTAGTGCTGCTCGATGTCTGGCTGCATGGCAGCGAAATGGATGGCCTGGAACTTCTCGACGCAATCAAGGTTCGCGAGCCAGATTTGCCAGTCATCATCTTTTCCGGTCACGGCAATATAGACACCGCCGTGTCTGCTGTGAGCCGCGGCGCAATGGACTTTATCGAAAAGCCTTTTGAAGCCGAGCGACTTCTCCTCCTCGTAGAACGCGCGACCGAAACCGAACGGCTCCGGCGTGAGAATTCGAGACTGCGAGACAACAGCTGGAGCAGCGCAGAATTCACCGGCAACTCCTCTTCGATCAACGCTGTTCGGGCTACTCTCAAACGTGTGGCAAACACCGGTAGCCGGGTGTTGATCACTGGCCCGGCGGGTGCTGGGAAAGAGGTTGCCGCACGCCTTTTGCACGCCTGGAGCGGGCGGGCGGACCACGCTTTTGTCCTGGTTAACTCAGCGCGGATAACGCCGGAGCGGTTTGAACAGGAATTGTTCGGCGAAGAGGCTGATGGCAAGCAGGTGCGGCCAGGTCTTCTGGAAATGGCTGATGGTGGCACGCTTTACCTCGATGAAGTAGCGGACATGCCGCTGTCCACCCAGGCACGTATTTTAAGGGTCCTTACCGAACAAAGCTTTGTGCGCGTCGGCGGCAGTCGTCAGATTGGCGTCGATGTTCGGGTGGTTTCTTCGACCACGCGGGATCTCGCGCTGGAAATGGAGGAGAAGCGTTTTCGCGAAGACCTTTTCTATCGGTTGAATGTCGTGCCTGTAAGCATCCCTTCATTGGCAGAGCGCCGCGATGACATACCTGCATTGGCAGAGCATTTCTTCACGCGTTACTCCAATGATCAGGGGATCTTGCCACCGTCCATTTCGGAAGAAGCGATGGCAGCTCTGCAAGCCTATGACTGGCCAGGAAATGTCCGTCAGCTGCGCAATGTGGTGGAGCGGACAATCATTATGACCCCGCGGGACCAATTGACTACGGTCGAAACCGAGATGCTTCCGGAGGAGATTACCGGCGGACGACTTGCTGCGTCAGGACAAGGGCTCTCCGCAATGATGGGAGTTCCCTTGCGTGAAGCACGGGAGAGCTTTGAACGGGAATATTTGACGATTCAGATCCGCCGATTCTCTGGTAACATCTCAAAAACGGCCACCTTTATCGGCATGGAGAGGTCTGC
>CALLQC010000131.1 GCA_938015255.1 uncultured Erythrobacter sp.
CTTGCGAGCGAGACGGCGCGATATGGCTTCGTGTTCGCGCGGCGCGGGATCGTGCCAGAGGCGGCCTCCAGCTGGTTCCTTCCGCGCATCGTCGGGATCAGCCAGGCGCTTGAATGGTGCTATTCGGGCCGGGTCTTCGACGCGGCGGAGGCGAAGGACGGGGGGCTTGTGCGATCGGTTCACGCGCCGGGCGATCTGATGGCTGCGGCGCGAGAGCTCGCCAGCGAGATTGCGCAGAATACCTCGGCTGTATCGGTCGCCATGACGCGGGCGATGATGTGGCGCCTGATGAGTGCGGACCACCCGATGGAAGCGCACAAGATCGACAGCCGCGCAATCTACCGCCTCAGCCGCGGCAAGGATGCGAAGGAGGGGATTGCGAGCTTCCTTGAGAAACGCCCGCCCGAATATCCGAGCAAGGTGAGCGAGGATATGCCTGACTTCTACCCATGGTGGCAGCCGCGCGAATATGAGTAGTGGGCGGCCCGGGACGCGGGACTTGCCAAGAGTAATGGTTTCAGGTGATACCATCTCGTATGAGCGACACTCTCACCAAACAGGCCCGGGATGATTGGAGGCTTGCGGGCTTCCTCCCTTACAAGCTCTCGATTGCGTCCAATGCGGTCAGCGACCTTATAGCCGAGCGGTATCGGAAACGGTTCGGCCTAAAGGTGACGGAATGGCGGATCATGGCGGTGCTGGGCGATGGAGGAACGAGCGGATCCACCCAGCAGGCGCTGACACGGATAACGCTGATGGACAAGGTTGCGGTAAACCGCGCGTGCAAAGTGCTGGAGGAACGCGGACTGATCCGCCGGGTGCCGAACGAGCGCGATGGCCGGTCGCACTTGCTTGAGCTGACCGAAGAAGGGCGGGCTATTCACGCAGAGGTGATGCCTCTGGCGCTCGCGACAGAGCGCGAACTGTTCGATGGCTTTGAGCCGGCGGAGCGTGACCAGTTCCGTGCGCTGCTTGACCGGATGTACGCCCGCGCGGCGGACCTCGCCAAACGCGGCTGATCAGTCACGTCCAATGCAAAAAGGGCCGATCAGGTTCAAAACCTGACCGGCCCCTCGTAGTGCCAGCGGGACATCGTGCCTCGATTGGCCCGCCGATCGGTTGCGCTTTCCTACTCCTTGTTGATGAGTGCATCGGAGATCGAGCAGGCCGCAGGGCCAAGGATCACGATGAACAGCACCGGAAGGATGAACAGGATCAGCGGAACGGTCATGATTGCCGGAAGACGCGCGGCCTTCTCTTCGGCACGCATCATGCGCTCGTTACGGAATTCAGCTGAAAGCACACGCAGCGCTGATGCCAGCGGCGTACCATAGCGTTCGGTCTGGACCATGGTCGTCACCACGCCTTTGACCGCTTCGAGATCGACGCGATAGGCGAGGTTGTTGAACGCCATGCGCCGTTCGTTGAGGAACGATAGCTCAATCGCAGTAAGCGCGAACTCATCGCCAAGCTCGGGATATGCGCGGCCCAGCTCCTTGGCGACGCGGTTGAATGCGGCGTCAACCGTCAAACCAGCCTCGGCACAAATCACAAGCAGGTCGAGCGCATCAGGCAAACCCTTCTGGATTTCCTTGGTCCGCTTGGCCGACTTGTTAGAAAGGTAGAGTTCGGGCCCCTTATAGGACAGGAACAGCACGGCAGCCATCGCGCCAAGGCGGGTGAACGGCCCCCAGTCGGGGAACATTTCGACACCGTATATTGCCAGGAAACCCAGACCGCCCAGAACAATCGGCAACACCATGCGCGCACCAATGATGTAGACAGCCAGTTCCTTGTTGCGATAGCCGGCATGGGCGAGCTTTTGCTGCACCACTTCCAGCTGGCTCTGCTGAAGCACCTTCATGTTGTCGAGGCGCTCTTTGAGCTTGTCTGTGCCTTCTGTCTTGCGGACGAGGCTGGTGCGCTTGCGCGAACCCTGAGTGATGATACCGGCTTTCAGCTCGTCGCGGCGCTCGTTGAGCGATTTGACGCGCTTGGCCATCGGGTCCTTGATCGTGACTGCGGCGTAAATCGCCATGATCACGGCGAAAGCAGCCAGGCCAGCCAGTATCGTCCCGACGAGAATTACGTCGAAGCCGAGAAGCGAGGGTCCTGCGGGTTGATCGAGCATGTCTATTCCTATCCCGCTTAGATTTCGAAGTTGACCATTTTGGCCATGATGGCGACGCCGATGCCCATCCAGACAAGCCCACCAAGACCGGCCACAATCAGGCGATCTTCGGTGAAGAACCCGCCGATATAGTTCGGGTTGATCATGTAGATCAGCGTAAAGACGATGAAGGGAAGCGAGCCGACGATGTAGGCGGAAGCTTTGGATTCAGAGCTCATAGCCTTGATCTTCAGCTTCATCTGCGAACGTTTGCGCAGCACATCAGCAAGGTTCGAAAGTGTCTCGGCAAGGTTACCACCGGTTTCGCGCTGAATCGCCAGCGTGATGCAGAAGAAATTGAATTCCGGAATACCCAGACGGTTCGCGGTATCCTGCAGCGCGTCTTCCATCGTCTTGCCGATTTTGATGCGTTCCACGATCCCTTTGAACTCGATCCCGACAGGGCCAGAGATTTCCTGCGCCACCACGCCGAGGGTCTCCGTTACCGGAAGGCCGGAGCGCAGGCCGCGAACCAACAGTTCGATCCCGTCAGGGAATTTCTCGTTGAACTGGTTCGTCCGCTTCTTGATCAAAAAGCCGATGACAAGGTGCGGAATGCCCGCGCCCAGCAGCAAGCCCACACCAAGCGATAGCAGAAGTGCGCCCGATTGCAGGAACACAGCCATGGCAATCACAACTGCCAGGCCCAGGCTGGCATAGACATACTGTGTGAGCGTCCATGATTTGCCCGTCCGGTCGAGCCGGATTTCGAGCGCCTCTGTGCGAGAGCTTGATCCGGCGACCCGGTGCGCTTTTGGCCGGCGCGCTGCAATTGCCTTCTTGAGCTGCGACTCCACCTTGGTGTCGGTGCTTTCGGAGTGGCGATAGCGCAGCGATTCCAGTCGGCGCTTCTGTGATTTGCCGGCGCCCGATCCTGTGACGAGAAGATAGCCCACCACGATAACGGCAAAAATTGCGCCGGTAATGAGCAGTGTTTGGGTGAAATCCATTGCTATGTGTCCCGCCAAAATCCAGTTTTGTGCCGCAATGCTGCAGCGTTAATTGCATCGGCCACCGAAATGGCCCCCCGCATCGCAGTGTCGCCGCGGCGATCACTGCGTGCGGTTGGGAAGCGCGGCTTATTCAGCCGGCGCTTCCTCAGCCGGTTTTTCCTTCTTCGCGAGCAGCGATTTGAAATCGAACCCGCCCAGAAGCGACTTTTTCTCTTCAGTGACCGAAGCCAGGTCATCCTCGCTCGCGCCCATGATGCGCTCGCCGATCTGGCGGATCACACCACTTGCCTTGCTTGAACGGTTCGCTTCGACGAACACTTGGCCAAGTTTGGCAGCGTTCGATGCGGCTTTGACATCGTAAGGAACGACAAAGTCGATCTTGCGCTCGATCGAGGCTTCAAAATCAGCCTTGCTGATTTCCGCCGAACCCGATTGCACCTTGTTGGCGACAATCATCGGATGAGCGTGCGGCGCGTTGGTTTTGAGCCACGAAAGGATGCGGATCGTATCGCGCGCCGATGCGAGCGTCAGTTCGCAGGCGAGAACCACGAGGTTCACGTCTCCCAGCAGATGCGGGAAGTTGATCAGCATGTTGCGCGGCATATCGATCACGGTCATTTCGAATGCCTGGCGGAATTCTTCCTCCAGCTGCACGAATGCAGAACCGTCAGTCATCAGCGGCTGGCTGATGGGCGCCTCTGCCGAAAGGATCGAAAGCTTTTCATTGGCGCGCGTCATCGCACGTTCGATGAAAAGGCCATCGATACGGCTCGGATTGTCGATCGCATCCGTCAGACCGCGGCCCGGCTCCAGATCAAGCGCCAGCGCGCCCGTCCCAAAGTGAATGTCGAGATCGAGCAGGGCGGTGGGCGAATCGTGCTCACCGCTGAACAACCATGCAAGCGAAGTTGCCAGAGTTGAGGCACCAACGCCGCCGCGAGTTCCAACCACTGCAGTGGAGATGTGACGCTTCACAGCTTCACCTTCACCAGCCTTCGGCGATGTGAACACGGCGAGAGCCTGATTCAGCGCATCGTGCAGCTGCTGAGCGTTCAGCGGCTTGAGCAGGTAATCGTGAATGCCGCTGGCGATAAGATCGCGATAGAGACGAACATCGTTCACCTGACCGATGGCGATAACCACAGTGCCTGGCTCGCAAACCTCTGCCAGAGCGTTGATATCATTCAGCGGATCGCCGCTTTCCGACAGGTCGACGACCAGAATTGCAGGCGAGGCGCTGACCGACAGCGACTGGATCGCATTGCGCAGGCCGCCCTTGTTGCACTTCTCAGGCTGCCAGCCCATTTCGATGACCACCGGACGCAGAACGTCAAGCGCGGCATCATCGCAAATATACGCGGCAAAAGCGTCACGATTGCCGGGAAGACCCGATTTCCATGGAGCGTTCATCAGTTGTCTCCCCCGCCTTGAGCGCTTTGAAGTCCGTTTGCACCCGTCGGGCGGGCTTCACGGTAGGTGTCGATTGCTTTGGTGCCGGTTGCGACCACGGTTTCGCCCGAGCCTTTTTTGCCTTCCAGCAGATCCTGCGGGTCGGCGACCATGGCTGCCAGATTGCCGTTCACGGCGCATCCATAGCCTGGGCTGGTCGCGTTGGTGTAGTTCATGTCCGATTTGGCTTCCCAATCCGGGCATCCCGGAACCGAAGCGGTCGAGCGTGTGATCACCACCCGGGCCTGGCCCGGTTGCAGATAACCTGCTGTTGTCGGTGCAACATCCTTGACGATCAGGCCATAACGACCCGCAAGGCTGTTTACCGCGTCAAAGACAGCCGGGCTGCGCGACGGATTTTCAACAGTGACCCGGTCGCCATAGCGAAGGTCCATCGCTTCGAACCAGCCATTCAGACGCGATTGTTCCGAAATCGGCAGGCCTTGTGCGTTGGTGTTCACATCGAGCGTGAAATTCGTGCGTTCAACCACTGGCTGCTTGGTGCTGTAGAGCGAGGTGTTGGTCGGCATTCCGCCGCAACCTGCCGTCACCAGACCGATTGAAAGTGCGAGAGCCCCCGCGAGTTTGCTTTTTCGTGCAATGAGCATCGTTCTCACCTTTCTCGGATTAGAAGCTGAAGCCGGGCGTTGCGGCCTTGGCCGAGCGCTGCTTTTTGCTGTTGTTCTTTTCGGTCCGGCGCTCTTTTGGAGCGTTGGTCGGAACGATCGCTGCCGGATCGACTTTGCCCACTTTCGGGTTAGGCGCGTCCTGATCCTTTGCTGTCGGTCCCGGACGCTGCTCTCCGGTGACACCAGCATGGTTTTTATAACCGATCAGCTGCTGGAGTTCGGAAGAAGAGCGGTATCCGTCGGTCGGAAGCTTGATGTCGCTCGCGTTGACTGGCTTGACCAGATACGGCGTAACAACAATGACAAGTTCGGTTTCGCCGCGGCGGAAATCGCGACTGCGGAACAGGTTACCAAGGATCGGCACGTCGCCGAGGCCCGGTGCCTTGTCGAGCGCGTTCTGCGAATTGGTGCTCATCAGACCGGCGATCATGAAGCTCTGGCCAGAGCCGAGTTCCACGGTCGTTTCAGTGCGGCGGATGGTCAGTGCCGGGATCTGGAAGCCGTTCAGCGTAACAGAACCCTGCGAAGACAGTTCGGACACTTCCGGACGCACTCGCAGCGAGATGCGGCCATTAGCCAATACAGTCGGCGTGTAGGACAGGCTCACACCGAAATCGCGATATTCGACCGAGACGTTGCCAAGACCCTGACTGATCGGGATCGGGAACTCGCCGCCGGCAAGGAAGGTTGCGGTTTCACCCGAAAGCGCAGTCAGGTTCGGCTGCGAAAGGGTGGTGATCAGACCCAGACGTTCTGACAGGTCCAGAGCGCCGATCACGTCCAGGCCAAACAGACGGCCAAGACCTGCGATGCTGGTATTGCCATCGCTGTCGATTGCCGGGCCAGAGATTGATGTCCCGTCCGGGAAGGTCAACGCTGGCTGGCGTACGCCCGCGCCAACCCCGACAGGGCCAGCCGGATCAAACACATTGGTGCCACTACCGAGCCCGCGACCGGTGCCAACACCGCCGCGGAAACCACCAATGGCGAAATCGTAGGTCGCAAGGTTGCCATCGATCTCACGAACGAGGCTGCGGCTGACTTCTGCGAATTTGACCTGCAGGTTCACCTGAAGCGGCGTTGCCGTCTTCATTCGGCTGATAACATTGGTGTTTTCGCCAAGGAATGCCTGCACGAGCCGTTCAGCCTCGGCTGCATCTTCTGGCGCGGCAACGGTGCCGGTCAGCAGCACAGTGTTGGTTCCCATAGTGGCAACATTCACCTGTGCGTCCGGCATGGCCAGAGCGAGCATCTGGTCGATGCTGCCGATGTTGTTGCCCACGCGAATGTTCGCGCTGAAGATCACATCGCCGCGGGCGTTGCTGGCATAGACAGTGGTTTCACCGCCCGATTTGCCGAACACGTAAAGCTGGCGCTGTGATTTGACCTGCACGTCAGCGATGTTCTCGTTGGCGACGAATACGTCGGCCATCGAACCAGGGATCGATACCAGCTCGCCGCGACCGATCGAAAGAACGATTTCCTGCGATGGCTTTACGACCTGCTGTGCAGTGGCGGTGTTTACCGGAACCGCTGCGAGTGGCGCTGCGGCGATGCTGGCGAGCAGCAATTTGGCAGTAAGGTGGCGTTTCATTTTACGATCCCCTGTGGGTTTCGACTGGTCCGACATTGCGGCATTCGAGCTTGTTTCGTGACGAAGCATGGTCATTCCCTTCAGCGTGAGCCGACCGGCACTTCATCAGTGCGCTTGCCGCGTGTGACCCGGACGACCGGACCCGTTTGAACCTGGACGCCTGGCGCAGGCGTTGGCGTCTGGCCGGACTCCAGCAGCAGACGATAACGCTGGTTCAGGTACGCTTCGTCTTTCGCCTGGATGTTGCGGCGGAACTGCGACAGCTCAAACGTCGATTCGTATGATTTGCTTCCTGAAACCGGTCGGCTGCGAGCAGCGTTAAGGATACGCTCTTCTTCAGCTGCCGAGGCGCCTTCAGGGATCTTGATGTCACCTTTTGCGATGGCACGCTCAAGTTCAGACTGGCTGTCGGCCAGCGAACGAAGCGAAAGGCTCAGCGTACCCATTGTCTGCGCCAGGCCGACCTGTTCGGCAATCTGCGGGGTAACTTCCATGGTTACGGTGCGGAAAGCGCGAACGACAGTCTTGCCGTCTTCATCGGTGTAGGTTTCTGTCGACTGGTCAGTGGCGAGCACGCGCACGTTCTTGAGGATTGTTTCCGAGCCTTCATAGTTCAGGTCGGTCACTTCACTCTTATAACGCTGGGTCAGGACGACATCGACACGGTCTCCCGGGAAGACGAAGCCGGCAACGCCGGTGCGGGCGGAGACTGGAACAGTCACGGCGCGCATGCCCGGGGTCAGAGCTGCTGCAAGAAAGCCGCGATCGCCAGGAGCGACGAGCGAACCCTTGGTCACAGGCTCACCAGCGGTAACTGGCAGGCGCACAACCGTGCCTAGCAGCTGGTTCATGTCCGTCTCGCCATCAAGGAAGTAGGCGTCGCGTACGAGCTCTTCCGGCCACTGCTGATAACCGATGGCATCTGCAGTGATGATGGTGCCAGCAGGCAAGGCCCGGTTGGCGACAAGAACTTTCGGGCCTTCCGGCTCGGGGGCCGCGAGGACCTCCGGTGCGGCGCCTTCTGCGAACATGCTCCGCGCGAGAAATGCAGTACCGACCGCAACGATCAGTGCTCCAAGCAGCAGAACCAGCTTCTTCCTATCCATGGCTATTTAGCCCCCTAAGTTTCGGCCCGTTAGGATTGACGGGCAGGTATGGTTGCGATGCGTACGTCGGCAGTGGTTAAAATCAGGTTCACGCCACCGTCATAGAATTTGGCAGGTAGTTGACCGCGAGCACCCAAAGCCCGCCGAATGCGATGGCGACTCCGTAGGGAATCGCGAGGCGTTCTTTTTGTCGGCGCAGGAAATGCCAGGCCCCCATGATGATGGTGAGAACACCGCCTGCGATCGCCATGATTATGATTAACTGCAGGAACGCTGTCGGCTCGATCCAGAGCGCCAGAGCGGTCAGCAGCTTGACATCGCCGCCGCCCATCATGCCCAGCGCAAACATTCCTGCGAGGACAGCAAATGCGGCAATCGCCACGCCTACCTGCATTGCAATGTCGGGCCACAGCGCCAGGCCACTGCTCCACCAGAACAGCGGGGCACCGATTGCGATGGCAATGTTCAGCCTGTTGCTGATCTGGCGGCTGCGGATATCGGTGAACGCGGCGACGAGGAGCGCGATTGCCAAGGCAATCAGCAGTCCGTAATGAATATAAACAGTAAGCATGTGGCCCCCGAAGGCTGCCCGCCGGACTTTCCGGCAGATCTTCTTCGGGGCGTTGCTACAGAGTTATGCTTACCAAACAGTAACCATGAGTTCGCGAGCCGATGGCGCGAGAGGATCGAAAGATTAGCACAGTGAGCGAAGCGCTTTCCGAAGACCGGCCTGCAATTGATCGCCGCGCCATCCCGGCCGATGCCAGCGAAAGCCTGTGGCGAGCCGATGATGGGCACGAGCTGCGCAGAATTGATTGGCCAGGCGATGCTGAGGCGGGGCGGGGATCTATCCTGTTCCTGCCTGGGCGCGGAGACAATTACGAAAAATATCTCGAAAGTTTAGAGCAATGGCACCGCGCAGGGTGGCGCGTGACCGCTTCTGATTGGCGCGGGCAGGCCGGCAGCGGACGGCTGGGAAGCGACGCGTTCACTGGTCATATCGAGGATTTCGACATCTGGGTCGATGATCTGGCGCATTTTTGGCAGGGCTGGGTGCAGGAAACGCCCGGCCCGCATGTGCTGGCCGCGCATTCGATGGGCGGGCATATCGTCATGCGCGCGCTGATCGACAGGCGCGTAGACCCTCAGGCGGTTTTCCTGAGCGCTCCCATGCTCGGCATGAGCGGACCGCCGCTGCCGCTTTCCATCCTTCACAGAGTTGCCACCATGATGACCAAGGTTGGCGACGATACCCGCCAGGCGTGGAAGTGGAGCGAGAAACCGGGCGAGCTGCCGATCGGGCGCAAGACATTGCTGACACATGATCCTGATCGCTATGCCGATGAGGAGTGGTGGCGGGACCATCGACCAGAACTGGTGATGGGGCCGGCGAGCTGGCGCTGGGTCGAACGGGCTTACGCCTCGTGGAAGCAGCTTGAAGAGCCGGGCGCAATGGAGGCATTGAAGACACCTATCCTGATCATCTCTACCAGCGCTGACAAACTGGTCAGCCATTCGACCAATATTCGCGCAGCCGAGCGGCTCCCTAACGGAGAGCTGTATGCTTTTGGTGACGAAGCTGCGCACGAAGTGCTGAGAGAGATTGATGCAGTGCGCGACCGGGCGATGAACGCCATCTCCGATTTTCTGGACCGGCACGCTCCGGCAAGCTCCAATTGATCGATCATGACGCGGCTGGTGTATGATTTCGCCATAATCGGCGCAGGGATGGCAGGTGCGAGCATCGCCGCAGAGCTCGCGCCATATGCCAGGGTTCTGGTTCTGGAGGCAGAGGACACGCCAGGATACCATTCCACCGGGCGCTCTGCCGCATTTTGGGAAGAATGTTATGGTGGCCCAGGCGTTGTTCCTCTCACGCTTGCATCGGGCACATTTCTGCGAGAGCATGGGTTCCTGAGCCCGAGAGGTGCGCTCTATATCGGCCGGGATCAGGATAGGGCGCAGATAGACGCCTTTATCCAGACCTTCAGCGGTACGGGCGTTACGATTGAGCGGCTTGGCCGCGCGGGCCTTGCAGCGCGCGTGCCGCAGCTGCGCAGCGATTGGTGCGATGCCATCTGGGAACCGGCCTGCGCCGATATCGATGTTGCAGGGCTGCACCAACATTATCTGCGCGAGCTAAAGCGCGCAGAGGCCGATCTGGTGTGCCGGGGCCGAGTGAGCGCATTGCACCGCGATAGCGGCCGATGGAAAATTACAACAGAATCAGGCGACGATTTCCTTGCAGCGAATGTTGTGAACGCGGCCGGTGCATGGGCCGATCAAATAGCTGCCTTCGCCCAGGCTCGGCCACTCGGCATAAAGCCAATGCGGCGCACGGTGGTGCAATTGCGGGTCACACCTGATGTACGCGCGGATCAGCCATTGGTACTGGACATCAATGGCGCATTTTACTTCAAGCCCGATAGCGGCCGACTGTGGCTGAGCCCGCACGATGAAATCCCCTCGGAGCCATGCGATGCTGCTCCTGAAGAAATAGACGTTGCCCGCGTGATCGACCGTTTTGAAAAAGCGACCGACTGGAAGATCGAAGCGGTAGAGCGCAAATGGGCGGGTCTGCGCAGTTTTTCTCCCGATCGCCTGCCAGTCTACGGCACCGATCCGCAAGTTGAAGGGTTCCACTGGTTTGCCGGACAAGGCGGCTTCGGGATTCAGACCGCCCCTGCTGCGGCGCGATTGGGGGCGCAGGCAATCCTCGGAAATGAGGCCGATAGTCTGACAGCGGGCATCAATCGCAATGTATACTCTCCGGCACGATATTTTACATCTGAGACAGTCACCGCTGCCTAGCCAAGCGATCAGCAGTCTGTATGGTGACGCCCGCAAGAATCACACAAAAGAGGAGACGAAAGATGGCTCACAAGTTTGAGATCTACAAAGACAAGGCAGAAGAATATCGCGTACGCTTCAGCTACAACAGCGAAGTGATGTTCTCGACGCAGGGCTATTCAAGCAAATCGTCTGCCCAGAACGCTATCGATTCGATCAAAAAGAACGGCCCGGGCGCTCCTGTTGAAGACAACAGCTAAGCGGCTGAACCCTTACGTTTTGAGAGCGGGCGTGCCCTTCGCAGGGCGCGCCCGTTTTCTATTCGGTTTCGTGTTCGGGGGCGAGCGCAGCGCGCTCCGCTTCGTCACTGGCGAGCTGATCTACGCGCTCATTTTCGGGATGGCCGCTATGGCCCTTGACCCAGTGCCATTCGATATCGTGTCGTCCCGCAACATCGATCAGCTCATGCCACAGATCGGCATTGCGGACGGGTTTTTTGCTCGCTGTGACCCAGCCGCGTTTTTTCCAGCCCTCGACCCATTTGGTAATTCCGTCGAGAACATATTTGCTGTCAGAATACAGATCGACACGGCACGGCTCGATCAGGGCTGACAATCCCTTGATCACCGCCATCATTTCCATCCGATTGTTGGTTGTGTCCGGTTCTTCGCCCGACAGCTCTTTCTCGTGCTTGCCCATGCGCAGCAACGCGCCCCAGCCTCCGGGGCCAGGATTGCCCTTGCAGGCGCCGTCTGTAAAAATTTCCACCTTTTTCATCGGGCGTTTCATGCCGCCTTACGTAGCATCACGCAAATAGCTGTGCGCCAAATTCGTCATAATAGTGCCAACGCGAGACGAATTGCATCGGATCTTTTCTGGTGACCAGCGCATCATCAGGCGTATCGAGCCAATCTTCCGCCCGGCTCGCGACAAATCGGAGGCACGCACCCTTGGCTATCTCGGGAAGCAATTTTCGCTCTTCGAGCGCGAGCGGGCGGACTGATTGGTACCCTGCCATCATCGCCGCGCCAAGTTGGGCGCAATACTTGTTCTCGTGATCAAAGCACCACGCGGCATGAGTTGTGGCAAGATCCAAAGCCATTGGCCCCGTGCACGCGAAATAAAAATCGATCAGGCCTGTGACTTCGCTCCCCAGCATCAGCACGTTGTCAGGGAAAAGGTCGGCGTGGATATTGGCCCGCGGAAGTCCGTCCAGCTCCAATCCAGCGGCTGCCTGCGCTGCATCAATCACAGACGGAAGCTCAGGGTCGATCAACGATAGACCCGCGCGGCCGCAATTTTCCAGCACAGCAAGATTGTCGGCGAAGCTCATCGTATTGTCGCGCGTTTTCGAAAAATCGCCGCCTGCCAGATGCAAGTGGGCAAGCACTTCTCCAACCGCGCGTGCCTGCTCAGCGCTGGGCCTGGTTGGTGACACGCCGGGAAGGAACTCTATCAAAGCGACAGCCTTGCCATTTTCCATACGGAAAGACGCGCCCTCCCGGTCGTGGATCGTACGGGGGACGGGGCAGCCCTTGGCCGAAAGGTGATCGAGCAGGCCGAGGAAATAGGGCAGGTCGTCCAGCTCGATCCGCCGCTCGTACATCGTGAGGATGTAGCGTCCTCGGCTGGTTTCGATCAGCCAGTTTGAATTCGAAACGCCCTCGGCAATGCCTTTCGCCGATACAAGCTCGCCAACGTCATATTGCGCGATAAGCTCCGCGAGTTCCTCGGCGCCAAGATGGGTGTAAACCGCCATTGCGCGTAATGCCCGCTTATTGGGTCAGCTGGCGCGGCAGCTTGAACACCATCTTTTCCTCGGTGTGGGTGATGGTACGCTCGTTGATGGGGCGCATTGACGCCAGCATATCGACCACCTCGCGCACCAGAACCTCGGGCGCTGATGCGCCGGCGGTTAGTCCGATCGTGTCGATCCCATCGAGCCATGCCGGATCAATCTCATCCGCACGCTGAATGAGTTTGCCCGGCGTGCCAAGCCGTTCGGCTACTTCGACAAGGCGCAGGGAATTCGATGAATTGGGAGCGCCGACAACAAGGACAAGCTCGCAGTCTCTCGCAAGCTCTTTCACCGCAGCTTGCCGGTTCGACGTGGCGTAGCAGATATCTTCCGCCTTCGGACCTTTGATGTTCGGATAACGCCATTCAAGCGCATCAATGACTTCGCGCGTGTCATCGACCGAGAGTGTGGTTTGTGTGAGGTATGCAAGCGGTTCATCCGATTCGAACGGTAGCTTGTCCACGTCCTCTACATCTTCAACCAAGGTCATCTGACCCGGTTCAACCTGTCCCATCGTGCCGATAACCTCAGGATGGCCTTCATGGCCGATAAATATGATGTGTCTGCCCTTTTCCAGCTGGCGTTCCGCCTGCCGGTGCACCTTCGAAACAAGTGGGCAGGTTGCATCGACATAGATCATGTTGCGCCGTTCGGCCTCTGCCGGGACCGATTTTGGCACACCATGCGCGCTGAAAACCACCGGAGCATCGGTAGGAACCTCGTCCAGCTCTTTCACAAAAATCGCGCCTTTGGCCTTTAGCCCTTCAACGACGTATTTGTTGTGGACGATTTCATGCCGCACATAGACCGGAGCGCCATATCGCTCGAGCGCTTTTTCCACGATTTCAATGGCGCGATCGACGCCTGCGCAAAAGCCGCGCGGGGCAGCGATCAGCAGATTGAGCGGTTTGGCTTCGCCAGCGGAAGCGGTTTCGTGCAATGAGGCGTTCATATCGCTCCCTCTAGCGCTTTGCGGCGCGCACCGCTAGGGCGAGTGCAAAGCCCGCGAAATATAGCCCGCGGGACTTGTGGACCGATAATTCAAGGACGTGTTTTTCATGGCTTTTCGCACCCGTGTTCTTCCGGCATTCGTGCTCGCCGCAGCATTGGCAGGTTGCGCCCGCGAAGGTGAACTGGTGGTCGATCAGGGCGTTGGTATCACCTCTGTTCTGACTTCATGCCCATCTGTCGGCATTCCGGACTACACAGGCGATGTGACTGTATTTCGTACGTCGGATGACAGAACACTTGGCAATCTCGATATGACGGCCTCAATGACCAATTTGCGGTCACGCTGCGATGAGACCGGGGCGAAGGTTTACAGCGAGGCAACATTCGATGTTCGCGCACGCCGCACCGATGTACGTGGTGCCCGTAGCGTGACGGTTCCCTATTTTGTCACTGTCCTGCGCGGCGGAAGCGCGGTTGTGACGAAGCGGGTCGGTCAAGTGACATTGAATTTCGCTGATGGTCAGGAACGCGCAAGCGCGAGCGGCAAGGCTGGCTCTTTCGTCGATAAAGCTGCCGCAACCCTGCCTGAAGACATCCGCGAAAAGATCACTCGCCGACGACGTGCCGGGGATGTGGACGCGGCGCTTGATCCGCTGGCCGATCCCGAAGTGAAGGCGGCGATCCAGCGCACAAGCTTCGAAATGCTGGTTGGCTTCCAGCTCACCGAAGATCAGCTCGCATACAACGCGACCCGCTGAATTGCTTTGCAGGCGTATCCTCGCCTGCGCTTTGAGGTGAGCCTGAGGGCTGGCAATTGCCTTTAAGGATGCTGCGCAGCGGTCGAATTTGAAAACCCCATAGTCCCGGACTTGACCGGAGGTCCCGCTTCCTTTTTTGCATCTGCAATACTTTGCGGCGACGCGCGAGAACCCAATGACCGAACACAAAACACTCTACGCGGCCTATGCGGCCACAGTCGAAAAGGCGCTCTTGGCGCTTCAGACCGAGGGCGTGCTGCCTGCTGATTGCAGCTTCGCCAATGTCGCAGTTGAGCCGCCCCGCGATGCATCGCACGGCGATTTGGCGACAAACGCCGCCATGGTGCTGGCCAAGCAGGCAAAGACGAACCCCCGCGCGCTGGCCGAATCGATTGCAGAAAAGCTGGATGCCGAGCCCAGCATCACCAGCGCAGAAATCGCAGGGCCGGGCTTTATCAACTTGCGTCTCGATCCCGCTGCGTGGCTGGGAGAGCTGGCCGCGATCAGCGATATGGGCGAGGGCTACGGTCGCTCGACAATGGGCGAGGGGCGGACGGTCAATGTCGAATATGTCTCCGCCAACCCGACCGGTCCGATGCATATGGGCCATTGCCGCGGCGCGGTTGTCGGCGATGCGCTTGCGAGCCTGCTCGAATTTGCGGGCCATAAGGTTACGCGCGAATATTACATCAATGATGCAGGCGGGCAGGTCGATACGCTCGCGCGTTCCGCGCACCTTCGTTACCGCGAGGCGCTGGGCGAGGATATCGGCGATATTCCGGAAGGATACTACCCTGGAGATTATCTGAAGCCGATTGGCGAGTATCTCGCCAGGGAGCTTGGCGATAAGTACAAGGAAGAGCCTGAGGAAGAATGGCTGCCGTATTTCCGCGCTGAAGCGGTCGAGCAGATGATGGCACTCATAAAGTCTGACCTGGCGCTGCTTGGTATCCACCATGATATTTTCGCATCTGAAGCAGCCCTTCATGCTGCGGGCAAACCCGATGAGGCTGAGGCATGGCTGCGCGCGCATGATCTCGTCTATGACGGCGTGCTTGAAGCGCCCAAGGGCAAGGCTCCGCCGGATGATTGGGAGCCGGTCGAGCTGCCGCTTTTCCGCTCAACGAAGTTCGGCGATGATCAGGACCGCCCGATCAGGAAATCGGACGGCAAATGGACCTATTTCGGTGCCGATCTGGCCTATCACATGCAGAAAGCCGCTGATGCCGATGAGCTGATCGACATTTGGGGCGCTGACCATGCTGGTACGGTAAAACGGATCAAGGCAGCGGTCGCAGCCCTGTCTGAAGGGCAGGGCAATCCGATCCCGTTTGACGTGAAGCTGGTGCAAATGGTCCAGCTGATGCGCGGCGGAGAACCGGTGAAAATGTCCAAACGCTCGGGCAATTTCATCACCATCGCCGATATGATTGAAGAAGTGGGCAAGGACGTGGTGCGCTTCACCATGCTGACCCGCAAACCCGAAGCCCAGATGGAATTCGATTTCGCAAAGGTTGTAGAGGCGTCCAAGGACAATCCCGTCTTTTACGTCCAATATGCGCATGCGCGGGTTAAATCGACTCTGCGCAAGGCGGCGGAGGCGGGCTTTGCCGCTTCAGCGGAAGATCTGGCGCAGCTCGGCGAGGAAGAAATCGCGTTGATCAGAAATGCTGCGCAATTCCCGCGGATTGTTGAATCGGCGGCCAAAGCGCGCGAGGCGCACCGGATCGCGTTTTATCTTTACGATCTCGCAGCGGAGCTTCACGCGTTCTGGAATCTCGGCAATGACAATCCGCAAAAGCGCTTCATTGTGGAGCAGGACGCGGCTTTGACTGGCGCGAGGCTTTTCCTTGCCGATGCAATCGGGCAGGTGATCCGCAACGGACTTGGGGTTTTGGGCGTAGATGCCGTCGATTCCCTTTGATCAGGGGGTAAACGCCGGTTAGCTTACCCGACCGCCTGAAGCTGTTTTGAAAAAGGGTGCTTTTCGTGATCACTGACGCCGAATTTGAAGAAATCGACGACGCCGCAAATGAAAGCGCGGAGCTTGATCTTTCAGACGATGACAGCCTGCCATGGCTCGAGGCGGATGAGGATGACGAGGATGCAGGCGGCGTTGACACTGCCCAGATCATCGGTTTCGCTGTCGTGCTCCTGGCGCTGCTCCTCGGGGCTGTTG
>CALLQC010000132.1 GCA_938015255.1 uncultured Erythrobacter sp.
GCGAACCAAGTGTCGGCGAAATCACATCCGATCAATGTTCTCGCGTGGAACTGGAACTCGCGCCCTATGCCTCAAGATTTCTGGTGTTCGAAGGTGGCTCGGCGTTTGATCAGCCGATCCAATCGGGGAAGATAAACGACACCGTCCGGCGTACGGTAGATGACGGTTGGACTGTGAGTTTTGACCGGTCGTACGGCAAGGTTGCTCCAATCAAGAATTCCACTTTGTTCGATTGGAGCAAAAACGACGATCCCGAGGTTAGCCATTTTTCGGGGAAGGCGACCTACCGCAATGCTATCAACTTGCCCGCCAATGAATTGGTCGGCGGCAAACGTGTGCTCATCGAATTGGGCGCCGTTGAGACGATCGCGACGGTAAGAGTAAACGGCCGAGAGCTCGGCACGCTATGGACCGCGCCTTATCAGATCGACATTACCGAGGCGGTTCGCGCGGGCCAGAACGCGATTGAGATCGAGGTCGCTAACCTTTGGGTGAACCGCTTGATCGGGGATGCCTCGCTCCCGGATACGAGCGGGTATATTCCCGAACCCAACGTACCTGAACGCACCATGGTACCGTGGTATTCCGCAAACGAGCCACCTCCGCCGGGCCCGCGCCGAACTTTTGCAACGCACCACTTTCAAACGCCGGATGATCCCCTGATCCCTTCCGGTCTTATTGGGCCGGTTTCCGTTACAATTCAGGGAAACTGATATGTTGCTACGCCTTTTTGCGCGATTGGGTATATTGCTGGCTGGCTCCTTGGCCGTAGGTGCGGCGGCGCAAGAGGTTACCCCAGCTGGAGCGCGATTTGAGCTGGTGACACTGACAATGAAGGGGCCGCAGCTTGATGAGCGCAGCGATCAGAACCCCTTTGCGGATGTCCGTCTCGACTGGGCGCTGACGCACGATGGCAAGACCTGGGTTGTTCCGGGGTATTTCGCAGGCTGCGGTGATGCGGCGGATAGCGGCTGCACAGGCGGAAATATCTGGCGAGCGCATTTCGTTCCGCCGCATGAAGGGGATTACACCTGGAAGGTCGATTTTCGCAGCGGAACAGATATGGCCGTGGCGCCTGCGCAGGGCAAACGGCTGAGCGGGCATGGCACGAGCGGTAGTTTTTCTGTCACCGGGCAATCGGATGATCCGATCCGCGCGCGCGGGCTGCTGCAGTATACGGGCGAAAACTATTATCGTTTCGCGGGCGATAACAGCGTATTCTATAAATTCGGACCGGACGCTCCGGAAAACATGCTCGCCTATGATGGGTTTGACGCGACGCCCGATTATAAGGGCTTCCGCAAAAGCTGGGAGCCCCATGTCGGGGATTTGCGCAGCGAAGGCGAAGGACTGCTTTGGGGTAAGGACAAATCTGGCGCGGGTTTGCTGGGCATGTTCGATTATCTAGCCGATGCTGGCGCGAATTCGGTGTCGATGTTGCTATGGAACGCTGGCGGTGATGATCGCAATGTTTTTCCGCACTTGATGACGGTTTCAGTGGAGAAATTCGCGCAGATGGAAGCGAGCGCGCAATGGAATGAAGGGCTGGTCCAGGACCGCTTTGACCTCTCCAAGCTCGATCAATGGCAACGCGCGTTGAACTACGCTGACAAGCGCGGATTGCACCTGCATCTTAAATTGCAGGAAACCGAAAATGACGGCTTCATGGATGGCGGCGCCTTGGGCCGCACGCGCAAACTGTATTTGCGCGAAATGGCGGCGCGTTTCGGCTATTTCCTCGCGCTGACATGGAATTTAGGCGAAGAGAATGTCCAGCATCCTGGCGATGTGCGCCATATGGCTTCCTATCTCGCGGCGCTTGATCCTTACGATCATCCGCTGGTTCTGCATTCCTATCCAGACCAAAAACAGCGTTACCGTGCATTTCTAGGCCCGGATACAGCGCTCAACGGCCTCAGCCTTCAGGGACGCGAGGATGACATATCCGATTTGCGGCCCGATGTGACGGCATGGATTCGCGAGACTCAGCTGGCGGGCAAACCGCTGGTTATGGCCTATGATGAGCCGGGGCGGGCAGATGGCGGGGCCGGGGTGGATCCCGATTATCCCGATGATCGCTTGCCAGCGAAACGTGAACTCGCGCTCGATCCAGAACTGTTCCTGCGCGATGGACTTTGGAATGCGCTGACGGCAGGTGCCAACGGGGTTGAGGCCTATTACGGTTATAAAACGGGGTGCAGCGATCTTGACTGCCAAGATCATCGAACCCGCGCCAGACTGTGGCGCGAAGGCAGAATGGCACTGGACTTCTTTCGCCGGCATGTCGGCGAGCGTGCCACGCGGATGATAGCCGCCGATCACCTGACCCGGCCACGCGATGATTTCGTCTTCGCGGAGCCAGGGCAATTTGCAGTCATCGTTCCGGGTGAAGAAGAAACCATCATGGCGACCGGCGGGATCGAAGGGCGCTTTACCGTGCGCTGGTTTGATCGGGTAAATGGCGGGGACTTGCAAATTGGTTCGCTGGCCGAGGTCGACAACCACCGTCGCAACACCAAGATCGGGACACCACCCGAAGGTGGCAGTGGGAAATGGATCATCGTGGTCGAGCGGATCGATCAGGGCATTCTAGTCGAGGCGGAAGACTTTGTGGCTCAGCGTGCCAATGACGTGCGCAGCTGGTGCAGACGGGCCGAATGTCCCGATGGTTGGGAGCGTGACAGTGCGTCGGACTATATCGCGCTGGTCCCGGACACCCGCGTCACCCATGATGATGAATTGATCCGGGGGGAAAATTTCAGTGGTTCGCCCGGCAAGATGGCGATCATATCCTATGATGTGGAATTTCCCGCGGCGGGCCGCTGGTATCTGTGGGTGCGAGCCCATTCGCTTGGGTCAGAAGATAATGGTTTGCATGCGGGCATCAACGGCGAATGGCCGGAAAGCGGCGCTCGTATACAGTATTGCGAAGGTCGGAAGCGGTGGCACTGGGATAGTCGCCAGCGCACACGCGAGAATCATTGCGGCGTAAAGGGCGGGCTTTGGCTGGATGTCCCGACAGCGGGCACGCACCGCGTTGAATTTTCCATGCGCGAAGACGGCTTCGTCTTCGACGCATTCTATCTCACGCTCAGTCCATACACCCCTTACCTGCTAGAACAGGCGAACAAGGACGCGGCTTTCAAACCAACCGATACAGGAGACCACTGATGATCTCACTGCGAGTATTGACGCCCACATTGGCTGCATCGTGCCTGATTTTGGGCGGTGCGCCGCTGTCAGCTGAGAGTGCCCAGAATGCCAAGCGCGCCTACATCACGGGCTGGGATCAACTCACCGCCAATTCCCACACGTCAGACGGGATGGAGCGATGCCGCGATGGAAAACCACGTTTTGCCGGACCGCTGGGCGCGCAGGCGGTGAGTTACAACGGCTATCAATATGTCGTGTTCTATTCAGGTCGCGATCGCAGTAAACCGCGCGAAGAGGTGGCAAGTTATGTCGTCGTTTCGCGCCGCAAACTGGGCGCTTTCGATTGGGAATTTTCGGTGCTGGAGGGGTATAGTGTCACATCCGATGACGCCCACAACCGCCAGACCATAGGGATTTCGGGTGGCGATGGGGTGATCCACATCTCGTTTGATCATCACAATCGCCCGCAAATGAACTATGCTGCCACAGCGGATGGTGTTGCGGATCATCCCACTTCAGTAATTTGGGACAACAGTGTGTTCAAATACGCCGAAAACCTCGGCGGTGACCCCAAGACCCGGCTCAACGTAACCTATCCTTCATTCAAGGCGTTTCCGGGGGGCAATCTTGTGGTCTATTTCCGGACCGGCGGTTCTTATGGCGGCGACATGAGGTTGGGCAAATATGATGCCGAGACCGGTCAGTGGGGCAAGGTACATAAAGTGTCAGACCGTCGCGGCACCTTCAATGGGCTTGAAACTTCGCGGGGGCCATATCTCGCCAATGGAATGCAGGTGGGCAGGGACGGTTCACTACACGCAGCTTGGGTGTTCCGCGAGAGACCGTGCGATTACACCACCGCTTCGCGGAGCGAGATCTTTTGCAATCACGGCTTGTTCTACGCCAAATCGTTAGACGAGGGGCGCACCTGGCTTAGAGCCGACGGATCGACCATCGCCGACACTGAAAAAGGAGAAGCGATCTCCATCGACAATGTTGGCGGGCCGGTTATCGAAATTCCCAAGGGGCTCGGGCCCAGCAATCCCTCGATCACCTCGACGGTCGATCCGGTATCGGGCGATATGCATGTTCTGCTGCGCCACCTTCCGCAACCAGGGGCGAAGGAAGCTTTCTATTTCCATTATCTGGGTAAACCTGACGGGCAGTGGATTCAGCAAAAAACCAATTTTGATGGCAATGACGCCACGCTCGCGGTGGTGGGAGACCGACTCTACGCATTTGTCGGGCGAGATAAGGGCCAGATCTATTATGCCGAGCGCAAGGGCGAATTCCGTCAATGGAAACGGCTGCCGATAGAGATCGACAAAAGCCGCAAATTCGATCCGCAAGGCGGCTACATAACGTGGGACCTGTCGCTCGTCGAAGATGGCAAAGCGACCTTGTTGTGGCATCGCGCGCCGGAAAAGCGCGGCGTTTCTTCTCCGGTGCAAGTGTTTGATATCGCGTTCGAGTGACAGCCACCGCAACACTTCAATCGTGCGAAAACTGCTTGGGCAATAAATAGGGAAAACTGGTCGCAGGGTCGATATCGACCTGCATGATCGGAGCCATATATTCTGCCCACCGTCCGTTTACGGGATTGTCTGCCAGAAAGGCGGCGGTCGCATTGAAATCGTCAGTTTCGAAATATCCGAACAGCGTCAGACCATGTTTGAAAATGTGGTAATTTCGGATGCCCGATTGCTGCAAAGCCTCAGTCATTTCGGGCCAGATTTCGTCATGGCGTTTCTTGTATTCTTCTTCGTATCCGGGCCGGATTCCCAGCACCCACGCATATGACGCCATGTACAGTCTCCCTCTTTCAATTTTCGCGCCTACCATGCATAAGCACTCAAGAAAATCCAATTTCATTCAAAACTAATCATACAGTCAAAAGCCGGAGTATACCGTGAATCTAGACCGCAAGTTTGCCGCAGATCAGCAACGCTATCGCACCATGCGTAATGAGGAATTGCGGGACAGTTTTGTCGTCGCGGATCTCATGGCCGAAGGCGAGCTGGTGCTGACCCTGTCCGACATCGATCGTGGTATCGTGGGCAGCGCGGTTCCATTGGGTGAAGCGCTGGAGTTCAGCTCTTTCGCGGAATTGGGTGGCGGCGCCTTTACCGCGCGGCGTGAGGTCGGGGTGATCAATATCGGATCAAACGGCAGCGTGACTGTGGGCGGCGAACGCTTTGCGATGGAGCGGCTCGACAGCCTGTATATTGGCCGGGGCGATCATTCGGTGAAGTTTGAAAGCGACGATCCCGACAATCCAGCGCGTTTCTATCTTGTCAGCTATCCAGCGCACACGGCCTACCCGCACAAACTGGTGAAACAAGATCAGGCGAACCGCATCGATCTGGGCGAAAAGGCAACCTGTAATGAACGCACCATCTTTCAACCGCTGCGTCCCGGTATTGTCGACAGCTGCCAGCTGGTGATGGGCTTTACCTGTATTGCCGAGGGCAGTGTGTGGAACACATTTCCCCCGCACACGCATGATCGCCGATCGGAATTCTATTTCTACTTCGATCTGGCCGATGATGCTCGTGTGTTCCATTTTATGGGGCGTCCGGACGAGCTGAAGGCTCTGCCTTTGTCCAACGAAGAAGCTGCGCTCTCCCCGTCATGGTCAATGCATTGCGGTGTCGGCAGCGGGGCTTACAGCTTCATCTGGTCGATGGGCGGCGAGAACCAAGAATTTGATGATATGGACCACGTGCCTCAGGCCGCTTTGGCCTGATGCAGCGTAGGGTCAATCCAGCGATCTTTGACAACCGGGCGCGCTATTTGGCGTAGCGCGCCTGTTCCACAATTTCAGCGTCAAAACGGGCCGCGAAATCTGCTGCGATATCCGGGTTTTGCGCGGAAACATCGTTTGCTTCGCCGGGATCTTTGGACAGGTCGTATAATTCAACTGGCGCGTCTTTTTTCACCCGCAACGCTTTCCATTTGCCGATCCGCCCGGCCTGCTGAGTCACGCCGATTACGCCTGAATTGGGATCGCCAAGCTGGCGCGAAAATGCCCAGTAGAGCATCCGGTCGGGCAGCGTCGCATCTTCGCGCATCAGCAATTTCGCCAGCGATACTCCGTTGGCGCCCATGGCTTCGGCAGCATCTGGCTTACCCGCCAGCGTGCCCAGAGTGGGCAGCAGATCCGCGAACATCACTGGCTCATCCTCGACCCGCCCGGCTTTGATGACGGCTGGCCAAGTGGCAAGGAAGGGCATGTGGATGCCCCCTTCGGTCAGATCACGTTTGCCCCCGCGATAGGGACCGCCAGCCGCAATCCCGATTGGGTCGCCGCCGCCTTCGGAATGCGGGCCGTTGTCCGATGTGATGATAATCAGCGTATCGTCTTTCAGCCCCTGCGCCTCCAACTTTGCGACCAACTCGCCCACATAGGAATCGAGCGCAGCGATCATGCCCGCCTGGACGGCATTGGGCTCATCGATCGCGAGCGGATAGTAATCCGGAAACTGGCCTGCCGGGGTTGGCCCCGCCAGCCCATTGTAAGGCGTTTCGGGAAACTTGCCGCGATAAGGGGCAACAAATTCTTCGGGCGCAGCCATTTCGGAATGGGGTGAGGTATAGCTGACGAAGGCGAAGAACGGCTTGCTGCCATCCTGTGTGCCCAAGAACTCCAGCGCGTCATCGGTAAAGATGCGTTGTGCATAGCCCTCGCGGGCACCAGCACGGTTTTCAGGTACAGGGACCATCTTATTGTTTTCGAACAAGAACATCGGAAACTGGCGGTGCGCCTGAATGTTGTGAAGCAAGCCTTTCCATTGTTGGAAGCCCATCGCCATCGGGTCCGTTTCACCAAAGGTCGTTCCGATGCCAAACTTGCCGAACAATGCGGTGGTGTAGCCCGCATCGCTGAGCATGTGCGCCATGGTGCGGTCACCCTTGTTCAGAGATACTGTGTTGGCCGTACTGCTGAGCCGTGAGGCGTCACGACCCGTCATCAGCGAAATGCGCGACGGAGAGCATACTGTGCTGCCCGCATACCCATTGGCAAAGATCATGCCTTCGCGGGCGAGCGCATCGATATTGGGCGTTTTGATGATGTCGTGACCGGTGATGCCCAACTGCCCGTAACCCATATCGTCAAACAGGATAAGCAGAACGTTGGGGCGGGGGGCTTCGACCGCCACCGATGCTGCGTCCACCGGCTCGCTGCTGGTCCTGGCAAGGGTGGACGTGGCGGCGCATCCTGACAGCGCCAGAACGCTGGTCGCGGCGAGCACGCTCATGAATTTGCGGTTCATTCTGTTGCTCCTTCAAGTGCGGCAAGTTCTTGAGTCAACAATGCCTCAAATGCTTGGCGCGATTTGACACCAGAGAGGTCGCGTTCCCATGAAGCCAGAAATGCGTATTCAAATTTTGGCTGTTTGAAGGCGACGTAGTGGGTGGAATTGGCCAGACCGCCATAAGTCGCCTGATCAGCGCGATAAAACACCGCCATGCCGAGTCCATCCTTGTTTTCGCTTTGCGTGTCGCCCCATGTCCCGACATATCGCCATGTGCCGTCTGAAGCGCCGGATTGCAGCAACTCTGCCCCGTCATGCATGACCACGCCGGTTGCCAATGGCAGTTCGCCATTGGCTGTTACTTTGACCCGGGTTAGAGGGCTGGCCGATCCGATTGTATAATCTGCGACAAAGCCACCGGTATTGCCCGATGGCCCTTCGATCCCGCCGGTTGTGATTGTGAACGCCCCGGCGGCGCTGCCGCTTTCAGAAATGCTGGCAGAAAGTTCAGGAACAGTGCCGAATTGTTCAGGTTGATCGCCGCGCATGACCCCGATGCCGCCAAGGCCCAGGCTCGGCCCGACCTTGAGCACATCCATCCCCCACGGGGCGAGGTCGTGATAGCTGCCATATTCGGCGATCGTGCCAAGCGCAGGATCGGGCGCTTGCTTGCCAAAGATGTCGCTGACCAACCGGCCATCGAGATAGAGGCGATAGCCAACCAGTCCGTTTTCCCAACCGATCCCCTCGTAAGGCATCATGCCGTCGCCAATTTCATGCGATGACGGGACAGTAAAATCAGTCACCGAAACATAGTCTGCATCTGCATTTTCGCGCACGCGCAAATCGACAATCACTGATGCGGCATCTGCAGTCGCAGCCTGTTCCTTCGCGTTTTCTGATGCACCGGTGCCGGCATTGCATGCTGCCAGCCCGGCGGTGAAGATCAGAGCGGATGCCATTCCTGAAAGTTTCATTCGCTATTCTCCTGTCCAGCCCCTGTTTTGATGCGTCGCTGGATGTCTTATGCCTTATGCCTTATGCCTTATGCTTCGGCGGCGGCTTCCCGCCTCACAAGCAAGATCGCACAGATGAAATAGGTCACGGTGGGCCAGATGATGAGCGATTGGAACTGCGCCAGATCGCCCGATGTTAGCGCAGCGATGCCAAGCCCGATTGCGACCAACAGTGATAGGCCTGCACCGATAAGAAATGCACGGTTGGTGTTCGACGATGCCAGCGCAGGCTTCGTGCCGCTATCCAGAAACGCCTGCTCAACCGCGCGGCGCTCATTCTCTGCCTGTTCGGCCCCGGCCAGCGCAGATGTATCGACCGCTTTTGCGCCCATCGCCGATGCCAGCACTGGATATAGCACCAACGCCGTCAACCAAGCAGGCACGAACAGAAACAGCACATGCACGCCAAGCTGATAGCCCAGCAGTGCAGCAACGCCGACACTGGCGATCCACGTCAGCAGTGCGGGCGCATTCAGCGCGGCTCCGGTTGCGGCGCGCCAATAGCGCGTCAGGCCAATTTTCTTGAACAGGAAATGTTCGGCAAAGATCAATCCGCCGATCGGAGCCATTACGAGCGCCATAATACCGAGAAAATCAAGCAGCCGTGTGAAGACGAAAGGGAAGCACGCAATGATCGTGGTGATGACACCCACGGCGAGCGTCACTTTTTCACGCGACCAAGCCGGATGGAGCGACTGGAAGGCAAGGCCCGAGCGGTAAATCGTCGGGTTTGATGTCGTCCAACCAGCCACAATCACGGCCAGAATGCCGATCGGGCCAAGTGCCTGAAAGGCGACTTCGCCAGCGTCCAGCGAGGTGAGCGGTTGTTGAAGGATCATTGCCGCGCCTGCGCCCATAATCCCCGCTGCCAACCAAGCTGCAAAATGGCCGATAAACATGCCCAGGCTTGAATACCATGCATACGAGGAGCGCCGCGCAAAACGCAGGATCGACATATCGCCGAGCCCGCCATGGAATGCGAGGTTCGCACCCCATGCAATAGCGACAACGTGCCAGAAACCCATGTCGGTTCCCTGATCGATCCAGATGCTTGTTTCCGCCAGATTCAGAAAATCGCCATAGCTGCCGACACTGGAAACCGATGGTGTCCCGGCAAGGATTACGGGAAGCAATGCCGCCCCGCCGACGAAAAACATTGCGATCATCCACGGCGCGGCGACTTCGGAAAAGCGCGCAACGAAGCTGAACCCGCGCATCGCGGCGAAGGAAACAACCGCGCCAACCGCCAGTGCGATCAACACAAAGGTCATGCTGGTGGGATACCATTCGACCTGCGGTGGGATGCCAAACAGGATGCGCACCGCGCTGGCTGACACGGTTATCATTGCACCTGCCAGGATGCAGAACAATACGCCGTTGATCACGCTGTAGATCTTGATGAAGCCGGGGCCGGCGATCTTTTCGAGATAGGCATACAGGGTTAGGCGGGTCTCTGTGGCGATGGGCGCGCAAATCAGCACCCAGCTGAGCACCGCGAGCAAATTGCCCACCAGAAGGCCGGAAATCACGTCTCCTGCGCCAACTCCCCAAGATACAAACATGGCGCCAATTACGAATTCTGTGCCGGCGACATGCTCACCGGCATAGGATGCGGCAAAATATCGGCCCGGCTTCAGCGCAGCCGGAGCAACCGGCTCGCGTTCGAATTCTTCCATGTTCTCTCCCCTCGGATTCTTTGGGCGAGAGATTAGCTCGCTTTCCGTTCGATGCAAGAAATTGATCGAAAGTGATCAAAAAAGATCGTTGATCGTGATATTTGGCTTCCGCCTCACATCATTCCGAAGTACCTTGGCAGCGCCTCTGACAATGCAGGGACAGTGGTTGTAACCGCCAGTGCCGCAAGCATTGCGAGATAAAGTGGGATCATCGGTTTGATCATCGCAGCAACTTTCGTCTCACCCACAGCAGCCCCAACGAACAACACCGTGCCCACTGGCGGGGTGCACAATCCGATGGAGAGATTGAAGATCAATATCATTCCAAAATGCTCTGGTGAAATGCCCAGAGCCGCGGCGACTGGCAGCAGGATTGGTGTGAAGATCAGGATTGCTGGAGTAATGTCGAGAAACGCGCCAACAACCAGCAATACCACGTTGATCAACAGCAACAGCAGCAGCGGATTGTCCGAAATTGTCAACAGCGCCGCCGCGATTGCACCGGGCAATCCCGAATAGGCCAGCATCCATGCCATGCCGGTCGATGCTGCAATCAAGAACAGCACGATGCCCGTGGTTTCTGCCGATTTGATGATCACACCGGGCAAATCTTTCCACGCCATTTCGCGGTGCAGGAAGACGCCCAATATCAGCGAATAGACCACGGCAAAAGCGCTGGCCTCGGTCGCCGTGAAAATCCCTGATACAATCCCGCCTACTACGATGACGAGCATCGCGATGCTCGGAATGGCGGGAATAACGGTGCGGATTGAATCTTTAAGCGGCAGCCGTTGGGAAACCGGATAATTCTCTTTACGAGCGACAATCACTGCGGCGATTACCAGAAATAGGCCCGCGAGTAGGCCCGGACCGTATCCCGCCAGAAAAAGTGCTCCGATTGAAACGCCGCCAGCGGCTACTGCATACACGATCATCACGTTGGATGGCGGAATCAGCAAGCCAAGGATCGATGCCGAGGTGGTCACCGAAGCGGCGAACGGCGCATCATATCCCTCTTTCTTCATCGCAGGGACCATGAACGATCCGATGGCTGATGTGGCTGCCACGGCCGATCCGGAAACCGAGCCAAACAGCATACTGGAAATTATGCTGACAACCGCCAGGCCGCCGGGAAGCGCGCCGATCAACCCTTTTGCTGCATCGATCAATCGTCGCGCGACGCCGCCTGCGCCCATCAGATATCCGCTTAGGATGAAGAACGGGATGGCAAGCAAAGTGAAGCTGTCCAGCCCTGCAACCATACGCTGGGCCATGGTGGTCGCAGCAGGGTCGAACTGCATGATCGATACCAGCGCAGCCATGGTCGAAAGCCCGATCGCGAAGCCAATGGGCACGTTCAGTGCAACCAGCAGAAAAAACACCAGAAGAAGGATCAGTCCGGTCGTCATTTCGCGTCTCCCTCAACGAGCCCTTGTTCGGGAATTTCCTTCTCGGTCGGCGCACCCTCCAGCATGAATGAGATCGCGAAATAGGCGATCACCAGGCCGCAAGCCGGCATAATGCTGTAAATAGTCCACATGGGCAGGCCAAGCGCGGCTGATGTTTGGCCCAGGGTCGCTGTGATATTGACCAGCAATCCCCCACCGTAAACCATCACCGCAAGGGCGAACACTGCGCATGCCAACCAAATCGCGCGTGCAGAGCTTTTGCGTCCCGAAGGAGAAAGCCTCGCCGAAATTAGATCCACGCCCACATGCATGCGCTTGGCAAAGGCGTATGCCATCGACACCATGCCCAGCCAGATCAAAAGAAAACGGGCAATTTCCTCGGTTGCGGAGCTCGGAGCTTCGAGCACATAGCGGCCAATCACCTGCCAGATCACCGTCAGTACAGTGGCGCTGAACAGGATGACCAGAATGCCCGCAAGGGCCTTTTCAACGATCATGCGCATCATGCAGTCTCCGACATGGCTTCAATCCGGGCGGCAAGGTCACCGATCCGCGTTCCGTTAAAACTGGCTTTGAATTCTGCAACAGCGGCACGAAAAGGCGCCTTGTCCGGCCGGTTGATCGTCACCCCGCTCGCCTCGATTTCGGCCAAAGCGTCGTCAGAGGCTTTGCGCCACAATTCGCGCTGATAGCTTTCAGAAACTTCCATCGCTCGTGTGGCCCAGCCTTGCTGCTCTTCATTCAGGCCGTCCCACACGCTTTGGCTCATCACCACAACATCCGGGGCGCTGACATGCTCATCAAGTGAATAATATTTGCATACCTCGTGATGCTGGGCGCTAAGCACACTGGGCGGGTTGTTTTCCGCACCATCAACTACGCCTTGCTGCAAGGCTGCGTAAAGCTCGCCAAAGGCGATTGGTGTGGCTGCACCACCGAAGATTTCGACTGTCTTGATTAGGGCTTCACTCGGCAGCACTCGCAAGGTTTTGCCTTGTATGTCGGCGGGAGTGTTGACAGCCCCCCCCGTCATATAAAAGCTGCGCGCTCCAGCGTCATAATGCCCCATTCCCTTTAGCAAGATCTTGTTCAATCCGGCGAGAATTTCCTGCCCGATCTCGCTTTGCACAACGCGCTTTTGATGGTCGCTGTCGTCGAAAAGGTAAGGGAGCGAATATACGCCCATGTCTGGCGCAAAGTTCTCCAGCGACAGCGATGAAACCTTCGTCATCGAGATCGCACCAAGCTGCACCAATTCAACCAGCTCGCGCTCTGTTCCCAATTGTGCATTGGGAAAGATCTCCACAGACAGTGTCGAACCGGACAGTCGGATCAGCTCATCACGGAATTTGGCCATGGCCAGGTGCACGGGATGCTGTTCGTCAAGAGTATGTGCCAGAGTTATGCGATTAGACGCGCCTATACGCGCGCACCCTGGCAAAATTGCCGAAAGCCCAGCTGCTGTCAGCATCTGCAAGTGCCGACGCCTCGATTGGACGAGCAAATTTCCTCTCCCTGCTATTTTTGATCTTGCCTGATGATGCAGATCAGATCACCAGTGGTAACCGGTGTCATGTTTTGTGCAAGCATGATTTATATGATTGCCATGACTATTCGAGGGTGCCAGCACTGCGCAGAGGTAATTCACTCCTCGTCGAGAGCCTGATAGAGATTGCAGCAGATGAATAACGATGCCGAGAATTCGCATACTCAGGGCGCGCCCACAATTAATGATGTGGCGGCAATGGCGGGTGTTTCCAAAAAGACAGTCAGCAGGTTCATCAACAAATCTCCTTTAATGAGCGCCGCCACGAGAGAGAAGGTCTCGGCGGCAATTGATCAACTCGGTTACGTCCCCAACCCGCAGGCGCGGGCGCTCGCCCTTCGCCGCAATTTTATCATCGCTCTTCTGCATGACAATCCGAACGGGCAGACCGTCCTTAACTTTCAAAAGGGCGTGCTTTCCGCGATCAAGGACACGGAGCTGGCGCTTGCGGTTCGTCCGGTTGATCGCACGTCGGCTGATCTGCTTGTTGATATCGAGACCTTTTTGACCAAGCAGCGCCCGCTTGGCGTGCTGATCCTGCCGCCAATCTCGGAACGTGATGAGATTTTCGATCTCTGCAAACGGCTTGATATTGCCTACATCCGGGTCGGCTCCACAATTCTTGATGAACATGCCCGGTGCGTCGCATCGAATGACCGAGAGATTGTGCATCAAATGGTCGCGGCTCTGATTAAGTGCGGGCATACTAGGATTGGTTTTGTAAGAGGGCCCGAAGGGTTCAGATCGCCGCTGGAGCGGGAGAACGGATTTCTCGATGCGCTTCGCGAGGCGGGCCTGAAACCTGACCTCAGTTTGATGGAAAATGGCAGCTACAGGTTCGAATCCGGTTTGCGGGCGGGCATGAGTTTGCTTGAGCGCGCCGACCGACCCAGCGCCATATTTGCCAGTAATGATGAAATGGCTTCCGGTGTTCTCCACGCGGCGCATAGTCTTGGCATTTCTGTGCCTGGTGAGCTTGATATTGTCGGGTTCGACGATACGGCCACCGCGTCTCACGTCTGGCCGCCGCTTTCGACGATCCATTGGCCGATTGAAGAGATGGGCCGGTTGGCCGCGATGAAGCTGGTCCCTGAATTTTTGGGTGACTGGACGGCCAAACTTGATCTGGATCAAGTCATCGTCCCCTCGCACATTGTCGAAAGAGCGTCTGCCCGGTTGAGCTAACAGCGCGCGGCTGGTTTCCCGGCTGACGGATGTCCCGCGGGGCCGCTGGTTATGGTTGAACTCTCTCACGGCGGCCAGCTATTGCACAGACAATCAAAACAGGTCAATATCGATCAATAATGAGCTTGAGGGCTCGCTATTGTCCCCTCAGGCGTGATTGCGGCCCATGCCTTTGGCGGGCCGTCAAACCGGCGGGGGAGCGCGCATGACAGAGAAATCATATCGAACATTGATGGTGTCTGCGGGTTGCGCGGCGTTGCTGGCAACTCTTGGCGCTCCATCCTCTCGGCTTTCCGCGCAGGAACGGCCTGATCTGTTCTTTTCCCCTTCCGATCATGCAGGGATAGAAGCACGCTCCCAAAGCCTGCCGTGGTTGCAGGCGGCGCGGGCAGAAATCCTGCGCAAGGCTGATCAGTTCCTCGCTACGCCGACCGATCCCTATCCGCTCGTTTCGAAGCAAAACGCGTTGGGCACTGCGGGCAGGGCCTTGCAAAACCGGCTCGGCACGTTGGGGTTCGCGACCTACCTGACCGGCGATCCGCGCTACGCGGCAAAGGGGCGCGACATTCTGCTCGCAGTCATCCGTCAAACCGAGCCGGGCAACAAGAAGCACTGGCAAAGCCACCTGCAACAAGGGGACGCGGCGCAGGCTTTCGCGATTGGCTATGACTGGCTGTATGACACGCTGAGCGAGGCAGAACGCGCCGAAGTGCGCGCCGAGATGGACAAGATCGGCACAATCCTGTTCGAAGCGAACACGACTTGGGGCAAAGAGGTGCCCGGAGTATCATCGTCAAATCACAATTCGGTGCATTTTGGTGGGCTGGGGCTGGTCGCTCTGGCGCTGGGGAACAAGCCGGAATGGGTCGAGATGGCGACGCAGCGCACCCGCGCATTCTTCGAAACTTTTGCGGATCCGACTGGCTACGCCACCGAAGGCGTACATTATGTTGGATACGGGCTGGGCGGGGCAGTGCCGTATTCCATGGCGCTTAAACGACATGGCGGCCCTGACCTTATTGCTGAGGCAGATGAAACTCTTGCGCTGGTTGGTGATCAGATGGTGTGGAAACTGCTGCCATTTGATGGATTAATGCTGCCGCTCAATGACAACTTTGACCGGCCGGCCGAAATCGCGGCCTTGATCGGTTCGCTGCGGCACGATCGTGGTGACCAATTGTGGGCTACACTTGAAAGCCTGGAGAAATCGGGATCGACTGACGAGTTGGGTTCCTATTTCGGTGTTTCGTACACCGCGCCGTTTCTGTTTATCTGGGGCGATCGACCGGTCAGGCCGGTTGACCCGGTGGCCGCGGGCCTTGCGCTGGGTCACAGATTTGAATCGGGCCGGGTCTTCTTGCGCGACAAATGGACTGGCGAGGATGCGGCGCATGTCTCGTTCAAATCAGGGTATGACAAGCATCGTGGCCATGATCATCAGGATGAGAATGCTGTCACTTTCTACGCGTATGGCGAAGGGTTTCTGATTGATCCGCAATACTGGCTCGAACGCAGCGATGCGCACACCACGCTCAAGATCGACGGTGCAGAACAGATCAAGGGAGGCGACGGACGGATCGTCGAATATCGCGAGGATACGCGCGGCGCGTTTGTGCGCGGGCAGGCAGAAGAAGCGTATGACTTTGACGCAGCGTTTGTGGGGCAGGCGGATCGCAAGCTGTATTTCGTGCGCACTCCGCGCCCCTATATCATTTTCCGTGACGACGCGCGGACCGAAAATAGCGGGTCAAAGCCTTTTGAAAGCCGCTATGCCACCTATCCGGAAAATCGCGTGGAACAGGTTGGAGATGCGGTCATCATTCATGGCCAGCGCACTGGCGGCAAAGCATTGCTGGCCGCTTTTTCCGGGACCGGGCAGCTGCGTGTAAGTGAAGATGATCTGAGCGGGGTTACGCTGATTCGGCGGGGCACCGAATTTCGCTATGGCGAATATCTCAGGCGCATCGCCGCCCGGTTTGAGGCTGAAAGCCCCGAACTGATCAGCCTTGTCGTGCCGTTTAAAGGCGATGTGCCGCCTATGATTGATGTGCGTCCCGGCCCGGCGCGCTACAGTTATGAAGTCACGGTGCGCTTCGCAGATGGACACAGGGACCGGTTTTTTGTCAGCGAAGACAATATCATTCCGAAATAACATCCGAGCCAGTCCGGTCGGGAATAAAGCGCCCGGCCGAACAGGCTCCTAAAACGAAGGATGCGTGATGAGTTTTTTGAAAAATGGGGGATGCGCGGGCGCACGGACCGCCCAATTGTGCATCTTGATCGCGGCATTGTTGGCCATGCTGGCCGGGCCTGCTCAGGCGCAAGTCAAGCATGGGTTGAGAGACGCAGAAGGTCGCCACTATGTCCCTCGCGGGTTTGTGGTCAACACCAATGACGGCAATCAGTCCGTGATGTTCGATGAAGGCGATTATTGGCGTATGGCGCGCATGGGCGCGAACACGCAGGTGATCCGGCTTGAACTCAGCAAGTTTGGCACAATGCCTGGAACGACTTTTGACCCGGCATACCTTGAAAAGCTGGAGCGGCTCACACAGCTCGGCAGCGATGCCGGCATGACGACCAGCTTCAAGATGACGCTGTACGGCGTGCCAGATTTCTCGTGGGAA
>CALLQC010000133.1 GCA_938015255.1 uncultured Erythrobacter sp.
CTCGATCATCAAAGCGGCGTAGGCGGTCTGCGCATCCATCGCGCGCACGACAGCGCGGATTTCGGGGTCGATTTCAGGAATCGGGGCGATGCCTTCGAGCAGTACTTTCATATACATGCCCGTTCCGCCGACGAGAACGGGTAAGACACCCGCTTCGTTCGCATCAATGATCACATCTTTGGCGCGGGCGGCCCAATCGGCTGCCGAGCACGCTTCAGAGCCGTCCCACGCGCCATAGAGTTTATGTGGATGCTCCCTTTGCTCTTGCTCGCTCGGAGATGCAGCCAATACCGGAATGTCTGAATAGACCTGCATGCTATCGGCGTTTACGATCCAGGTATCCAGTTTTTGCTTGCGCCGCGCATCGGCGAGCTCAAGTGCAATTGCGCTCTTGCCGCTGGCTGTTGGCCCTGCAATGAGCGCAAGCCGCTGAACCGGCAAAGTCTTCGGAGATGATTTGGTGCTCATTGCGCGTCTGATAGCAGAGATGGACGATCTGGAAACACGGCTTGATGCGGCAGCCGATGCTTTCTCCGCAAATGATATGCCGCTCGCCTCTGCCGCGATGCTCGATGTTGGCGTGCCAGTGCTGCAATTGACGTTCAATGATGGGGCGGTTGGGGCGGCGCTCGAAGGGATTGATCGCTTCTTTGCGCCCACCGATGCATTGGTCTGCAATCACGAAATAACTGTGCCCCGTGTCTTTGTCTCCGATATGGATTCGACGATGATCGGGCAGGAATGCATTGACGAGCTGGCCGATTATGCTGGGCTGAAAGAGCATATCGCGGAGATTACAGAGCGCGCGATGCAAGGCGAACTGGACTTTGAAAGCGCGCTGCGAGAGCGGGTGGGGCTGCTTGCGGGGCTGGATGAAAGTGCGATTCAGCGCTGCCTTGCTGAGCGGATAACGCCAACTCCTGGTGCGCGAACTTTGGTGCAGACACTCAAAGCAAATGGTGCGCGATGTGTGCTGGTCACGGGCGGCTTTCACCACTTTGCCGATGCCGTCGCCGATCAACTGGGGTTTGACCGAGTGGTGGGAAACCGGCTTGGCGTGGCTGATGGCAAGCTGACTGGCAGGCTTGATGGCGATATCTGTCACGCAGGGACGAAGAAGTCTGTCCTTGAAGATGAATGCGCAAACATGGGGCCGGGTGCGCACAGCCTCGCGACTGGCGACGGGGCGAATGATATTCCGATGATTGAGGCGTCCACTTACGGTTTTGCATATATGGCAAAACCGAAAGCACGCGGCGCGGCCAATGGGCGGGTCGATCGGGGAGACCTGACTGCTATACTGTCGCTGCTAGGCATCGCGAGAAAGGACTGGGTTGATGACTAATCTCGGCCAAAGACGCTATGCCTCCGCCGAAATGAAGGAAAAAGCGTTTTGATCGGGAACCTATCTCTGTTATTAACATTGATGTAAGTAAGCGGGTGCTAGAGCATCTTTTCCGAATCAATGAGGCCCGAGCAGATGACCGACTATTCCAGCATTTTCGCCGCAGACGGCACCGTCCTGCGCCACCCTGACCGCCCTCAGCCGCGCTATTCCCTGCCGCGCGCGATCAAGAATTTCCGCCTGCTGATGAAGGACAAGGAAGACACCAGCCTCGTCTTCAAAATCTACGAATCGCTGCCGTCGAAAAGCTTTATGCCCCGCGTCGAAGCGCTAACACTGTCGGAGCGCGGCGGGCATCTCCGCGCCACCGAGCCGAGCCTGCCCGAAATCCTCGACGATCACGCCAGCCTGCGCAAAACGCCCAAGGGCAGCCTCGCGCACGCCTATTGCGATTTCATGGAGAGCGAAGGTCTCACCGCTGCGGGTCTGGTAGCCGAAGCGGATAAGCTTGGCCGTCCAAAATATGATGATCTGATGCAGTGGTACATGTCCCGATCACGTGACACGCACGATCTTTTCCACGTTCTCACAGGTTATGGCCGTGACGCGCTTGGCGAACAATGCGTGCTGCTGTTCACTCATGGCCAGAGCCCGAGCCAGGGGCACCTGCTGATCGGCTATGCCGGAGCCGCCAATATAAAGGCGATGACACGCGGTTCAAAGGCACCCGTGATGGGCGCCGTAAGGCAGGCGAAATCGACAGGCAAAGGTGCGCCGAAACTCATCGAACAGCCGATAAGAGAGCTGCTCAAGCTGCCGATTGACGATGTCCGGTCAGCGCTGAACATTCCCGAGCCAACCGTTTACAGGGAATGTCACCGTGTCTGGCGTGAAGAAGGCATCGATCCTATGGATCTACTGGCCAGTGAAAGCACCCCGAAAGAACTGGCCTCCGCCTGAAGCGGTCGAGAAGCCTCGCAATGAGCCGCTAAAGCCAGGTTGTGATCTGGCTTAGTGGCTTTTTCTTGACCGCATGGGTGGGGACAGTCGCGTCCGCCGACGCCTGACCGACAACCACCACCATCAGCGGTTTTTCATGGTCGGGTCGCCCGCAAAGCTTGCGCAGGAACCCCATGGGCGAGGGCGTGTGGGTCAACGTCGCCAGGCCCGCTTCGTGCAGGGTTGTCAGCATCATGCCAACGGCAATGCCGACACTTTCGCTCACATAGTAATTCTGCTTGCGCGAATCTTCCTCGATACCGCCCTTGCGCTGCGCAAAGACGACGATCAGGTACGGTGCGATTTCGAGGAACGGTTTTTTGTCATCGGTACCGATCGGCGCGAGCGCTTCCAGCCATTCATCGCCTGCTTTGGCCCGGTCACCCTCAACTCCGTAAAAGCGGCGCTCTTCGGCTTCTGCCGCCTCGCGAATGGCGCGCTTTTTCTCCGGCGACGAGACGACAGCGAAGTGCCACGGCTGATGATTGGCGCCATTCGGCGCTCCGCCCGCTGCCAGAATAGCCTGTTCAATCACTTCACGAGGAACAGGTGTGTCTGTGAAATATCGGCAGGTGCGACGTGTATCGAGCTTTTCGCGCATTGCCGTTGCCCGAGCGATGCGTTCGTCGCTGGAAAGGACAGGCAGCGAATATGGGATCGAATCGTGATTCTGCATCAAAAACCTTTGGCGTGAACTGGTTCGTAAGGGAAGGGTGACGTAGCGGCATAACCACTGGACAGGTTACTGACATCAATGTAGGTTGCATTAACAGAACCTATTGGCTCGAGTCGTCGCAAGGAGGACGTGATGGCACTTTTGGACTTACCGCTTATCGCCAGTGACCGGACCATTTCCGGTTTCCGGCCAATCAAGGTGCTTCACCATTTCAACAAACTTGTCGCCGACAAGGAAGACACTGAACAGGTGTTCCACATCATTGAAGCGACCAAGGGTAAACGCAGCCACAAACAGGCGTGGGACTTTATCAAGTCAGCCGACGGCCAGCGCTTCTTGC
Source organism: uncultured Erythrobacter sp. (assembly GCA_938015255.1). GTDB lineage: Bacteria > Pseudomonadota > Alphaproteobacteria > Sphingomonadales > Sphingomonadaceae > Erythrobacter. The sequence continues at coordinate 3,361 of CALLQC010000133.1, forward strand.
GCGACGAGGTTGATATTCCCGCGATGCTTGACGACCATGACAGATGGGCGGATCTGCCGGAAAACAGCGTGGGCAAGCACTACATGGCGTTTATGAAACGCGAAGGTCTCTCTGCGGGAGGGCTGGTTGCAGAAAGCCACAAATGGGCACCGCCGGAGAGCCGTCCGAATGACCTGACCGAATGGTATTTCAACCGGCTGCGTGACACACACGATCTTTTCCATGTGCTGACGACCTACGGACGTGACGCTCTGGGTGAGGCGAGCTTGCTGGGCTTTTCCTACGCTCAGAACCACAATGGCGGCGTGCTCTTCATTGCCTATGGCGGCGCGCGTCAGATTAAGAAGGTCAGCGGCACCAAGGCCCCGATTTACTCTGCCATCCGTGAGGGGCAGAGACTGGGCAAAGCCGCGGCCAAGCTTTCGCACATGGATGTGGAGGTAGTGATGCGTGAAGATATTGATGAAGCGCGCGCGCGGCTGAACATCGGGCAGCCGGTGATCTACCGGGAGTGCCTGCGCATCCTTGAGGATGAAGGCAACATCATCAACGAAATCGCCTTGTCTGACAAACAAGTGGAGCCTCAGGCCGCCTGATCAGGGCGATACATCAGGGCGATATGCCCCCTTCGCGCCATGACTGTTCATCTGTGATCCGTGCGACCACCCGCCACAGCAGGGCCAGCGATGCATAGCCCAGCAGGGCGGCAAGCAAGAATGGCGCGCCGGGGAAGTAGAGCCCCTGATCGTCAGCAAAATACCCGAAAGTGGCCGTCATTACGACCGGCCCGAAAATGCTGGTTATGCTGATGGTTGAGGCGATAGCCCCCTGCAGCTCACCCTGAGCGTCTTCTGCTATGCGCGCGCTCATCATTTGCTGCATCGCCGGGAACGTGACCCCCGCTATGCTGCCGACTACAATCGCAGCGATGAGCACCCAGCTGGCTGGAGCGAACGCCATCAACAGATAGGATTGAAGGCCGATCACCAGCCCCATGATCGCGGTTTTCTTTACGCCGAACCGGTTGATCAGAATTCCCGTCACAACGCCTTGGGTCACGGCCAGCATGAAGCCGTAAAAGGCGACGCCCAAACCGATATCCAATTCCGACCAGCCAAAGCTCAACCGCGTGTAATATGACCAGACCGCCATGGTCGCTTGCGCTGCGGTTTGCAGCAAAAAGATCACTCCCAGAAACCCGAGCACGACCGGCGACTTCGCCATCTGAACAATCGTGCCAAGCGGGTTTGCCCTGGCCGGGGTGAAGGTTCTGCGCCGCGCGAGGGGCAAAGTTTCGCGAAGAATAAAAAAGCCGATCACGGCGCCGCTGATTGCCAGCACAGCAGCCGCCACAAAAGGCGCGCGGACCGAGTATTCGCTTAAGACCCCGCCGATTGCCGGACCGATGATAAACCCGCTCGCGCCCGCGCCGCCAAGGACGCCAAACAATCGGCCGCGGTCTTCTGGTTTTGCCACGTCAGCCACGCAGGAATTGGCGGCGGCCCAGCTTGCGCCCATAATGCCAGAGATTAAACGACCGGCGAACAGCCACCACAAATCGGGTGCCAGCGCCATGATGATGTAGTCAACGCCCAGCAGGAACAGCGTGATCAGCAGCACCGGTCGCCGGCCATATTGGTCGGATAATCCCCCGATCACCGGCGCAAACAGGAATTGCATCACCGCATAGGCGAACAGCAGCCATCCGCCGATCCCAGCGGTTTGATCTTCGCTGGCGCCGGTCATGCTTTCCAGCAGTGCGGGCATGCCAGGTACGATCAGGCCGATCCCCATCATATCAATGAAGATGATGAACGCTACGAAACCCAAGGTTGTCTTGGGATTGAGTGCAGCATCAGTCGGCGATTGAGCGCTTTTGGAGTTCACCTCACCATGTCTGCATCAAGCAGTCACCGTAGTCGATAATTAAGTGCCACAGCGCACCCACGCCGAATGCCCGTGCCCACCAGCGAGGGATAAGTAGCATAAGCACGTAGGCGAGGGCGGCTTCCCAGCCGTGAAGCAGGTGGAAACCGATGCTGCAACGGTCCGGATCGAATATCGGATCAGCGAGGAGGTGATCTAGATCGATCAGGTTTGCGGCTGCGATCACAAGGCCTGCGCGCAGCCAATTGTCTCGCCATAGGATCGCCGCAATGACCAACGGTGCCGCCCAGTGCCCACCATAGTGCAGAATGGGCTGCAGCAGCTCCATTGCTGCCTCGTCTATCCCTCCATCCAGTCGCGGAAGAAACTTTGGTGCGCCGCGCGCAAGTCCGTGATCGAAACGCCGAGTAGACTATCGCCGCCAACCGTACCGATGCGGTGGAACCCGACCATTTCCGCTTCGGGAATTTCCGGCCCTTCGGCAACGATCCGGTTGAAGGCTTCGACCTTGTCCTCAGACACGGTGAGCACATAGCGCGCCTGATCTTCGCCAAACCACCACTGCGCGGCGGTGTAGGCTTCGTTCGCAGACACTTCTGCGCCGATATCGCCAGACATGGCCATTTCAGCCAAGGCAACCGCCAGGCCTCCATCTGACAGATCGTGGACGGCGGACAGCAAACCTTCATCAATCAGTCGCCGGACAATCTGACCCGCACCGCGCTCGGCGGAGAGATCCACCGGAGGCGCGCGGCCTTCGTCGCGGCCATGGACGACATCGAGCCACAACGACTTGCCGAGGTGGGAACGTGTGGGGTCAGGCTTAGCCCAGAATTCCGGTGCGATCATGTAGATGGCATCGCCTTCATGCTTGAAGGCGCTGGTGACCATCTTCGACGCATCTTCAATAATGCCGACGCCGCCGATTGCCGGAGTGGGAAGGATGGCCGAGCCACCTCCTGTCGCCTTGCTTTCATTATACAGCGAGACATTGCCCGACACGATCGGGAAGTCGAGCGCGCGGCAGGCATCGCCCATGCCTTCAAGCGCGTGGACAAACTGCGCCATGATTTCGGGGCGCTGGGGGTTGGCGAAATTCAGACAGTTCGTAACCGCCAGCGGACGCGCGCCGACTGCACACAGGTTGCGATATGCCTCTGCAATGGCCTGTTTTCCGCCTTCATACGGATCGGCATGGACATAGCGCGGAGTGCAATCGGTGCTGACCGCAAGCGCCTTGTCCGTGCCGTGCACACGAACGACACCAGCATCGCCGCCGGTTTGGAGCGTGTCCGCCATGACTTGGCTGTCATACTGTTCGGCGATCCAGCCCCGCGACGCAAGGTTGGGAGAGGCAAGCAATTTAAGAAGGTCCGCGCCCGGATCGGACGAATCCGGAGCATACTGCATGGGCTTAATGCCAGCCCATGCAGTATAATCCTCTTTGGAAAGATATGGCCGATCATATTCGGGAGCATCGGCAGCAAGCGGACCCAGCGGAATGTCGCAGACGACCTCTCCCTGCCATTCCAGCACCATGTGGCGCGTATCGGTCACCTCCCCGATAACCGCGAAATCGAGCTCCCATTTCTGGAAGATCGCCTCTGCCATGGCTTCCTTGCCCGGCTTCAGCACCATGAGCATCCGCTCCTGGCTTTCGCTCAGCATCATTTCGTAAGGCGTCATGCCCTCTTCGCGGCACGGCACCTTGTCCATGTCGAGCCGGATGCCCGCCTTGCCGTTGGTCGCCATTTCAACGCTTGATGAGGTGAGGCCCGCGGCGCCCATATCCTGAATGGCCACGATGGCATCGGTCGCCATCAGTTCCAGACAGGCCTCAATCAGCAGCTTTTCAGTGAACGGGTCGCCGACCTGCACTGTTGGACGTTTGGCCTCCGCGTCTTCCTCGAAGTCGGCGCTCGCCATAGTTGCGCCGTGGATACCATCGCGGCCCGTCTTGGAGCCGACATAGACGATCGGATTGCCGACACCGGTCGCTGCCGAATAGAAGATCTTGTCCGCATCGGCGACACCCACCGTCATCGCGTTGACGAGGATGTTGCCGTCATAAGCCGGGTGGAAATTCGTCTCGCCGCCCACGGTGGGCACGCCGACACAATTGCCGTATCCGCCGATCCCCGCGACCACGCCTTGCACCAGGTGTTTCATCTTGGGGTGATCGGGCCGGCCAAAGCGCAGCGCGTTCATGTTTGCCACAGGCCGCGCGCCCATCGTGAAGACATCGCGCAAGATCCCGCCAACGCCCGTTGCCGCGCCCTGATAGGGCTCGATGTAGCTGGGGTGGTTGTGGCTCTCCATCTTGAAGATTGCAGCCTGGCCATCGCCAATATCGATCACGCCCGCATTCTCGCCCGGACCACAGATTACCCACGGCGCTTCCGTCGGAAGCTTCTTCAGATGAAGGCGGGAGGATTTGTAGGAGCAATGCTCCGACCACATGACCGAGAAGATGCCCAGTTCGACAAGGTTCGGCTCGCGGCCCAACCCTGCCAGAACGCGTT
>CALLQC010000134.1 GCA_938015255.1 uncultured Erythrobacter sp.
CTGCCCGTAAAGATATGGAGGCCGCGCCACTCTGCTCCTTCGCAAATCACTTTTCGCGCCAACGGGGGAACCTTGCCGGCGTCGACGCCAAAAGGCTTCGCCCCGCCTCCCATCTTCATACCCGAGCCCTTCAGCTCGAAATCGGGATTTACGCGAATGGCGATGCGAGGGGCCTTGCCAATTCTCTGCCCTATACTGAGCGCCCGCATGGCTTCACCCTCGGACTCGCAGTTCAAGGTTACGCCGGCCAAAATAGCGGCATCCAGCTCCTCGTCTCGCTTTCCCGGCCCGGCAAAACTGATCCTCGCCGGATCGATCCCGGCTTCCTGAGCCAATCGCAACTCCCCAGCTGACGCGATGTCAAATCCGTCCACTAACGGTTCCATGAATGTGATCACATCGCGGTGGGGATTCGCCTTGATCGCGTAATTGATCCCAATGCGTTCAGGCAAAGCAGCGCGCAGGCGTTCCATTTGCCCCGCGAGCAGATCACGTGAATACACAAATAGAGGCGTGCGCCCTGCCTCGTTTATCAGGGCACCGGCCTTACGCCCACCGATTGCCAATTCACCATCTATCGCACCATATCCCTGCGGGATCGGCCCTATTGGCTTCGATTTCATGCGCCTATTCCCTGACTAAGTTCACGGTGCAGCGCCGTTCGATCAATTTTCCCGTTCGGGTTCAGCGGCATGCTTTCACGCCAGTGGATTGCGTGTGGCTGCATAAAATTCGGCAGCTCCTGCTTCAGCAATCGAGGCAGTTCCCTCTGCTGCTCCTCATTGCTCGTTCCTCTAACGATCAGATGCACAGCGTGGCCCAGTCGCTCGTCAGGAAACCCAAGAGCTACGGCTTCGACAACCAGATCGGTCGCGATTGCCGCGTCTTCAATCTCCTGCGGGCTGATACGGTTGCCAGCGCTTTTGATCATCGCATCGCGTCGACCGACAAAATACAGCAATCCGTTGCTTTCACGCTTCACCCGATCTCCCGACCAAACGCTGGTACCGCCATACTCGGATTGCCTTGGTGCGGGTTTGAAACGTTCCGACGTGCGCTCTGGATCCTGCCAATATCCTTGGGCAACAAGTGGGCCGCAATGAACAAGCTCCCCTTCCTCACCAGCAGCAGCGATTTCGCCGCTATCATCGATCACCAGAATCTCTGCAAAAGGTATTGCCTTACCCATCGAAGTCGGATGATCTTTGACCAGAGAGGGATCAAGATAGGTCGAGCGGAAGGCCTCTGTTAGACCATACATCGGATAGAGATCGGCATCGGGGAATGTCGTTTGCAGATCACTTACGAGATCAACTGTGAGCGCTCCGCCGCTGTTGGTCAGGCGCCGCAGTGGATTGCTCGCAGCATCCGGCCATTCAACCTCGGTCAGCTGCACCCAAAGAGGCGGAACCGCAGCCAGGGTTGTTATCGCGTGCCTTGCACATGCTTTCGCGACATCTTTAGGAAACAGATAATCCAAGGGGACTATGCTTCCGCCTGCATACCACGTCGAAAGCAATTGGTTCTGCCCATAATCGAAAGACAACGGCAATACCGCTAATGTCACGTCATCCCGCGCCATTTTGAGGTAATGCGCAACACTAACTGCCCCGAGCCACAGGTTAGCATGGCTCAGCATCACTCCTTTCGGGCGGCCGGTCGAACCGCTTGTGTAGAGGATGGCGGTCAGCTCGTCCGGATCAGCTTGAGAGGGCCCCAGCGTCAGCCCCGCTGCCTCGGCAGCTTCAAGGGCAGTTTGCTCCTCAAGCATCGCGCAGCCAGCGGGTATGTCTCCCTCTTCCAGCGAAGCAATCCGGCTCTTCGTCCCAATCACAATGTCCGAACCACTATCTGCAAGAATGTGCGCCACCTGCGCACGCTTCAGCAGTGGGTTGATCGGGACATGAACCAGCCCCGCACGCGCCGCCGCGAGCGGCATGAGGCAAGTCAATTCTCCCTTAGCGGCCCAGGTCGCAACTCGTGCGCCTTTCTGAGGGATTTCGCGGGCCAACCAGCCAGCAAGACCATCAACACGCAGTTTTAACTCATCGTGGTTAAGGGTCGCACTGCGCAGCACCAATGCCGGGGCCTCGCCATAGCCGCCCTCACCCGCCAATTCGACGAGGTGATCCAACGGTCTGGGTGTAGGGTCAGGGCTTTCGGCGCTGTATTGCATAGGGTCCATCGGAGCACTTGGTGATCAAAACGAGCTATCACGATAGCGTTAACGTCTTGCAAGGCTTGTCTTTGTCCGATGCGCTCGCCTGTGGATTGTCACCGTTTGACAGGCCCGAGTGGTTTGCGCTTTTGCAGGCGGCAGGGTTGGAGCCTTTGGTCGCAATCTGTGAAGACCACGAGGGGGCCATAGCTCTGGTTCTGCAAAATGACCGCGGTGCGCTGAAATCCATGCGTAACTGGTATAGCTTCACTTGGCGCCCTCTCGGTGAAAGTGGCGCTCGCAATGCAGCCAAGCTGATCCCTTTGGCGAAAGATCTGAAGTCCCGTTCCCACAGGGCGATTTTCGAAGCGGTGCCGGACGAGGACGGCGTGGCTGAATGGTTGGCTAGTTCATTCCGTGATGCAGGCTGGAAAGTCGCGGTATCGCAGTGTGACACTAATCACATTCTACCGGTCGCCGGGCGTTCTTTCGCGCAATACTGGGCCCAGAGGCCCGGCCGGCTCAGAACCACTTTAAAGCGCAAGGCCAAAAAGGTGAGTGTCGATCTGCTCGATCATTTCGACCAGATGGCTTGGCGCGATTACGAGACGATTTACTCATCCAGCTGGAAACCTGCAGAAGACTATCCGGACATGCTTCGCGATTTTGCGCGGCAGGAAGGTGAAGCTGGTCGGCTAAGGTTGGCTGTCGCGAGGCATCAGCATCAGGCGGTGGCAGCGCAGCTGTGGACGGTGGAGAACGGTACAGCGTACATCCACAAACTCGCGCATCTCGAAAGCCATAAGAACCTATCTGCCGGAACCACGCTGACAGCTACGCTGTTTGAGCGGGTAATTGACGTGGACAAGGTCGAGCTGATCGATTTTGGCACCGGCGATGAACCCTATAAAGCCGATTGGATGGAGCAAACGCGACGCCGTATGCGGGTGGACTGCTTCAACACCGCGTCACTGAAAGGTGCTGCACAATGGGCAAAATTTCGACTGTCCCAGTTGCGAGCATGATTCTCCCAAGCTTGCGCACCCGTTCGCCTCTGGCTAAGGCCGCGGCGCAGAAAAGGGGCGCAAAAGCTCGGTGCGTTAGCGTACGGGCGGGTCATGCTCGCGAAGAGGATTACTGGATGAGCACCAATTCGGTCAGCACCGACCAGTCGGAAACGAGGACGGATTCAGCGGACCATGCCGATGACGGTTCGGGCCTCGGAATGAGCCGCTCGGCAATCGATGCACATGTGAAATCGATCCTCGTTGACGTCCTCGGCATCCAAGCGGATCAGGCGGAAGGGTTTGACGCCGACACCGGCTTGTTCGGCCATCTGCCGGAACTGGACTCAATGGCGGTTGCAAGCCTTCTGACAGAGATGGAAGATCGGCTTGATATCGTGATCGAAGATGATGATGTCGATGGCGAAATGCTGGAAACATATGGCGGTCTGCTGGCTTTTGCGGAATGCAAAGTGATCGAAGGCTGACGGTCGGCGGTGATTGGAACCTGGCCCTGCAGGCTTGAAGATGGGCGCATTTCTGAAGAATGCGTGATGGACATCGGCGATGAAACAGACCGATGCATTCTGGTAATCCCGCCATTTTTCAACGAACACAATCTTATGCGCCGCCAATTGGTGGAGACGATGCGAAGGATCTCTGAAGCTGGCTACCGCTGCGTCCTTCCTGACATACCTGGCACCAATGAAAGCATCGAGCCGGTGGAACTTCAGAGCCTCGCTCGCTGGGAAGAAGCAATTGCGCAAGCGATGGAACACTTTGATGCGAGCCACATTCTTGCGGTGCGAAGCGGGGCTTTGATCGCGCCGAAGAGTTTTCAAGGCTGGCTATACGCACCCCAATCAGGTGCAAAGCTTTTACGGGGAATGTTGCGGGCTCGCGTTATCGCGAGCCGCGAGCTTGGTGTTCATGAGACCAGTGAACGATTGCTGGAAATCGGCCGCTCTGAAGGGCTGGTTCTATCCGGATGGCAGCTCGGTGCGGATATGATCCGCGACATCGAAGACACCCATCCGGCTGAGGCGGGTTACCGAACCATCGAGCAATCCGACCTTGGTGGTCCGGGACTTTGGATGCGAGCGGAACCAGATGAACATCCTGAGCAAGCAGATCGGCTCGCCGGAATCATGCTGGAAGAGCTGGGTGCACCGCAATGAGCCGCCTGCCCCTCGATTTTGGTTGCGGGAGCCTGAAACTGGCAGGCACTCTTGATACGGCACCGGGCACAACCGGTCTGTTGATTGTTAGCGGCGGAAATGAAATCCGGTCTGGCGCCTTTTCAGGGCAATCGCAGCTTGCAGCCAAAATCGCTAAAGCGGGCTTCCCCGTATTCCGGTTTGACCGGCGCGGAGTCGGAGACAGCGAGGGTGACAATCGCGGATTTCGCAAGAGCGCCAAGGACATTGAGGCTGCCCTCCACGCCTTTCGCGCGATGGCACCGCAAATGGACCGTGTGTTAGGTTTCGGGAATTGTGATGCAGCCTCCGCGCTCATGCTGGCTAGCGGAGCAGGTCTTGATGGCCTCATCCTCTCCAATCCATGGACCATTGATGAAGACGAAACCGGGGAGGAAAGTCATACACCGCCCCCGTCAGCGATCAGGGACCGCTATCTACAGAAACTCAGAAATCCCAGCGAGATCCTGCGCCTTTTCAGTGGCGGGGTGAATCTCAAGAAACTGGCACATGGGCTCATGAAATCGGTGGCCTCCGAAAAATCTGGTTCCCGACTCTCTGATGATATGCGTGCCGGTTTGGCCGAATTTGATCGGCCTGTGCGGTTTCTTCTCGCAGGTGCCGATAGGACAGCACAGATTTTCGAAAGCAACTGGGATAAATCGGATAACCGGATTGTCCGCTGTGAAGGTGCAACACACGCCTATGTGGACGCAGAAGACCGGCTCTGGCTGGAGCGACAAATCCTCGACGCCCTTAGGGCTTAACGTTCAAACAGGCTGATAAGCTCGACATGCGTGGACCAACGGAACTGGCCGACGGGGCGTATTTTTTTTAGCGCAAATCCGGCATCCAATAGCCGCCTTGCGTCCCTCGCCCAGCTTGACGGATTGCAGCTGACATAGACCACGCGGGCGAGATTGCTCTGTGCGATTTGTTCAATCTGGGCTTTAGCACCGGCACGCGGCGGGTCGAGCAGTGCAGCTGTGAACCGGCTCAGTTCATCTTCTCGCAGTGGATTGCGAAACAGGTCTCTGTGCAACGAAACGACTGTGCCGCCGGATACCGCGCCGGCCGACTTGCAAGCCAGATAGGCTGCGCGATCTGCTTCTACGGCCAGCACCTTGCGCTTTTGACCCAGCGCGAAGGCGAAAGTGCCCAGCCCGGCGAACAGATCAGCGATGAGGCCCCGTTCTCCAAGCCATGCGCGGGCATCCGCGACCATGATAGCCTCTGCGTCCAAAGTGGCTTGCAGGAATGCACCTGGAGGCAGGCCGACAGGAATGCCGGCCAGCGTGATGGTCGCAGGCTCAGGCTCATACACAGTCTCCGGGCCATAGCCCTGATCAATCGTCAGCCGAGCAAGTTTGTGTTCGAGAGCAAAATCAAGCGCGGCCTCCGTGGCTTCAAGTCCGACAAGCTCGAAATTGCTCAGACCGATATCAACTCCCTGGTCCGCTATAGCCAATTGCACATCTACAGCGCTTTTGGCCGGCCCATATGCTGCAACGAGTGATCGCAAAGGCGCAACAAGGCTTGAAATGCGTCGATCGATCACATGGCATTCGGCCAGATCGACGATGCTGTGCGAATTGTTTTTCCGATATCCTATCACTGCGCCTTTTTGAGTGCGCTGGGCATGCAATGTTGCGCGCCTGCGTGACTTTGGTGGAGACAGGTGAACCGGTAGAACCTCATCAATCTCCAACCCCTGCCCCATGGCCGTGTTGATAACACGTTCGCGGACAAAGGTTTCGAGCGCATCGTCGTCAGCATACTGCAATTGGCAGCCGCCGCACTGGCTGAAATGGCGGCACGGCGGATCAACATGGTGCGCGCCCTTGGAAACGATCTCATCGCCGTCAACAATATCGCCAGGCAATGAACCGCTTACGTGCGCACCCATGCGCGTAACGCCATCGCCGCGCGCCGCAAGTCTGACTATTTCCTCATGTCCCGTCACAGGCAGCGCACATAGGCTCCGTTCACAGATCGCGCCAGCTCCTCTGACGTAAACGGGCCTTCAAGGGAACGCGCAGTGTCACTGTGGAGCCAAACTGCCTCACACGCGGCTTCAAACGGAGCCCTGCCATTCGCCATCCGGCTGACGGCGATTCCTGCAAGAACATCGCCGCTTCCCGCCACCGAGAGCCAGCTGGTTGCGGGCGGTGCAATCGCAATCCGACCATCAGGCGCCGCGATAACGGTATCTGGACCTTTGGCACAAATGACAATGCCGCTAGTCTGCGCCAACGCCGTCGCGCGCTGTCGTCTGCCCTCAGCCACAACCGCGAAAGCCCGGCACATGCTCTCTAGCTCACCATCGTGAGGTGTAGCCAAAAGAATGCTGGATTCCTGAAGCATCTCGGGCCGCAGCTGGACAAGTGCATCTGCATCAAGCACCACTGGCTTGCCAGAGTGCAGCGTTTGATCCAGTTTTTTAGTCGCACCCTCATCACACCCCAGGCCGGGGCCAACAAGGACCGCAGAAATCCGCGGATCGTCCAGCGCATGGGCAAGAGGTGCCGCATCGCAGACGAGGCCCGGATCAAGGGGTTTATGATCTTCGGCGAGCAGCTTCACATATCCCGCACCCGCCCGCTGTGCTGCGGTCGACGCCAATATCGCGGCACCTGGCATCGCACCGCCCACGATTGCAGCCAGTCCGCGAGTATACTTGTGTGCATCGTCAGCCGGTGCTTCCAAATCTGGCTTTCCTATCAGCCGCGCTGCGCCCTCAGTTGCATCGAGACCTATTGGGACAAGCCGTTTTGTGCCCATCATTTTGCGTGCAGGAAGACTCCAATGGGCAAATTTCCATGCACCAAGAGCGAGAGTAGCGTCGAATAGGGGCAGACGATCATTCAATAGCGCGCCGCTATCGCCCTCTACCCCGGAGGGCAGATCAACAGCCACCCGAAAATCATGCCGAGAGGCAAGATCGCGCAAAAGCAAAACATGCTCCGGCGTCAATGGCCGCGAAAGGCCAGAGCCAAACAAACAATCGACAAGTACACCGCCGCCGGTTTCCCCGCCGGAAGTGACAGTTTGTTCCCCCCAAGCGCTGCGTGCAGCGACGGCTGCCTGGGTTTTCGGCGGAACGGGAGCGACCTCGCAAACCGAATTGCCGAAAGCCCGCATTTTGCGGGCGATCACATACCCATCACCGCCATTATTGCCCGGCCCGCACAAAACGGACACTGGCCGTCCGGCTGCAATCCGCCTGATCCATTCAGCGGCGCCGCTTGCAGCGATTTCCATCAGGTCAGTTACTGATGTGCCCGTGTCAAAGATTGCCTGTTCGGCGGCCTGCATTTGAGCCACCGTCAGGATCTGACGGTCAGTCATTTCGTGTAAAGGCATCCCCAGGGATCAGGTAACGGTCACCGTCAACCTCATATTCGCGGGTCTCGTCGAAACCCTTGTCACCCTTGGTCAGCTGATCCGCTCCATCCATCGTTTCGAGTCCTTCGGTCTCACGATCGGAATCGAGCCGTCTGAAGCTTCCATCAGGATGATGAACGACCACGATCGGCTCACCTTCCTGCATTGCCACTTCGAGCGTGCACACCTCATCAAGCTCCTGGTTGGACTCGAGCTTGCAGGCGATTTTTTCGCCATCCGGCTGCTTGGTTTCCTGTGCGCATGATGCCAGCAAAGCTGCTGCGACGGTAATGCTAGATATCCGCAAAAACATGGGTCTCACTCCTTGCACCAGGATGTGTTAGCGCACCTTGCCGTGCTGCGCCAACCGTTTGCGAATATCGCCAAAGCGCCCCCGACTGGTAGTCATGCGAACGCGGGGTCCATTTTTTTCGCCGTTTATCCAGCTCAGCCGCATCAACCGCCAGTTCGATCGTTCCGGCCTCGGCATCTATACTGATCGTATCGCCATCATGCACCAGAGCGATTGGGCCGCCTTCCGCAGCCTCGGGGCCGACGTGACCAATACAGAAACCGCGCGTTGCGCCCGAGAAACGTCCGTCAGTGATCAGAGCGACCTTTTCGCCCATGCCTTGCCCGTAAAGCGCAGCTGTTGTCGCGAGCATTTCGCGCATGCCGGGGCCGCCCTTTGGCCCTTCGTAACGAATGATGATCACGCATCCTTCGGCAATGTCCCTCTTTTCGACCGCTTCGAATGCATCCTCCTCGCAGTCAAACACGCGCGCTGGACCAGTGAATTGCAGCCGCTCCATCCCCGCGACTTTAACAATCGCTCAATCGGGAGCGAGCGACCCCTTCAATCCAACAACACCGCCGGTGGGTGTGATCGGCGTTTTCACATCGTAGAACACCTTCTGATCCGGGTTCCACGTGATTTCTTCGATATTCTCGCCAAGCGTCTTTCCAGTCACCGTAATCGGCTCGGGATCGAGGAACCCGCCGTCGAGCAGCGTCTTCATGCCCATATAGACACCGCCCGCTTCGTGCATATCCTTCGCAACGTACCGGCCACCGGGTTTAAGATCGGCGATGTACGGTGTGGACTTGAATATCTCCGCAACATCAAACAGATCGAAATCAATCCCGCATTCGCTCGCCATTGCCGGAAGATGCAGCGCTGCGTTAGTTGATCCCCCAGTGGCGGCAACAACCCTTGCGGCATTTTCGAACGCGGCCTTTGTGCAGATATCACGCGGGCGCAAATTCATCTCCAGCAGCTTCATGACCTGTCGCCCCGCAGCCCGCGCGATATCCTCGCGCGATTTATAAGGTGCTGGCGACATATTGCTGTTTGGCAGTGACAATCCGATCGCCTCACCAACGCAGGCCATGGTGTTCGCAGTGAACTGTCCCCCGCAAGCGCCATGACCCGGGCACGCAACTTTCTCCAGCGCAATCAGTTCTTGCAGTGGGCAATTTCCAGCGGCGTGTTGGCCAACAGCTTCAAACACATCAACCACAGTCACGTCCTTGCCATGGTGCGTCCCTGGCAAGATGGAACCTCCATACACAAAGATGGAGGGGACATTGAGCCGGAGCATTGCCATCATCATTCCCGGAAGGCTTTTGTCGCAGCCGGCAAACCCCACCAGAGCGTCATAGCAATGACCTCGCACCGAAAGCTCTACACTGTCTGCAATTACTTCGCGGCTGACCAATGAGCTTTTCATGCCCTGATGGCCCATGGCGATCCCGTCTGTGACCGTAATCGTGTTGAACCGGCGCGGCGTACCGCCTCCTTCAATCACGCCTTCGCGGCAAATGTTAGCCTGCGGATCGAGGGTTGTATTGCACGGGGCAGAATCGTTGCCTGCTGAAGCCACCGCGACAAATGGACGCCCAATCTCCTCTTCGGTCATGCCCATGGCATAGTAATAAGACCGGTGCGGTGCGCGTTCCGGCCCCACAGAGACGTGACGTGAGGGCAGTTTGGATTTATCAAACGACATAATATTTCCTGAATCGAGGTATTCAGGAAACAGCACTGCCGTTAGTCGAGCGCGAGCGCAACCCTTCCGCAAACATCAGCAATTATTGCTGCAAATCGTGACTGCTCGGCGCGCGTACCAATCAAATCCTGCCGCACTTCAATCGCGCAATAAGGGCGGCCTTGCGCCTCGGCATGGCGGTTCATCGTGGCATTGAGGTCAGTGCCTGAATAAGGCTCATTGTCACCCACGTTCAGGCCCAACTCCCCGAACAGACGGATCGCGTGACGGGCCGCGCGGTCGTCCTGATTGTAAAGCAACGCAATTTCCCAAGGTCGATCATCACCACCTATCGCAAGTTTCGGCGTAAAGCTGTGGAGCGAAATGATAAGCTCAGGCTGCGCCTCCGCCAACCATTGCTCAAGCGCCTCATGGTAAGGCCGGTAATATCGGACGAGCCTCGCTTCCACATCAGCACCGATATTTCCGGGAATCAGATGCCCGTCACTTTCGGTTGGAACGACGTGCTTGTGGTCCTCCTCCCGGTGCAAATCGACGACAAGGCGGCTGACGGCAGCAAGATGGGCCGGAATGCCGTGTCGGCGGGCCATCCGCTCGGCAACACCGCTCACGCCGATATCGACTGCAATGTGATTGTCGAGAAGCTCTGGAGCGACACCCAGCGGAATGTCATCGGGCACAAAGTTTGATGCATGATCGGCAACACAGACAAGACCCCCGCGCTTCAGCTCTCCGACTTGACGGTAAGGCAGCCCATCGATCATCGTCGCAAATTCCCCTTCATCTGCCACCAGTCTGGATGTGCCTCGGCAATCCGGCGCGCAGCGTCATCGCGCGCTTGCGGCTGTTCATACAATGCAAAGCATGTGGCCCCTGATCCCGACATTTCAAACTGAAACGGATCATCGACCGATAATTCTTTCAAAACATCAGCGATTTGCGGGCAGATTTTGATTGCCGCTGCGCGCAAATCGTTGCGCCCTTGGCCGGCAATCTGGCGCGCTGAACCTTCTGGTAACTGGCCGCGATCATCGCCATCCCAGGCTTTGAATACAGGCCCGGTGGCCAGCGGAACACGCGGATTGACCAGCAAAACTGCCATGCCCTCTAAGTCGTTTTCAACAGGCTCCAGCTCTGACCCGGTCCCGCGCCCGATTGCCATTTCACTCCTGACGCAGGATGGCACGTCAGCGCCAAGGCGTTCGGCGCGCACCTTCCAATCATCGGGAAGGCCATGAACTCGCTCGATCAAGCGGAACACCGCGCCCGCATCAGCGGAGCCTCCGCCTAGCCCAGCGGCGACGGGCAGGTTCTTTTCAAGCGTGACCTCAAGCCCCTGCGGATGTGGCAGCGCATTGAGCGCGCGCATCACGAGATTGTCGAACGGATTGTCGAGCGTCTGGGCAAATTCGCCCACGGTGGTCAGCGTGTCACGCTCGGCAGGTTTTGCGATCAGAGTGTCGCCGCTATCGACAAAGGCGAACAGCGTCTCAAGCTCATGATAGCCATCCTCGCGCTTCCCACGAACGTGCAGCGCGAGGTTGATCTTTGCGTAGGCGGTTTCGGTGATAGCCAATTCAGGCTTCACATATTCGGATAATTCGGCCCGCCGCCGCCTTCGGGCGTGACCCAGTTGATGTTCTGGTTCGGGTCCTTGATGTCGCAGGTCTTGCAGTGGACGCAGTTTTGCGAGTTGATCTGAAAGCGCGGCTCCTTACCCTCTTCCTCGATCCACTCATACACCCCCGCCGGGCAGTAGCGAGTAGACGGTCCGCCAAAGACCTCCAGCTCGCTATTCTTCTGCAGCTCCAGATCCTGCACCTGCAGGTGGACCGGCTGATCCTCTGCGTGGTTGGTGAAGCTGTAGGCAACGTTGGTCAGACGGTCGAAGCTGATGACGCCATCTGGCTTGGGATAGTCGATCTTCGGATAGAGATCGGCGCGGCCTGTCATTTCGTGATCCTTGTGGAAGCCCATCGTGATCGGCAGGCCGATCTTGAGGTGGCGCATCCACATGTCGATCCCGCCGAGCAGCGTGCCGATATCGTCGCCGTACTTCTCCATTGCAGGAAGCACGTTCTTCACCTTCTTGAGCTCGTCGCCAACCCAGCTGCCGCGCACGGACGGTTCGTAATCAGTGAGCTCGGTCTTCTCATGGCCCGCTTCAATGGCTGCCGCCACAGCTTCGGCGGCGAGCATGCCGCTCTTCATCGCGGTATGGCTGCCCTTGATGCGGGGCACGTTCACACATCCCGCCGCGCAGCCGATCAGCGCCCCGCCGGGGAAAGCGAGCTTCGGAATGGCCTGCCACCCGCCATCATTGATGACGCGCGCACCATAGGCGACGCGGGTGCCGCCTTCGAGATATTCGCGGATCGCAGGGTGCTGCTTCCAGCGCTGGAATTCCTGATAGGGCGAAACCCACGGGTTGCGGTAATTGAGCCATGTCACGAAGCCGATCGCGACCTGCCCGTTCGCCTGATGATAGAGGAAGCCACCACCATTGCTGCCACTTTCCGACAGCGGCCAGCCCTGCGTATGGATCACCCGGCCGGGAACATGCTTCTTGGGATCGATGTCCCACAGTTCCTTTGTGCCAAGCCCGTAAATCTGCGGCTCGCAATCGGCCTCAAGGTCGAACTTGGCCTTCATCTGCTTGGTCAGGTTACCG
Source organism: uncultured Erythrobacter sp. (assembly GCA_938015255.1). Lineage (GTDB taxonomy): Bacteria > Pseudomonadota > Alphaproteobacteria > Sphingomonadales > Sphingomonadaceae > Erythrobacter. The sequence goes on from CALLQC010000134.1 coordinate 12,423, forward strand.
CGCGCGCCCTCTGCAAAAAGAGTATACTTCGCATGGATTTCCATGCCCGGCTGATAATCCGCCTTGTGGCTGCCATCGGCGGCTACGCCCATGTCCTGCGTAATGACGCCTGAGACCGCGCCACTCTCATCGAACATCACTTCGGCTGCGGGAAAGCCTGGAAAGACCATCACGCCCAGCGCTTCGGCCTGCTCACCCAACCAGCGTGTCATATTGCCGAGCGATCCGGTGTAGCAGCCATCGTTCGAAAGGAATGGCGGCATGATGAGGTGCGGGATCGAGGTCTTGCCGTTCTTCGTCAGCGCCCAGTGCCAATTATCCGTGACCGGCGTTTCCGCCATCGGAGAATCCATGTCGCGCCAGTCGGGGAAAAGCTCAGACAAGGCCTTGGGATCGACCACTGCGCCGGAAAGGATATGCGCGCCGATTTCGGAGCCTTTTTCGAGGACTACCACCTCAAGCTCTTCATTGATCTGCTTCAGCCGGATCGCTGCGGAGAGACCCGCTGGGCCGCCACCGACGATAACGACATCACATGGCATTGATTCACGTTCGGACATGCGCTTTTGTATCCCTGCTATTCCCGCGATTTGGTTCGCGATACTCGTGTGCATTCCACTTGCGGAAGGGGGTGTGCTCAGTCAAGACCTGCATTGGACCCGATGACCGCCCAGCCCCCCTCTCTCGACCGCGATCTGCGCGCTGCATTCGACTGGTGGCGTGATGCCGGTGTCGATCTGGAATTTGCGGATGACGTTACGGATTGGTTCGACGATGAGGATCAAGACGACAGCCAGAATAGCGACGTTCAACCGGGCCCCAGTGACAAGCAAACGCGGGCGCTTCGACCTCTTCAAAAAGAGGACATGCCTGTTGCAGCGGTGAAGCAAATTGACCTGCTGGGCGAATCGCCGCCAACCACTCTCGAGGCATTTCACACTTTCTGGCTTGAGGCTCCCGGTCTTGATGTCATTGGTCCCAGAGGCAGGATTGCCCCGCGCGGGAGTGCTGGTGCCGAATTGATGATCCTGGTCGTCGATCCTGAAGAAGCTGATCGCGATCGTTTGCTTAGTGGGCCTCAAGGGCGGCTGCTGGAGCGAATATTGGCGGCGATGGGCTTCACAGAAGATCAAGTCTATGTCGCAGCCGCACTGCCGAGCCATACACCGATGGCAGATACACAAGCGATTGCCAGCAGCGGGATGCAGCACGTTCTATTGCATCACATAAAGCTTGCTGCGCCCAAACGGATAGTTGCACTCGGCGCGAACATTCTGCCGCTTCTTGGCAACGATCGGGCGCAAGACATTATGTCTTTACGCGAAATTCACCATGACGATGCATCTACCCCGCTAATGGTTAGTGAGGGGCTGGACAGCATGATGTCCATGCCAAGGCTCAAGGCCAGATTCTGGCGGAGATGGATGGAATGGTCCCAAGGGCAATGAAAACTGCAATTGTGCGATCAGGTCTATTCGCACTTACTCTCGGTTCGGTCAGCTTCATGACCTCGGCTGCGATCGCCCAAAGTCAGAGCATGGCAGCGCATTACGGCCAGGAGAAGCAGGGCGAAACCGCGATTCCGACGGTACTTGGGGTCAATCAACAAGAACATTATCGCACCCTGTTCGCCGCAATCGACCTGCAGGACTGGGAGCAAGTTGAAGACATGCTTGCCAAGTACAATGGCTCGCTACTTCATCAGACAGCTCTGGCGGAATACTACACCCACGCAAAAAGCCCCAAGGTCGAGGCCGAGCAGATCGAGCAATGGTTTGAGCTTGGCGTGCATCTGCCGCAGTCGGAGCAGATTGGCCGCATGGGAGAGAAGCGAGGGCTGGAGAGCCTTCCTCACTTCCCGCAAGCAAACCGGTTTGCTCGGCAGCCCTACCCCACCAAGCGCAGCCTGCCGCGCTCGATCGTTGATGGCTCCATGCCGTCCGAAACGCGCAGCGCTATATTGGATCGGATCAAGAATGATGACCCGGCAGGCGCGAACGAACTGCTGTCAGAAATTGACGCTCAGCTCACGCCGGAATCGCGTGCGGAGTGGCGGCAGCGGGTGGCGTGGAGCTACTATATTGAAAACTTCGACACTCAGGCGCTGAACCTTGCGGAAACCGCGCGTGAGGGAAGCGGACCTTGGGTAGCAGAAGGCGAATGGGTCGCCGGCCTTGCCGCATGGCGCCTTAACCAATGCGCGCTCGCGTCTGAGGCCTTTGACCGGTCGGCTATACAGTCAACCAACGATGAACTGACCGCCGCAGCGCATTATTGGGCCCACCGCGCTCTTGTGCGATGCCGGGAGCCTGAAGAGGCCGAGCGTCATCTTACAGCTGCTGCGCGTTTTGAAGAGACGATGTATGGCATGCTCGCCGCAGATCAGCTGGGCGTCGAATTCACGCGTGATGTCGGGGCCAAGCCGTTTACGGAGGCGGACTGGCGTGAACTTGGCGCTATCGCCAATGTCAGGGTTGCGGCCGCACTTGTCGAGATAGGCCGGCCTTCGCTGGCCGATGAGGTGCTTCGGCATGAGGTACGCACAGGCAATCCTGCGCATTATGACGCCCTTGCGCGGCTGGCTCGGCACCTTGGACTTCCCGCCACCCAGCTCTTTATGGCATACAATGCGCCATACGGTCAGCGCAGCGATCAGGCGCTCCGCTACCCCGTGGCTCGCTGGAAGCCTAGCAATGGCTGGCGTGTCGATCCGGCGCTTGCTTTTGCTCACGCCCTTCAGGAGTCGAACTTCCGCGCTGGCGCGGTCAGCCATGCCAATGCTCGCGGTTTGATGCAGATCACTCCGATCACCGTCCGCGAACACGCGCCGCGGCTCAACATGAGCGCCAGCTATGTCAATCTCAACGATCCCGAAGTGAACCTGGCATTTGGCCAGCGCAATCTTGAGATGCTGCGAGACAGCTATGCGACTGAGGGTAAGCTGCCCAAGATCATGGCCGCCTACAATGCCGGCCTCAGCCCCCTCATCCGCTGGAACACTGAGATCAACGACCAGAACGACGCGCTGCTCTGGATGGAGTCGATCCCGTATTGGGAAACCCGCAGCTATGTCGCGATCGTGATGCGCAACTACTGGATGTACGAACGCGCCGCGGGTGTCTCCAGCCCGAGCCGCCGCGCGCTTGCCCAGGGCCTCTGGCCAGTCTTCCCCGATATGGCTACAGCGCGGACAGCCCGTTTGCAGCGATAAGGACTCCCCCGCCATGGCGATCGACGAGAGCAAGACCTTCACGCCGATCAACATCGCCGTCCTGACCGTCTCCGACACCCGCACAGCTGAGGATGACACATCGGGCGACATCCTTGCCGAACGTGTCGCAAGTGCCGGGCACACGCTCTCTGCCCGCACCATCATGAAAGACGATCCGGACCTTCTGGCGCAGCAGTTCGATAGCTGGATCGACAACCCGCATATTGACGCCATCGTCAGCACCGGCGGCACAGGCCTGACAGGCCGCGATGTCACGCCAGAAGCTCTCCGCCGGATCCCGGGGGCACGCGACATTCCCGGCTTTGGCGAGCTGTTCCGCTGGCTCAGTTTCAAGACCATCGGCACCAGCACCGTCCAGTCGCGCGCCTGCGCTGTGGTTGCGCGGGGCACGTACATCTTCGCCCTGCCAGGCTCCAACGGCGCGGTGAAGGACGGTTGGGACGGCATCCTTGCCGAGCAACTCGACAGCCGCAATCGCCCTTGCAACTTCGTCGAACTGATGCCTCGATTGCGCGAAACCTGACGCCAAGTGCGCATGAGCGCAATTCCTACAGGATGGAACACATGGAACACGGTCCAAGGGATAGAATCTCTCCTTCCAGATCGGCCTTCTTTTCATGCCCTTCTCGTGCCCCGATGAGGTGCGAGTAGGAAAGTGAATTGAGGTGACATCGCCGCACTTGTTCTATATCTGTTCCACCCATGGGAACAGCCAGTCACCCCGATTTGAACCACGGAAGAGGCGCCGCATCGGCGCAGGTGCCCACCCGTTTCGGCCTCGCCACGCGTGAAACCGATGGCGACTGGCGCGACCATGTCGAGGCGCTTGATGGCCCACCGGTAAAGCTACGCACGACCGTGACCGAGGAACGCCCCAAGACGATCATCAGCTTCAATTCTTCACCTGACATCGCCTTTGACCGTTCGATCAACGCCTATCGTGGGTGCGAGCATGGCTGCATCTATTGCTTCGCCCGCCCGACGCACGCCTATCACGATCTCTCCCCCGGCCTCGATTTTGAAACGCAGCTCTTCGCCAAGCCCAATGCGGCCGCTTTGCTGCGCCAGACGCTGGCCAAGCCCAAATATCGACCTCGCCCCATTGCAATGGGTACCAACACCGATCCGTATCAGCCGATCGAGGGACGCTATCGCATCACCCGCCAATTGCTCGAAGTGTGTCTCGAAGCGCGCCACCCCGTCACAATCACGACCAAGTCCGACCGTATCCTGCGCGATCTCGATTTGCTGGAGGCAATGGCAGCGCGTGATCTCCTTGCCGTTGCCATATCAGTCACGACGCTGGACCCGCGCCTTTCCCGCAAACTCGAACCGCGCTGCGCAGCACCGGCCAAACGGCTTGCCGCGTTGGGGAGTCTCGCAGAGGCGAGCATTCCGGTACATTGCTCGGTGTCGCCCATCATCCCTGCGATCACAGATCAGTTCATGGAAGGGATTATCGAACGCGCGGCGGCGCTCGGTGTGCGCAGCGCGGGTTGGATTCCACTGCGCCTGCCGCATGAGGTCGCGCCATTGTTCCGCGAGTGGCTGGACGTCCATTATCCAGATCGCGCTGGCAAAGTAATGAGCATCGTCCGGTCAATCCGCGGCGGACGCGACAACGATCCAGACTTCTTCACCCGTATGCGCCCTAGCGGCGTTTGGGCCGACCTTTTTCGCGCACGCTTCCGCATCGCCTGCAAGCGCGCGAGGATCGGTAAGGCGAAGTTCGAGCTTGATTGCTCGCAATTCAGGAAGCCTGAACAGAACGGTCAAATGTTATTGCTATAAAAAGTAAGTATATTTTAGTTAACAAAACATTTCGCTTTTCTACAAGCCAATTGTCGTATCCATACATTTGCGAATCGCCAATGTTTGGTAAATATGATTCGTCACTCGTGAAAAGAAGTACATCAATATTTCCAATACTTCTTGGATCGATGACCTATGCGTGATTGAAATAATATAATTAGCGCGGTCGCTCAGTCACTTGTTCGCAGGATTACACTCATAAGGAACAAGAAAATGAGCAAAGTGAAACTCTTAATTGAAATGGACGGAGACCGTAACATCGCCGCAGCGGCGGAGATGGGTCTCGATGCATCGGCAGATGGCGAAAAACGGATGCGGCGGTCGAAAACCGTCACCGCCGCCGAAGGTGTGGACGGTGTAGAGATCGATACCGAGTTCGGCGTAACCGCCATGAGCGATATCGCAGGCGGAGGGTCATTCGCGGCTTTCGACTTCGATTTCGATGCTGCCCCTCCTGAAACGGAGGAGGATGACGCGAGTCTAGAAAACTTCGATGCCCAGCCCGAAGTTGATGAATGCTATGTCATGCGGGCCGAGGTGGACGAAAAGGACGCAGAGAAAGCCGCTGAGGCGCTGATGAAGAAATCGGGCGTGCGCGGCGTCTATGCGGATGTCCCCATGGTGCCGCAAATGATCTGTCCCGGTTCGCCCCCTCAGGGCACCGACCGGACTGTCGAAAGCCGCCTTTGCACCAGCGCGCTGCGCCGTGCCGGTGCGGATGGGGACGGAGTGCTCGTCGCCATTGTCGATACCGGCATCAATATGGCTCACATTCGTTCAAAGGGGAAAAACCCAGGCTTTGATGCGGCGCGCAGCTGGGTGCCGCGTGCCGGTCTGACGCCGGGCAATCTGCCCGTCGGCCATGGAACAATGTGCGCTTTCGACGCCTGCATTGCCGCACCGAAGTGCACGTTGCTCGACATTGCTCTGCTGCAATCCAACCGCACAGGCGCGACCCGCATGGAGGGGTTCCTTTCGGATGCGGTGCGAGCGTATCAGCATCTGATACGGGTCATGCGCGCTCCGCGCCGACCGGGAGAAACCCGTTCGCTGGTGGTGAACAACAGCTGGGGCATGTTCCATCCTTCGTGGGATTTCCCCGTCGGCCACCCCGGCAATTACAGCGATAATCCCGGCCATCCCTTCAACCGGATTGTCACCACCCTCGCCCGTCACGGCGCGGACATACTATTCGCCGCTGGGAACTGCGGCAGCGATTGTCCCGATGGGCGCTGCCGCGGCGTTACAACCCGCGCGATCTATGGTGCCAACAGCCATCCGCAAGTCTTGAGTGTCGCAGGTGTTGATACGACCAAGACCCGCGTTGGCTACTCAAGCAAGGGTCCAGGTCGCCTGGCGCGCAACAAGCCTGACATCTCAGGCTACACGCACTTTGCAGGTTCGGGTGTTTATGCGGCCGATGGCGGGACTTCGGCAGCTTGCCCTGTCGTAGCGGGCGTCGTCGCAGCCATCCGTACCAAGCGGCCCTACATCGCCGGCAATCCATCGCGCAGCCCGGCCTCCATCCGCCGGATGGTGACAAGCACCGCGCAGGATCTGGGCACGCGAGGATATGATTTCTCGCATGGCTATGGCGTGGTGAACGGATGTTCAATCGCGCGCCAGCTCAGGCCGATCATCATTGATATCTGCCGCCTGCGCCCGCATCTGTGCCGCCCGATCCCGGTACCGCCCGATATTTGTCGCCGGTTCCCGCATCTGTGCCGGCCGCGTCCGATTCCGGTGCCGCCTTTCCCTCGCCCAATTCCGCGTCCTCCGCTCCCGATCCCGCCGTTCCCGCGTCCCGGTCAGGAAGCAGACCTTGCGTCCTATGACGATATGGACCTGAGCTCTGGCGAGGCAGGCATGCTCGATCTCAGCGATGCAAGCGCGCTGGAGGAATTGAGCATGGATGAGCTGGCTGATCTGTTCTACTACATTGGACAGTATCAGGCGCTGGAAGGTGCCGGTGACGCATCACCTGCGCCGTCAGGCGGTGACAACAAGCCATCAGGCGGCTGCGGCTGCAACGGCTGACCAGACTTAATCTGAGGACCACTTGGCCATGACACAGGATCAACCAACAGTGATGGTTCAATTCCGATATGAGGGAGAGCCACCCGATCCTGTTGAAGTGGCCAAGCGGTTTTCGATCCCGGAGGAGGCTATAGATGCCGATTTCGGGGTGATCGTGACGGACGAGGTGGAGCAGCTTTGCACCATTCTCGTCCCGATCGACATTGCCGAAACAATCAACGAACAGCTTGGCCGGGATATGCCGGAAGGATCACCGGATGAAGGCAGCTTTTCCAATCCGAGGATTGCACCATTTGGTCCGCCGGAGGATTAAAAGCCAGAACCTGCCTCGCCCGGTTTGAACCGCATCAGCCGGCTGTCAACCAGAGCCGCTGTACGATTGACCACCGCATTCTGGTAGTCCGGATCCTTGATCATCTCGAAAAACGCGCCCGAATTGGGGTATTGCGCGACAAACCCGTTATGCCAGTCCTTGTCGTCAGGCCCGGTCACCATCGTCTGGAAAGCGCCGCGCCAGACTATGCTGCCGCCGACGCGCTGAAAGATCGGCCCCGACGTTTTCCCATATTCCTGATATGCGCGCCTGCCGCTCCAGCCATTGCCGTGATGCTCATGCCCCTCCGGATATTCCGCAAGGTCGCGATATCGCAGCAAGTTGAGCATATGGATCGGTTCGTCACGCGGCAAATCCTTGAACGCGGCAAAGTTTTCCGGTGACGGATCGATATAGAATTGAGTCATCGCGTTTCCTTTAGTGGCGTTCAGGACGCTGCGTTGCCGCCATGGGTGGACCAGATGCGGTGCTGCCCATCACGCATGATCAACACAACATGATATCGATCGACCCGCGCACCGTTTTCCATGCCGGGAGAGCCGATCGGCATTCCGGGTACGCTCAAGCCGATAGCATCGGGGCGCTCTTCAAGAAGACGCCGAATATCCTCAGCAGGAACATGCCCTTCGATCACATAACCTGCCACTTTGGCGGTGTGGCAGCCGCGCAAATTGCGCGGTACGCCTGCCTTGTCAGCGACCGGGTTGAGGTTTTCAACATCCCGAACTGTCAGCTCGAACCCGGCTTCCCGCATCCGCTCAACCCAAACGGCGCAGCAGCCACACCAAGGCGTTTTGGCGACATTGATAACGCTCGCCGCAGCGGAACCTGTGCAGGCGAGCAGCGCTAGCGGTGCAAGGAATGTTGCAAATCGTGAGGTGCTCATGCGCGCGTCCTCTATCAGGCTTCGAGCTTGTAATCGGCAAATCGATCGCGCAGGTCTTTTTTCGAAATCTTGCCGGTCGCGGTGTGCGGGATATCATCTATGAATTCAATAGCGTCCGGCATCCACCATTTGGCGATCTGCGGTCTGAGATGTTCCAGAATGTCGTCAGCTGAAACATCGGCACCTTCGTTTTTTACCACGAACAAGACGGGACGCTCATCCCATTTCGGGTGAGGCACTCCGACACATGCTGCCTCAGCAACACCTGCATGGCCGACGGCAGCGTTTTCCAGCTCAACCGAGCTGATCCACTCGCCGCCCGATTTGATCACATCCTTGGTCCGATCGGTCAGCTGCAAGGTGCCATCAGGGTGGATAATTCCCACATCGCCGGTATCGAACCACCCTTCATTGTTGACCGCATCCTGCTCTGC
>CALLQC010000135.1 GCA_938015255.1 uncultured Erythrobacter sp.
GCGCGTCGCGCGCTGCATGAAGCCGACGTGGTGATCCACGACCGGCTTGTGACGCCTGAAATTCTGGAACTGGCGCGCCGCGAAGCTGAGATCATCGATATGGGCAAAGAGGGATTCGGTCCTTCGACCCCGCAAGCTGACATTGACGATATGATCGCCGCCAAGGCGCTTGAGGGCCAGCATGTGGTTCGGCTCAAATCCGGCGATGCGACCATATTCGGCCGTCTGGACGAAGAAATGGATGCCTGCACGCGCGCTGGCGTCGCCTTTAGCGTGGTTCCTGGCATCACATCGGCCTCTGCGGCTGTCGCGACCATCGGTCAAAGCCTGACCAAACGTGGGCGCAATGCAAGCGTGCGCTTTATCACCGGGCACGACGTCAAAGGCTACGCCGAGCAAGATTGGCGCGCTTTGGCGAAGCCCGGCGAAGTTGCCGCGATTTACATGGGCAAGCGCTCGGCTCGGTTCTTTCAGGGCCGTTTGCTGATGCATGGTGCCTCTCCCGCGACACCAATCAGCGTTGTTGAAAACGTCTCTCGCCCGGATCAGCGCATTCTGGCAACCACCCTTGGCGGGTTGCCTGACGATCTGACCGGCGCAAGCCTTGATGGCCCCGCTCTGATCCTGTTTGGCCTTGCACCGCGCGCCGCCGAAACCATCGCTTCAGACATCTCAGAGGAGATTGCTCTATGACCCGCCGCCCCTTTTCCCCGAAAGTCGTGACCGCCAATGCTTTGCTGGAAGGCGATGCCGTTTGGCTCACCGCTGATGATCGCTGGACCCGCGACATCCGGGAAGCCGAGCTGATCGAAGACGAAGCTATTGCAGACGACCGGCTGATTTTTGCATCCGCGCAGGTTGACATCGTGGTCGGTGTCTATCTGGCCGACGCAAAAGAGACACCAGACGGGCCGGCACCGGTTCACTTTCGCGAAGACTTCCGCACACGCGGCCCCTCAAACTATGCCCACGGCAAACAGGTCGGAGTTTAATTCCATGTATAAATACAATGACTTTGACGAAAAGTTTGTACGCAACCGCGTCGCTGAATTCCGCGCGCAGGTCGAGCGTCGTGTTGATGGTTCGCTGACCGAGGACGAATTCAAACCGCTGCGTCTGATGAACGGTCTTTACCTGCAACTGCACGCCTACATGCTGCGCGTCGCAATCCCTTATGGCACGCTGAACAGCGCGCAAATGCGTCAGCTTGCGATGATTTCCGAGAAATGGGACAAGGGTTACGGCCATTTCACCACGCGGCAGAACATCCAGTTTAACTGGCCCGAATTGCGCGATGTGCCTGATATGCTGGAGGCTTTGGCTGATGTGGGGATGCACGCGATCCAAACAAGCGGGAACACGATCCGCAACGTAACGGCTGACCATTTCGCCGGGGCTGCAGCAGACGAGATCGCCGATCCGCGCCCCGTGGCCGAATTGATCCGCCAGTGGTCAACGGACCATCCGGAATTCCAGTTCCTGCCACGCAAGTTCAAGATCGCAGTCACGGGGTCCGAGACAGATCGTGCCGTGACCAAAGCGCATGACATCGGTTTGCGCATGGTGCGCAATGATGCGGGCGATGCCGGCTTTGAAGTCATCGTCGGCGGTGGCTTGGGCCGCACGCCGATCATTGGCAGCGTAATCCGCGATTTCATTCCGCAGGCTGATCTGCTGCCTTACCTTGAGGCGATTGTCAGCGTGTATAACCTGCTGGGACGTCGGGATAATAAGTACAAGGCCCGGATCAAAATCACCGTGGCCGAGAACGGAATTGAGACGATCCGCGAGAAGGTAGAAGCACGTTTCGAACAATTGCGCAGCGAATTCACGGGGTTTGATCAGGATTTGCTTGCAGAAATCGAACGTTCCTTTGCGGCACCTGAATTCGTTAACGCTCCTGTGGATAACTATGTGGATGAACGCGCCTCCAATCCGGCATTCCGGTCGTGGAGCGATACCAACCTCAGCGAGCATCGCGCGGATGGGTATGCTATCGTGTCGGTCTCGATGAAAGCGCATGGCGCAACGCCGGGTGATGCGACGGGCGAACAGATGCGCGTGTTGGCCGACATTGCCGAGCGTTTTGGCCATGACGAGCTGCGCATCAGCCACGAACAAAATGTGATCCTGCCGCATATCCACAAAACGCACCTGCCCGAGATATATCAGGTGCTGCGCGATAATGGCCTGGCAACGGCGAACATTGGGTTGGTCAGCGACATCATCGCCTGCCCCGGCATGGACTATTGCGCACTGGCGACCGCGCGTTCGATCCCGGTTGCCCAAGAGATTGCGACCCGCTTTGACGAATTGAAGCTTGAGCATGAGATTGGCCCGCTGAAGATCAAAATCTCGGGCTGCATCAATGCCTGTGGACACCACCATGTGGGTCATATTGGCATTTTGGGCTTGGACCGCGCGGGTGTGGAAAGCTATCAGATCACGCTGGGCGGCGATGGCACCGAAACCGCTGCTATCGGTGAACGCGCTGGCCCCGGTTTCTCAGCCGA
>CALLQC010000136.1 GCA_938015255.1 uncultured Erythrobacter sp.
TGCCCAGATCACCCGTGCGCAGCCAGCCATGGCCAAGCGCCGCCTCGGTCGCTTCTTCATTGCGCCAATATCCGAGCATCACCGAGGGGCCGCGCAGGCAAATCTCGCCTTCTTCGCCTGGTGGCAGGTGGTTGCCTTCGGTATCAAGGATCGTCATTTCGACATGCGGCATCGGCCAGCCGATCGAGCGGGGATGCTCCAGCATGTCGGGATAGTCGATAAAGGTCGCAAAGCCGCACACCTCGGTTTGCCCATACCCGCCGACGACGCGGCAATCCCACGCCTGCTCGAATGTCTCGTAAATCTGAGGTCGACCCATGCCCGCGCCGCCGGTGTAATTTGTAAGCGGCATCACGCCGTCCCGCACCGCCTCCATGCCGAACCACTGGAAGGAAATCTGCGGAAAGGCGCTGGTCGTCGTGCAGCTTTCACGGTGGATCAGATCGAGCACGGCAGCGCTGTCATCATCGCGCCCAGCAAACACGCTCGTCCCTCCGCATGCGAGCATGGCAGCGACCTGCTGCATCCCGACAACATGGAACATAGGGTTGATCGAAAGCAGCCGCTCTTTGCTGGTGAAGCCGCGCCGCACGCAGAAACCCATCGCGGAGGATGCAACCGCGCTGCCCGCCTGAAGGCACCCTTTGGGCTTTCCCGTCGTGCCGCTCGTATACATCATGTAAAGCGGACAGTCCGGCGCAAGATCAGGGAGGCTGTTCGCAGGCTGCGCAGAACTTACAATCTGTTCGAACGCGCCATCGTCATCATGCGCCTCGTCCACCTCAATTGTGACGCCTGCTTCTGCCTTACCAAGCAAGGATGTGAAACGAGGGTTCACGAAAGTCATGGCGGGCTGCGCGTCGCTGGCTATCCATGCAATCTCGCCTGGCGCAAGCCGCCAGTTCAGCAGTACGGCAATCGCGCCGATCCGCCCGCAGGCTAGCAGGATTGTGAGGTAGGGCGCGCCATCGGTCAGCAGGACGGCGACGCGCTCGCCTGGCCCGATCCCTTGTGCAAGGAGCCAGTGCGCAAGATTGTCGACGCGCTTATCCAGTTCGGCATAGGTCAGGCGCTGTGCGCCATCGACGCTCGCCTCACGCGCGGCGTGCTGGCCCGCGTAGGCTTTCAGCAGCGTATCCATCGTGAACTTGCGAGCTTTCATGCCGGGCAGCCTATCCACCGGCATTGGCGCATACCACCAGCGAAAATGAGAACGTCAGCGGTCGAGTTCGAGCTTGCACTTGGAGCAGGTGCGGTTCGGCCAGGGCAGGAGCACAAACCGGCGCAGAAACGCGTTCTGGCCGCAGCGCGGGCAGTTGAACCGCATCATCGGCATGTTGAGCCAGATGAGCGCGACGATGGCGATCGCAAAAGCGATGGTCGAATGGCCATAAATCTGGTCGACGCCGACCACGAACAGGATCGCGAAAATCGTCGCAAACAGCATCCGCCAGCTGTGGCGTTTGGCTTGCTCGAACAGGCTCATTGCAATCGCTCGAAGACAGAGCGCGCAAAACTGCTGAGTGTGTCGTCGCGTGCTCCCATAATGACGATGCGGTCGCCAGACCGGGCAAGCTCGATCAGCCGAGCGCCGCAATCCTCACGCGAAGGGATATGCTCGGCATTGCCGCCACGCTCTTCGATCATTGAGATGATACGCTCGCTTCCCTCGCTGCGATCAACCGTGCCGCCAAAATAGACGGGATCGCACAGGATTGTGATGTCTTCGCCGGAAAGCTCATCGGCGAATGTTTCGGCAAGTTCATGGCCCATCTGCCGCAAAGGACCGTATCCATGGGGCTGGAAAAAGGCGATGACTCTGCCCGGTGTTGATTTGAGCGTGCGCAGTGTCGCAGCGCATTTTTCCGGATTGTGCCCGAAATCATCAATGACCGTGATGTTCGTCGGCGTTGTCCCGATGATGTCAAAGCGTCTTGCAAGCCCTTTGAAAGAACCCAGCGCTTCAACTGCGATCTCGAACCGTATGCCGGCTGCTCTAGCGGCCGCGATGGCAGCCAATGCGTTGGACAGGTTGTGCATGCCGGGCATGGGGAGAGCGAGTTTTGCGGTCTTGCCGGAGTTGCGCTCGATAACGGTTGCGTCGAGCCCCACCGATCCCGGCAGGATCGAGCCTGGCAGAACCCCGATATCCGCATCCTCGGCCCCAATTCCGAAACTGACGAGCTTAGCCGCGCAATCGGCCAGCGCGCGAGCTTCTGCGTTATCGAAATTTACGACGCCGTGGCCCGACACCGTTAGATAGTTGCCAAACAGATCGCGCAATTCCTCCAAACTCTTGTGATCCAGGCTGACATTGAGCAGTACGGCGACACTCGGACGGTAAAGAGCGATTGACCCGTCGCTCTCGTCCACTTCGCTGACAAAAACATTGGGGCTGCCGACTTGGGCGCTGGCAAATGGATTATCGGCGCTGACAAAGTTCTTCATCACCGCGCCGTTCATTACCGTCGGATCGCGCCCAGCATAAGCCAGGATCCAGGCGATCATACCGGTAACGGTCGATTTGCCCGATGTGCCGCCGACAGCGATGGAAAACTCGGCTTCGTTGAAAAGCGCGGACAAAAGCTCTGCCCGTGTCATGCGGGTAAGGCCAAGCTCCTTCGCCTTGGCTGCATCAGGAACTGTATCCTCCACTGCGGCTGATGCGACCATGATCTGCCGGGAGGAGGTTAACCCGCTGCCATCCTGGGGGAACAGTGCAAATCCGTTGTCAGCAAGCCATTCGAATTTTCGAGGAGTTCGTCCCTGATCATTGCTGCGATCAGATCCGGCAACCTCGTGCCCAAGCCCGTGCACAATCTGCGCAAGCGGCAGCATGCCTGATCCGCCGATGCCGCAAAAGAAAAATGGCCGACCTTTAAGGTCCGGCCTGTCGATCCCGTTGTCCATGAAAAACACGGTTATTGGCTTGCACGATGCCTGACAAGCGACATAGGTGTGAGACATGACAAATATCGCCATCTGTGCCCCGGCGACGCCCATAACGCGCGAACATGCCGAAGCGTTAGAAGCGCTGGTCGCTGCGGAATTTCCTGAAACGCGCGTCACCTTTCATGATCAGTGCTTCGTGCGCGAAGGTCATTTTGCCGGTAACGATCTCACGCGGCTTACCGCTTTGCTTGATTGCGCGAATGATCCCGCGTTCGACGCGGTGTGGTTTGCAAAGGGTGGTTACGGATCCAATCGCATCGCAGAGGCGGCGGTTGCGAGGATGAACGAGGCGGCGCGATCCAAAACCTATGTCGGGTTTTCCGATTGCGGCTATCTGCTCGCCGCCCTCTATCGCCACAATATCGGCCAATGCGCCCATGGATCGATGCCGGTTAGCGCCCGCTCGGAGAGCGATCGCAAGGCGGTGCGCCGCGTGCTGCAATGGCTGAACGGCGACAATAGCGGCTTGGAGCCGAGTCTTGATGGCAAGACGCCGACTGCCGCTTTCAACCTAATCACCTTGGCGATGCTGGCCAAGACACCGATGATGCCGGACCTTTCCGGCCATGTGGTGATGGTGGAGGAAGTCAGCGAGCACCTCTACGCCATCGACCGTATGTTCTTCAGTCTCGCTGGCAGCCTGCCGCGCATCGCCGGTTTGCGCCTTGGCGCAATTTCAGATGTTCCCGAAAACTATGTCGAATTCGGAATGGACGCAGAAGAGATCGCACGGTTCTGGTGCGAGCGGGCCGGGGTGCCCTATCTGGGCCGCGCTGAGATTGGTCACACCGCTTCCAACAGGGTTGTGCCGTTCGGGCTTGCTAGTCCACCGCGCTCTGCCTAGTCGCGCATCCCAACAGGAGATTGAAACATGCGTGCATTCGTTTTCCCGGGCCAGGGTAGCCAGAAAATCGGCATGGGCAGCGAGCTTGCCGGTGCAAGCACGGCGGCTCGTGAAGTTTTCGAAGAGGTCGATGAGGCCCTTTCGCAGAAGCTTTCCGCAATCATGCGCGATGGCCCCGAAGACCAGTTGACCCTCACAGAGAACGCGCAGCCTGCGATCATGGCAAACGCGATTGCAACCTTGCGCGTGCTCGAGAGCGACTTTGGGATAAAGCTGGCGGATAAGGGCGATTGTGTCGCGGGCCACTCGCTCGGTGAATACACCGCGCTATGCGCGGTCGGCGCATTTGACCTGTCAACCACAGCGAGGCTGCTGAAATTACGCGGACAGGCAATGCAGGAGGCTGTTCCCGTGGGCGTCGGCGCCATGGCTGCATTGCTCGGCGCGGATATCGATAAAGCGACCGCGCTAGCTGCCGCGGCCGCTGAGGGCGACGTGTGTGAGATCGCCAATGACAATGATCCAACGCAAGTCGTTGTTTCTGGACACAAAAGCGCCATCGACCGCGCTGTAGGGCTTGTGAAAGATCATGGGATCAAACGCGGTATCCCCCTGCCGGTCTCCGCTCCGTTTCACTGCTCGCTGATGCAGCCAGCCGCGGACCGTATGGCGGAAGCTTTGGCTAGCACTCCGCCGGGTGCGCTCGCATTGCCGATCTATGCTAACGTAACCGCCGCCAAGGTCACTGATCCGGATGAGGAGCGCGCACTTCTGGTTGAACAGGTCACCGGCCGCGTGCGCTGGCGCGAGAGTGTGCTCGCGATGCGTGCAGATGGCGTGGAGCAATTCACCGAGCTGGGCGGAAAAGTGCTTGGGCCGATGATCGGACGGATCGACAAAGAGGCGGCAACAGTCAGCCTTATCACAATGGAAGACTTCGAAAATTTCGCCAAGGAGATCAGCTAATGTTTTCACTTTCAGGCATGAACGCGCTGGTCACCGGCGCTAGTGGCGGCATTGGATCCGCAATCGCAATCGCGCTTGCAAAACAGGGCGCGCGGGTCGCGCTGTCCGGTTCAAACGGAGACAAGCTGCGCGGTTTCCGCGAGCAATTGATTGATGAGGTCGGCGGCGATCATGTCGAAATCACCTGCAACCTGTCTGATACAACGCAGGTTGAGGAATTGATCCCTGCAACGCTCGATACGCTTGGCGGGATTGATATTCTGGTCAACAATGCAGGCATCACGCGCGATGGCCTGGCCATGCGAATGAAGGATGATGAATGGGACGATGTGATTCGCATCAACCTGGAGGCAACCTTTCGTCTGATGCGCGCTAGCGCACGCCCCATGATGAAGGCGCGCTTCGGCCGCATAGTCAATATCACCAGCGTGGTTGGAGCAACCGGAAATCCGGGACAGATGAATTATTGCGCTGCGAAAGCGGGGGTGACCGGGATGACCAAGAGCTTTGCTCAGGAGGTGGCTTCACGAGGCATCACGGCCAATTGCGTCGCACCTGGCTTTATTCGCACCGCCATGACGGCGGCTTTGGATGAGAAACAAACCGATACGATCAATGCCAAAATTCCGGCGGGCAAGATGGGTGAGGGCGACGACATCGGTGCAGCCGTGGCATACCTTGCAAGCCGCGAGGCGGGTTATGTTACCGGGCAGACCCTGCATGTGAATGGCGGGATGGCAATGATGAGCTGAGTGCGTCGCTCCGGCGGTTTGCCGCGCTTCTTCCCGCCCGAACGCCCCTTATCCCCAAGGGATTCCGCCCAATGCGCTCTCTTCGCTTGCCCGCGTGGACAGCGACGCTAAGGTTTTGACGGAATTCCAACGCTGGTGGGGCGATTCCGGCCCCTCTCGGCGCCACAGCATTAGGGTAAGGTCCAGCGATGAAAGCAACCATCGAACGCGCAACGCTCCTTCGGTGCCTCTCACACGTACAATCCGTGGTTGAGCGCCGTAACACTATTCCGATCCTCTCCAACGTCCTCATCGACGCAAGCGATGGCGGTAACGTGCGGGTGATGGCTACCGACCTTGACCTGCAAGTGGTGGAAACCATGTCTGCCGCCTCGGTAGAGGCGCCGGGTGCGATCACCGTTTCTGCCCATCTGCTGTTCGACATTGCTCGCAAACTACCCGACGGCAGCCAGGTGAGTCTGGAGACGGCCGATAACCGTATGGAGATTAAGGCAGGGCGCAGCCGGTTCAAACTTCCTACCCTCCCGCGCGATGACTTTCCGGTGATCGTCGAAGGTGATCTGCCAACTTCGTTTGAGCTGCCCGCACGCACTCTGGCAGAGCTGATTGACCGCACACGGTTTGCGATTTCTACGGAAGAAACGCGTTATTATCTCAACGGTATCTTTTTGCATGTGACCGATGATGATGAGCCCGTTCTCAAGGCGGCAGCGACGGACGGGCACCGCTTGGCGCGTTTCACGCTCGCGCGCCCAGATGGTGCGGAGGGCATGCCCGATGTGATCGTCCCGCGCAAAGCCGTCGCCGAATTGCGCAAACTTCTCGAAGAGGCGCTCGACGGCAACGTGCAGCTCGATCTCTCTGCAAGCAAGATCCGCTTCACCCTTGGCGGTGAGGGCGGGGTGGTGCTGACCAGCAAGCTGATCGATGGCACATTCCCGGATTACAGCCGTGTCATCCCGACCGGCAATGACAAGCTTTTGAAAGTCGATCCCAAGGCCTTCTTCCAAGGTGTTGATCGTGTTGCCACAATCGCGACCGAGAAAACGCGCGCTGTAAAGATGGGGCTGGATACGGATCGGGTAACATTGTCGGTCACTTCGCCGGATAATGGCACCGCGACCGAGGAAATCATGGCGGATTTCAAGGCTGAAGGTTTTGAAATTGGCTTCAATGCCAATTATCTGAAGGACATCCTCGATCAGATCGATAGCAAGACGGTTGAACTCCACCTGGCCGATGCGGGTGCTCCGACGCTGATCCGGCAGGATGAAAAGTCACCGGCGCTTTATGTTCTGATGCCGATGCGGGTGTGATCGGCGCATGAACGATCAGGAGATCGTGCAGACGGCCATGATCGTCTTGCCTGTCTTCGGGATCGTTCTGCTCGGATTGACACTATACATTCTTCCCAAGATCAGTGGGTGGTCCAGGCTCGAGGTTCTCTATCCCGACGAACCGACTGAAAAGGCGGCCGAAAGCCTGAATTGGCAGGCGCTCTACATCGGAAAGGGTGATTCAGAGCGTCTTGGCCTTTCCTATCGGGGCTGCGTCATCCTTGAACCTTGCAGCTCGGGACTGCGCATCCGTATCTGGAAACTTGTTGCACCTTTTTCTTCTCCGATTTTTTTGCCCTGGGGCGACATAGAGGCGCGAAAGGCGACAGTGCTCGGCATCCGCGTATGTGCGATGTATCTTGGTGATGACAAGACATGGAAGCTGTCGATCATCCGCCGAATAGCAAAGCGAATTGCGGATCGCAGTAGCGGCGCGCTCTCCCTGCCGGATGACCTGCAGTAATCGGCTGAAACGCCTTTGGAATGGGCGTGCACATGCGTTAGAGGTCTTTCAAAGAGGAGACCCCGCATGACCACAATCCAGCAAGTTCACGTTCGCAAAGACCAGCTCGAATCCGCCGATGTCGTTGATGTCGAGGTCAGCGACCTTGCCGATGGCGCTGTGCGCTTGGAGGTCGAAAGCTTCTCCGTCACCGCGAACAACATCACCTACGCAGTTGTTGGCGACGGATTTGGCTATTGGAATTTCTTCCCCGCTCCTGACGGTCTTGGCATCGTACCGATGTGGGGCCATGCGAAGGTGATCGAGAGCAATCACGCGGAGTTCGCGCTTGGTGAACGCGTCTATGGTTATCTCCCGATGGCGACGCATCTCGATGTGCGTCCGGGCAATGTGTCAGCCTCCAGCTTTATGGACACGACAGAATACCGCCAGCCGATGAGCCCGATATACAACCAGTATTCGCGTCTGGCCGCTGATCCGGAACACGATGCTAACCGCGAAGCAGAGCGGATGATCTTTGGTCCACTGTTCAAAACGGGTTTTCTGATCGAATATTTCATGCGGGAGAACGGCTGGTTTGAGGCAGATCAGGTCATTCTCACTAGCGCCTCGTCCAAGACCGCAATGGGCCTCGCGAGCGTTGCGAAGCAGAATTCTCCGGGGATCAAGCGCGTTGGGTTAACCTCGGCCGGTAATATCGATTTTGTCGAAAGCACCGGTCTGTATGACAAGGTCGTATCGTATGATGAAGTGGGCATGCTGCCCATCGCGAACAGCGTTAGCGTCGATTTCGCCGGTAATGCCGCACTGCTCGCCAACATTCACGAGCATTATTCTGACACGCTCAAATATTCATGCCTTGTGGGCGCAACCCACATCGAGGAGCGCGGCGAGGGCGGGATGACCGCCGATCGCGGTTTGCCCGGGCCAAAGCCAACGCTATTCTTCGCCCCGGACCACGCGGTCGCTTTCTTCAAGGAGCACGGCCCTGTAGAAGGAGGAAAGCTGGTGGCAAAATCATGGCATGAATTCCTGTCCGCCGCAGACGGTACGGTGGAGGTGGTAAGGCATTCGGGCCTTGAATCTGCGCGCAATGTCTATGTCGAAATGCTCGGCGGAACGGTTGATCCGGCGAAAGGCATAGTTATCGATCCTTAGGGCAAAAGGTTATTCTGCTGCCTCGGTAAGCGCGGCGCGCTGCGGCCCCCGGATTAGCCCGCCGGGTGTCTCGCCCGTCCACTGGCCGTTGCGGAATGTCACCTGGCCGTTCTTGATCGTGCAGACATAACCGTTGGCTTTTTGAAGCAGCCGCTTGCCACCTGCTGGCAAGTCAAAGGCCAGCCACGGACGGCCTAGCCTGATGTTGTCCATATCGATGACATTGATGTCGGCGAGAAAACCCGGGGCGATCACACCGCGATCTTCGAGCCCGTATAGAACCGCCGTATCGCGGCACTGCCGCTTTATCGCGTTCTCCAATGTGATGCGGTCCCCGCGCTTGCGGTTCTTCACCCAATGTTCCAGCATGAAGGTGGGTGAGGCCGCATCGCATATCGTACCGCAATGCGCTCCGCCATCTGACAGCGAGTTCACTGTATCATCGGCGTGCTGTAGCGGATGCAGAAAGTCGAGATTGCCGTCAGCGTAATTCAGAATTGGCAGGTAGATAAACCCGGACCCATCCTCGCGGCACAGCATGTCATAGGCGTATTCCTGCGGATCGACGCCTGCCGCCTGCGCGCGCGCATCCACGCTGGCAGACGCATCGGGTTCGTAATCGAAATCAGGGTCCATCTCGTATTGCAACGCCCACCCTTGGGTGATGACCATGACTACGCCGATAATATCCATCGGCGCCTCGGTGTAGTCATTCGCCTCTGAAAGGAGCTGTGTCTTGAATGCGGGATCAAGCAGTTTTGCCTTTTGCACATCCCATGGCTCATCTTTAATTGCCTGCCAGCTGGGCCGGTAAACGAAAGGGTTCACTGTCCCCTGCCACGCCATAATGATTCCATTGCCGCGCAAGGCGATCTGGGCGACGATATTTGCACCATTATCGTTTTCGGCTCGCATCGTCTCGATCTGCTCTTTGAGCGGCATTTCTTTCGCGATGCTTTCCAGCGCTGCAAAGGTTACCGGAATCCCGGCTTCACGGCTAAGTTTGCCCATCCATTCAAACTCGTTCCAGTCGCGCTGGAGATCACTTGCCATTTCGAACACGGCATGTCCGCCAGCCTCTTTGGCGCGGCCCATGGCCTTACCAATAGCCACCAGTTCTTCGGGCGTGGCGGTGGTGCCTGGGACGAGCTCGCCGTCGACTGACTTGTGCAACACCGTGCGGGAGGTTGAAAAACCAAGAGCGCCGGCGCGCACGCCTTCTTCCACGATACGGCTCATTTCCGCGATGTCGTTTTCGGTAGGAACGGCACCGGGTTGTTCCCGGTCTTCAAGCACATAGGCGCGTACTGCGCCATGCGGCACATGCGTGCCAAGGTCGATCGTGCGCGGTAGCTTTTCGAGCGCGTCCAGATATTCGGGGAAGGTTTCCCATTCCCAAGTGATCCCTTCGGCCAAAGCCGTACCGGGGATGTCTTCGACCCCTTCCATGAGGCTGATCAGCCATTCGTGGCGATCAGGTTTGGCGGGCGCAAAGCCGACGCCGCAATTGCCCATCACAGCCGTAGTTACTCCGTGCCAGCTTGAAGGAGCCATCTCCTGATCCCACGTCGCCTGCCCATCATAATGGGTGTGAATATCAACGAAACCGGGCGCGACGATCTTGCCGCTGGCGTCGATTTCTTCCGCCGCGTCGCCGTGAACTTCGCCGACTTGTGCAATCAGACCGTCCTTGATCGCCACGTCGCCGTTAAAGCGCTGCTCCCCGGTGCCATCAACAATGGTTCCACCGCGAATAATCAGGTCGAATGCCGGCATGGTTCTCTCTCCCAGTTTTTCTTTGCAACCGGCTTACCACATCGGGCGTTTGGGTGCTATGCCTGCATGATGGACAAGACATTCAGTTGGCATCCTCCCAAGGGCAGCGGCATAACGATGCGCTGGATCGAAACATCAGGGCTTACCTTTGAACTCGCGGAGGCAGGCGAGGGTGATCATCTGGCCCTGTGCCTGCACGGCTTTCCGGAGATCAATTTCTCATGGCGGCATCAGATATCTGTGCTCGTCGAAAAGGGTTACCGCGTGTGGGCGCCCAATATGCGCGGTTATGGCGGGACAGACCGACCAAGCGATGTTCGCGACTATGCGCTGGACCGCCTGACGCAGGATGTCGCGGATCTGATTGACGCGAGCGGTGCCAGATCGGTGACGCTGATCGCGCACGATTGGGGTGCGATCGTTGCGTGGATGTTTGCTATTCTGAAGCTGCGCCCGCTCACGCGCCTGGTAATCATGAATGTGCCGCATCCCGGACCAGCCCGCCGGGAATTGCGCAAATGGCGGCAAATCAAGAAGAGCTGGTATATCTTTTTCTTCCAGATTCCACGCCTGCCGGAATTGTTGTTGGGGCGGAAAAACGGAACCGCGATCGGCAGATTGTTTCAGCGCACATCGAGCAATCCCGAAAGGTTTGGACCGGATGTTCAGCGCGTTTATAACGATGCGGCGGCAAGGCCCGGTGCTTTGAACGCGATGGTAAACTATTATCGCGCTTTGCTGCGGCATGACGATACCGTCGACCCAGGAGATTTCACCGTCGATGTTCCAACTCTGATGGTGTGGGGCGAGGAGGACGTCGCCATCGATATCCATTGCACAGAGGGAACCGATCAGTGGGTATCCAACCTCACGCTGAAACGCCTGCCCAACGTTTCACACTGGGTGCAGCAGGACGCACCCGAAGAGGTGAACGCCATCCTGAATGATTGGCTACCAGTGGTTTAGGCGGCTGCCATCGCGGTTTCGGCAGCAGATTCTGTCCTGTCGAGAAATTCACGGATCGCCTTCACGCTCTCGTCCTTGTGGCTGAGCAGGAACAGGTGTCCTCCGCCTTCCATGACAACCAGCTCATTGTTGGGGATCAGCATAGACAGGAATTTGCCATTGGCGAGCGGCACGATTGCGTCGTCATCGCCCATCATGATAAGCGTGTGTTGCTTTAGCAGGAATGGCAATGCGGGCGCGCTGGTCCAACCGAGCATGCAAAGCAGCTGATACATGTATCCGCGCGGGGAGGGCGGGCGCAGCAGTGACATATGCCCTTTCTTCCCCTTAGATTTGCCGAGGCCTTCGCCATATAGCGTCTCGAAGTTCTTGAGCATGTAGTCCGCATCCACATAGCGGCGCGGGTTGGCCATTTTGGTGAGCGCCTTGGGGCTGCCGGGCATCATCAGCATGCCGGCGCTGGTGGCAATCAAGACCAACCGGCGGGTGCGACTGGCGTGCTGCATCGCAAAGTGCTGAGCCATACCGCCGCCCCAGCTGATGCCCATCACATCCACTTCGTCCACACCAAGCTGATCGAGCAAATTGGCCGCAGTCCAGCTCATGGTGAAGGGATTGTAGGGGACAACAGGATCGGGTGATTCGCCCACTCCGGGCATGTCAAACATGATAAAGCCGCGTTCGGGCAGGGCCTCTGCGAGAGGTGCCACCGCCTCGATATTTGCGCCGATACCGTTGAAGAAAAGCACGGGCAGATGATCGCTCTCTTCATCCAGTCGCCATGCAGCAACCCGTAGCGTCCGCCCGGCAACCTGACGCATGCTTACCGCTGCGTCTTTCAATACATCAGACACTAAAAGTCCGTCCTTTCTGCACGCCCCGATTGTCGCAAAGCGTGGGTGGGAAGCACCCTCGTAGATCCCTCACGGGGGTGCTTCCCATAAGCTAGAAAACCTGTCGTTTCGCAGGCGGTCTTATCAGACTTCTTCGACTACGTAGAGTCCGGGGGCTGGGTCCATAGGTTTGTACTTGTTGCTCCCCAGTTTCTTGGGTGCTGGCTTCTTGTCGCCGGAGCGATTTTGAATCCATTCCATCCAGAACGGCCACCAGCTTCCCTTTACCTCTTCGGTCCCCTGAAGCCACTCATCTGCAGTCTTGGGCAGCTTGCCCTTCTTTTTCTGGACGTAGTATTTCGCCTTCGGATTGCCCGGGGGATTGAGGATCGCCTGCATGTGGCCTGACTGGCTCAGCACGTAGGTGACATCCTTTGATCCGAACAGCTGGGTTGAACGATAGGTCGCTTTCCATGGTGTAATGTGGTCGGTAACACCGCCGAGCACGAACAGATCGGCGGTAATCTTCGAAAGGTCGACCTTGTGATCGGCCATCTCGACTTCGCCTTGCTTAGTAAACGCCAGGGTTTCGAAAAGCGTAAGAAAATCGCCCATCAGACTGGATGACAGGTTCGTCGCGTCCGCATTCCAGTACAGGACGTCGAAAGCCGGTGGATCCATGCCGAGCAGGTAGTTGTTGATCACATAGTTCCAGATAAGATCGTTGGGGCGCAGCCACGCAAAACCGCGCGCGAGATCGTCCGCTTTGATGATGCCTTTTTTGGCAGCGCGTTGACGGGCCAGTTTCATCCCGTTGTCGCTGACAAGCGAGCCAGCTTCGATATCGGTCGGCTTGGGATGGAGCACGCAAACCATCAGTGTAAGCGTACCGAGAATATCGTTTCCGGTTGCCGCCAGTTTCGATGCAAGCACGGACGCGGTCTGTCCGCCGGAACAGCCAGCCGAAACGTTCACCTTCTTCGAACCGGTGATTTCCGAAACGGCCTCCAGCGCTTCTTCGCAGGCTTTGATGTAATCGGCCATGCCCCAGATGCCCTGCTCTTTCGAGGGGTTGCGCCAGGAAATGACGAAGGTCTGCATACCGTTGTCGGCCTGCCATTTGATGATCGACTTTTCGGGCGAAAGATCGTTGATATACATCTTGTTGATTTGCGGCGGGATCGTCAGCTGCGGGATCTCATAGACCTCTTCGGTCGTCGGCGCATAATGCACCAGTTCGAACATTTCGGTCCGATACACGACCGATCCTTTGGACGTCGCGATGTTTTCACCCAGTTTGAAGGGGCGCTTGTCAACCTGGCTGACCATACCTTTGTTATGGACCAGATCATTATAGGCGTTCTGCAACCCCTTGATCAGCGATAAACCGCCGGAATTGATGATCTGCTTTTGAGCGATCGGGTTACCCGCAAGAGTGTTCGTAGGGGCCAGACCGTCAAGAATAATGTTGGCGATGAAGTTAGCGCGATTGCGTTCCAACTCATCCAGTTCCAGCTCTTCGAGCCAGCTCCGCATCCCTTTCTGGATTGCCAGATAATACTGTGCACCTGCGCGAAAGAATGGATTGAACTGCCAGGCGGGATCGTGAAAGCGTTTGTCCTTGGGGTCGGGCGCGAGCTCGCTTTTACCGGTCATGATCTTGATCATGTCTTCTGTCATGCTGCGAGCATGGCGCATTGCGCGGCTTGGATCCGATGCGGTTTCGCGCAAGAGCAAGGCGACCGCGCCGACGAAATCCTCGCGCGCTACTCCGATCAGAGGGCCGAGCGCATTGGTCGATTGAGCCGCTTCGTTTTCGAGTTTTACGGTGCTTTCAGACATCGGATCCCCTTTCGTGTGCATGCACTTAGTTGAATGTGCATTTTTATGCTCTGTGGCACATGCCTGCTGTAGAGATAAGTTTCAAGAACGGCGCGCGGTTCCCGGAGCAATCGCTCAAGGTTAACCTTTCTTAGCCATTCCTCAACCAATGCCGGTGTAGGGCCGTATCAAGTGTTAATGCATTGGAGACGCCCCACATGGGTGGTTTGCTGTCAAAACTGAAGAAGAAATCCAGCCCGAAGATTGCTGAGGCTGGGGGTGAAACGGCACCATTGGCTCCGATCCTCACTTCGGATCTGGAGCGCCGTGCGCGCCTTCTTGACGGCCTGGAACGGTCCGACCTTGGCTGGTTCTGGGCAAGTGATGATGCAGGCCGCCTTATTTATCTATCGGAGCCTGCTGCCGAGCGTATCTCTGAAAACGGCGAGGAAATCGTAGGGCGTCAGCTCGCTGACATCTTCAAGGATGATGATGAACTTGGCGAAAGTTCGACCCAAAGACCGCTAAAATTTCAGCTCGCCGCACGCAACTCGCTTCGCCCGACAACGGTGAAAATCGACGTGGGCGGGCGCACGCTGTGGTGGGAAATTTCCGGTGCCCCTCGCATCAGTGAAACCGAAGATTTCAGCGGCTATCATGGCATTGCACGCGACGTGACTGCCAGCATTGCCAGCCAGCGCGACGCAGAGAAACTGTCGCGTTTCGACTCGCTGACTGGGCTCGCGAACCGGCACCGAATTACCCATAAACTTGCTGCCACCCTTACAGCATTTCAATCCGCCAAACGCAGCTGCGCCACCATGCTGCTGGACCTCGACCGGTTCAAGCAGGTCAATGATACGATGGGTCATCCGGCGGGCGATGAGCTTTTGAAGCAGGTTGCCGCGCGCCTTACTCGCATTGTTGGCGATCAAGGCGAAATTGGCCGATTGGGCGGTGACGAATTCCAGGTCATCCTGCCCGACATCGAAGACCGTCAGCATCTGGGCGACTTGTCCGAGCGGATTATCCAGATGCTGTCGCAACCTTACTCAATCAACGGCATGCGCGCCGTTATCGGTTGCTCAGTCGGTGTTGCTGTCGCTCCGTTTGACGGGATCGAAAGCGAGGAACTGGTCAAAGCCGCTGACCTGGCCCTGTATGCGGCAAAAGGCGGCGGCCGAGGCCAGTATCGCTTTTACTCAAGTGATCTGCGCGACAAGGCGAGCCATCGCCACCAGATCGAAGAGGATTTGCGCGACGCATTGCTGAAAGACGAGCTGGAAATGCACTATCAGCCGATCGTCTCGTCAAAAGATCACAAGGTCGTAAGCGTCGAAGCATTGATGCGCTGGAACCACTCTGAACGCGGAATGGTGTCTCCGGCAGACTTCATCCCCGTCGCCGAAGAGGTGGGCATCATTCGCGAGCTTGGCGAATGGGCGATTAATGATGTCTGCAATCGCGTGGCGAGCTGGCCCACGGATGTGCGCGCGGCGATCAACGTTTCAGCCGTGCAGTTCGCGTCCGATGATCTTATCCCCATTGTGAAGCGCGCTTTGAAGAAATCAGGCGTGAACCCGGCCCGGATCGAGTTTGAAATTACGGAAAGCGTCTTCGTCGGCGATATTGAGCGCGCGTTGCGAATGTTCAAAGATTTGAAGGAAATGGGCGTCCGCCTTGCCCTGGACGATTTCGGGACGGGGTATTCCTCTCTCAGCTATCTGCGCGATGCACCATTCGATAAGATCAAGATTGACCAAAGCTTTGTTCGTGGATGTACAGAGCCGGGCAACAACAACGCGGCGATCGTTTCTGCGGTGGTAAGCCTTGCACGCGCACTGAATATGGAAACGGTCGCGGAAGGTGTCGAAACGAAGGATGAGCTCGAAGCAGTGGTCGCCCAAGGGGCTGTAAGCCTGCAAGGGCTGTTATTCAGCCGGGCACAGCCTGCCGAATACATAACAGAACTTCTGGAATCCGGTGAGCTGATCCTTGAGCCACTTGGCCCGGAAAAGTATCGCTCTGACCGCCGCACTGAATTCCGCAAGATCGGCCTCGTTCACGGGGATAGCCGATATGATGTCGTACTTCGCAATTTGTCGAAGACTGGCGCAAAGATCGAAGGATTGCTGGAAGTGCCTCTGGGAACCGAATTTGTGCTCGATCTGGGCGGTGGGCAGCTTGCCGTCGCGACAGTTCGCCGTTCGGAAGGCTTTAGCCAGGGTGTGGAATTTGAAACTCCGCTGATCAGCGATGGCTCCGATGGGCTTTGTACGCGCCACCGTGTTTCGCCCTATCAGATCGAAGCTGCCGGCAGACCTCTGCGTTCACTTAGCGATGAAGGTGTGGCTGCGATTACCGGTGGATCGGCGGGCGGACATCGCCAGTTCCAACAGGTCGATGTTGCTGCTCAAAAAAGGTGATCGCCGTTAGCTAATCTGGGTTATTTTCGATTGGCTAAGCGCAAAATTAATCATCGGCATTAGCAGAATAATAACCAACCGGATTTACTGGTCAGTGAGGTTCAGGGTTTTCTGAACCTTTGATTTGGAGGTTTGCGCAGGTGCCCCTGAAGGGTTTCTTGTCATCGAAAGGCTCAAGCTTGCTCCGGGGACGGCGGGGTAGCGCTGCGTCTGTTCTGTCTGACAGCGAAAAACTGGCGATGCTCGATGAACTCGAACAGTCAGGACTTGGCTGGTTCTGGGCATGCGATTCCGATGGCAATCTGACTTACCTGAGCGGGGCTATTTCCGAAAGGCTGGAAGTTCCGCTTGAAGACTTGCTTGGCAAACCCATCCCAACCATTTTCAATCCTATCGAAGGGGAAGGGCGCACACGTTCCCTTTCTCTGATGTTAGGTACGCACAAAGCGTTTGCCGGGTTTGCGGTCGAAGCGACCAAAGGCACCAATGGCGCTGTGTTGCGCCTAGCCGGTCAGCCGGTGATGAATGCAAACGGCAAGTTCGAAGGCTTCCGCGGGACCGGCGCGGATATCACGGTTGAGTACCACCGGGACGCTGAAACCGAACGCCTCGCAAAATTCGATTCGCTTACAGGCCTATCGAACCGTCATCGCATGGCGCACCAGATCGAAACCACGCTGACCGCCTTCAAGGCCGCAAAACGCAATTGCGCGATCATGATGCTCGACCTCGATAAGTTCAAACAGGTCAACGACACCATGGGCCATGCCGCTGGTGATGAATTGCTCAAACAGGTTGCTGCACGCCTTTCACGCTCAATCGAGCGTGAATGCGAGATCGGCAGGCTTGGCGGTGACGAATTTCAGGTGATGATCCCGGATGTCGATGATCGCGGCGTGCTTGGCGACATCGCGATGAAGATCATCACCATGCTTAAGCAGCCCTATTCGCTTGAAGAGGGCCGCTGCGTCATCGGTTGCTCGGTTGGTATCGCGATTGCCCCGCATGACGGTATAAACGCAGATGAAGTCGTTCGCTCCGCAGACCTTGCGCTATATGCCGCTAAAAACGGCGGGCGCGGCCAATACCGTTTCTTTTCGGGTGAGCTGGAAAACGAAGCCATATTCCGTCGCCGGCTTGAAGCGGATCTGGGTAAAGCGATAAACGAGAAACAGCTGTTCCTGAAATACGAACCAATCGTGGATGCAAAGACCCGCACGGTTCAAACGCTCGAAGCGCATATTTGCTGGAACCACGAACAGCGGGGTGAGATCGACGAAGAAGAATTTGCCTCGATTCTCGAAGGATCAAGCCAGGTCAACGATGTTGGTAAGTGGCTGATCCGCGAGGCGTGCAAGCACGCAGCGTATTGGCCTCAAACGGTCCGTGTGGCGGTGAATGTCCCGGTTCCGCTTTTCAACTCAAGCGACTTTCTGGACGATGTCAAAGCCGCACTTGATGAAGCGGATATGCCAGCTGCACGGCTTGAGCTCGAAATCAGTGAAGCGGTCTTTTACGGCGATACGACCGCTGTTGACCGGACCTTGGCTCAGCTTTTCAAATTGGGCGTTCGGCTTACGCTGGATGAGTTTGGCAGCGGCTATTCCTCGCTCGCCTATCTCCGCCGCGCCCCGTTCGATGCAATCAAGATCGATGAAAAACTGGTCGCAGAAGCGGACCGCCATGATAGCCGTGAGATGGGTCTTATCCGCGCGATAGTCGCTCTTTCGGGTGCCTTGGATATGGATACGATCGCAAACGGGATCGAATCGAACGCATTGCTTGCATCTTTGATTGATTGCGGAATCGATTATGTCGAAGGCCCCATTTTCTCTGATCCGGTTTCGCGCGAGACTGCCGAATCCGAGCTGCTTGGCGAAGGCTGGACAATTGAGCCAGTGGCAGACCGCACGAAACGGGCGCGTCGCCGCACTGTCTATCGCCGCATTCAGGTCATCCACGATGATCACTCTTACGAAGTGACTTTGCGCAACCTTTCGAAATCGGGGGCGTTGATTCAAGGGCTCGCAGATGTGCCGAAAGGCACGCAGTTCGTGGTCGATCTCGGCGGAGGGCAGCTCGCTGTTGCCACGGTGATCCGCACCAATGGTGACACGCAGGGCCTTGAGTTCGAGCAACCGCTGATCGATGATGGTTCAGGCGG
The DNA here is from genome assembly GCA_938015255.1 of uncultured Erythrobacter sp. GTDB lineage: Bacteria > Pseudomonadota > Alphaproteobacteria > Sphingomonadales > Sphingomonadaceae > Erythrobacter. The sequence continues at coordinate 18,459 of CALLQC010000136.1, forward strand.
CCTATGCACCCGTCACCGCGTCTCGCCCTATGCTTTGGCTGCAGCCGGTGCGGCACTCGCCGCACTTTCTCCAGGCAATTACAAAGGGATGGAAGGCGGAATGCTGGGACAGGCCGCAAGCATCCCGCAGTTTGGTTACGCGCCGGGTTTCGTCCACGAGGCAGCTTGAGACTTCGCTGAGGACAGTTGCGATTTTCGCGAATGACATTGCTGCTCTGCACCGCTAAATGCGCGCAACAATGACTGACCTTTCCAAAATTCGCAATTTCTCGATTATCGCCCATATCGACCACGGTAAGTCCACGCTCGCGGACCGGCTGATCCAGTATACCGGTGGTCTGACAGAGCGTGAGATGTCAGAGCAGGTGCTTGATAACATGGATATCGAGCGCGAGCGCGGCATCACGATCAAGGCCCAGACGGTGCGGCTCAATTACACGGCAAAGGACGGCGAGACCTATCAGCTGAACCTGATGGACACTCCAGGACATGTGGACTTTGCCTACGAAGTCAGTCGCAGCCTTGCCGCGTGTGAAGGCGCACTGCTGGTGGTGGATGCGGCGCAAGGCGTAGAGGCACAGACCCTCGCCAATGTTTACCAGTCGATTGAGCACGACCACGAGATCGTGCCGGTCATCAACAAAGTCGATCTGCCGGCCGCAGAACCCGAACGTGTTCAGGCCGAGATCGAGGAGGTTATCGGCCTCGACGCATCCGAAGCGGTTATGACTTCGGCGAAAACGGGTATCGGCATCGAAGAGGTGCTTGAAGCGGTTGTGGCCAAGATCCCCCCGCCAACCGGCGCGCGCGACGTTCCGCTCAAGGCTTCGCTCGTCGATAGTTGGTACGACCCGTATCTCGGTGTCGTAATCCTTGTCCGTGTGATCCAGGGCGTGCTGACAAAGGGCCAGCAGATCAAGTTCATGCAGGGCGGCACGCAGCACCTTGTCGACCGCGTGGGCTGCATGCGGCCAAAGATTGAGCAACTGCCTGAGCTCGGACCCGGCGAAATCGGTTTCATAACGGCGCAAATCAAAGAGGTGGAACAAGCCCGCGTCGGTGACACCATAACAACCGTCAAGAACGGAGCAAGCGAAGCGCTGCCGGGCTACAAGGAAGTGCAGCCCGTTGTTTTTTGCGGCCTGTTCCCCGTGGACGCTGCCGATTTCGAAAAGCTTCGTGAGAGCATTGGAAAGCTGCGCTTGAACGACGCCAGCTTCTCGTTCGAGATGGAAAGCTCGGCTGCGCTTGGCTTTGGTTTCCGCTGCGGCTTCCTCGGGCTTCTTCACCTCGAGATTATTCAAGAGCGCCTTAGCCGCGAATACGATCTCGATCTGATCACCACCGCCCCGTCGGTCGTCTACCGCCTGCAATTAAGCAAGTCGAAGACCGAGGACGCCAAGGAGATCATGCTTCACAATCCGGCCGACTGGCCCGATGTGAATCGCATCGACATGATTGAGGAGCCCTGGATCAAGGCGGTGATTTATACTCCGGACGAATATCTCGGTTCCATCCTGAAACTGTGTCAGGACCGCCGCGGTATCCAGACTAATCTCACCTATGTCGGCGGACGCGCACAGGTAACCTACGAGCTGCCGCTGAACGAAGTGGTGTTCGATTTCTATGACCGACTGAAGTCTATCTCACGTGGGTACGCCTCTTTCGATTACGAGCAGATCGGACTGCGCGAAGGCGATCTTGTGAAGATGAATATTCTGGTGAACGCCGAACCGGTCGACGCACTCTCTTTGATTGTACATGCCGGCGTTGCCGAAGAACGCGGCCGAGGAATGTGCGAACGATTGAAGGACCTGATACCGCGTCACCTCTTCAAGATCCCGGTGCAAGCCGCAATCGGCGGAAAGATCATCGCGCGCGAAACCATTGCCGCCATGCGCAAAGACGTCACCGCCAAATGTTATGGCGGAGACATCAGCCGAAAGAAGAAGCTGCTGGAAAAGCAGAAAAAGGGCAAAGCAAAGATGCGCGAATACGGGAATGTAAGCATTCCCCAGGAAGCATTTATCGCTGCCCTGCGCATGGGTGAGGAATAAGGCCGTGCGCGCCTAGAACCAGGCGCGCAGTCCGATAAGAAACTTCAACCCGGTTGGGTCTTCGCCCTCGGCCCGTGCCAGGTCAGCCGTAGCGAAAGTTTTCGCCTCGTATTCCAAACCCACATAGGGTGCAAATTCGGGCACAATTTCATAGCGCAGCCGCACGCCCGGTTCGACCTTCGTTATACCGGCTGCAAGACCGCGTTCGGGAATGTCCCGCGCAGCGGCTTCGACTTCAATACGCGGTTGCAGTATCAGTTGCTGTGTAATGCGTTGATCGTATTCAGCCTCGATCCGTGTAGTCAGGTCCCCGCGATCGGAGAGAAATAACGCGGCGTCGACGTGAAACATGTACGGCGCAAGCCCTTGAACCCCCAAAACCAGATGCGTGCGCGTGTCCGGCTCAGGATCAATTCGCACGCCAGCCTGAACATCCCAGAACGCTCCGATAGCGCGGCTATAAAGCGCTTGGACTTCCGCATCTTCCAGTTCGCCTGAAAGCTCGCCTTCGCCTTCGGTCTTGAGCACGAAACGGTTTATATCACCGCCATACCAGCCCTGCGCATCCCAGACATAACCGGTTTCGCCGCCCTCTGCCGGAATGCGCGCCTCAAGGCGCTCAATCAGCACCATTCCAGTTTTCATCCCGCCATTTTCACGGGCTAATTGTGCGCGTGACGGGGCCATGGATCGCTCGCCCCAGATTGCGTCTGCAGCATGACGCGGCCCCTCAAAGGCTCGCGCGGGCACGGAACTTTCAGGAGCGGCGCCTGGTGCGGTCTTATTGATCGCTGACTGGTGTGCAGAGTGATCCATCTGTTGATGGTCTGAACCGTTTTCCGCCGCATCGTTTTTTGAAGGGCACTGTTCCGGGGGCAGGTGGCCCATCGCGCAGTGATCCATTTCAGACTCAGCCTGCGGCATGTGCCCTGAATGGCCAGCATGACCGGTATGCCCGGCATGATCCTGCGCGTAGATTGGTGTAGCTATCAATGCAGCAGGTATCAAAAGCGAAAAGCGCATCACGCAGGCGCCTCATCTGGGAAGGGCCGGACAGTCACCACCTGCATCATCCCCGCATGCATGTGGTAGAGCAGATGACAGTGAAACGCCCAATCGCCCGGCTCATTCGCAGTCAGATCGAAAGTGGCCGTTCCGCCAGGCTGCACAACCATCGTGTGTTTGAGCGGCTGATGCATGTGATCGGCGCCATTCACCATTTCGAAGAAATGGCCATGCAAATGAATGGGATGGGCCATCATGGTCTGGTTGACCAGTTTTACCCGCACTCTCTCATCAAAGCCGAACCGGATCGGATCATCGGTAACTGAGGTAAATTTCTTGCCGTCAAAGCTCCACATATACCGTTCCATATTACCGGTTAGGTGGATCTCCATTTCGCGCTCGATCTCACGGTGGGGATTCATGTTTTTGGCTTTTAGGTCGGTGTAGCGAAGAACGCGGTGTTCGACATTATCCAGGCCGAGCCCGGGAAAATCCATCCGGTCCACGGGACTTGGCGCAACCATATCCAGACCCGGACCAACTTTGACATCGGCAGGCAGTAAGGAGGTGTCGCGCATGTCGTGCTCCATCCCTGCCATGCCACCCATGTCATGCCCCATCGCGGCGTGGTCCATCATGCCCATATCGGTCATGGTGAGGGTTGGAATTTTGCGTAGCGACGGCGGCGTTGCAATATGGCCCTGATGCGAAGTCAGACTGGCGACGCCCATGCCACTGCGGTCCATCGCCTCGGCGACAATGGCGTGGCTCCCGTCGTCAGGCTCGACGATGACGTCGTAGGTTTCCGCCACGCCGATCTGAAACTCGTCGACCTGCACTTCGTCCACATCTTTCCCATCCGCCTGGATCACCGTCATCGGCACGCCAGGAAGTCGGACGTTGAAAAATGTCATTGCCGATCCGTTGATCACCCGAAGCCGCACGCGTTCGCCGGGTTTGAATTCCAGCTGCAGATTGTCGTCAGGTCCATGACCATTGATCAGGAAGGTGTAAGTCGAGCCGGTGACGTCTGATATATCACGCGGGTTCATGCGCATTTTTCCCCACATGCGCCGCTGCTCACCAGAAAGCTCACCGTCGGTCGCGCTGTTCATCTGCCGTTGGAAGTAATGTTCGCCCACCTTCAGCTTACGCATGATTTCGTGGGGGTGGACTGGCGTGAACTCGCTGAGGAGAACAACATAATCACGGTCATAGCGCTGATCCGGTTCAGCGCTCTCGATGATGATCGGACCATAATGCCCCGCCTGTTCCTGCAGCCCAGAATGCGAATGCCACCAATAGGTCCCTGCCTGGCGGATCGGAAATTCATAGGTGAAACGCTGACCTGGCTTGATGCCAGGAAAACTGACGCCCGGGACACCATCGAATTGAAACGGCAGCAGCAGGCCGTGCCAATGGATCGAGCTGTCCTCATCCAGGTTGTTGGTTACGTGCAGCCGAACATCCTGGCCTTCTTTCAGGCGGATCAGCGGGCCTGGCACGGTTCCATTGACTGCGAAAGCATGTCCAGAACGCCCACCTGTGCTGAAATGCGCATTGCCGATCGAAAGCTCTATGTCCTCGCCCGAAACCTCGCCAAAACCGCGTTTTGCATGGGCTCGCGATTTGCCCTTCGCCCAAGCCGGCATTGGCATCGAAGTTGCGGCGGCAAGCCCGGCTGTGCTTGCAATAAGCTGGCGGCGATTAAGCGAGATGGTCATGACAGGTCATCTTGAGTGCAAGGAGTTTTGAGTCTATATATACCCCCATAGGGTATTTCAACGGGCGGTCCATGTCTAAAGTCAGCAATTCCAAGATCAGTCGTCTGAACCGCATTGCGGGACAGGTGAACGGTGTTGCCAGAATGATCGAGCAAGATCGCTATTGCATCGATATCCTGCACCAGATCGCAGCGATCAAATCGGCTCTCGCCAAGGTCGAAAGCGAGGTATTGAAGAGCCATGCGGCTTGCTGTGTGTCAGAGGCAATTGCGAGCGGCGATGAGACCGAGCAAAGGGCGAAGTTCGAAGAGTTGATCGATTTGCTTGAGAAGACACGGAAATAGGCGGGCTAGCAGAGTGAAAGTCTGTTATGCGTGTCGCATACCTGGGAGCTGAACATTGCGGCGCAAAACCGTTCCGACTTCACTTGGCGTTCACAAACCGCGTGGCTATAGGCTACCGGCATGAGAACCACACTTCGCGCATCACTTGTTCGTGCCGGCATCCTCGGCGCCTCGATTGCCACCTTGACCGCCTGCGGGGGCGGGTCTGCCAATGAGGACGTGGCGTATGTCGCGAGGGATGTTGAATCGCTCTACGGCGAGGCTCAGAGGCGGCTCGACCGTGGCAACACGCTTCTCGCCGCTGCACTGTTTGACGAAGTTGAGCGCCAGCATCCGTATTCGCCGTGGGCGCGTCGGGCCCAGCTGATGAGCGCGTTCAGCTATTATATTGCCCGGGATTACAACAAAGCGATCCAGAATTCGCAGCGTTTCCTTTCTATCCACCCGGGTAACAAGGATGCGCCCTATGCCTATTACCTCATTGCGCTCAGCTATTATGAGCAGATCAGCGATGTGAACCGGGATCAGAAGATCACAGAACAGGCCCGCACGGCGCTGCGCGAAGTGAACCGCCGTTTTCCGCAAACCGAATACGCGGCCGACGCCCGATTGAAGCTCGATTTGGTTGAAGATCACCTCGCGGGCAAGGAAATGGAGATTGGGCGCCATTACCAGCGTTCTGGCCAGTGGCTTGCAAGCGCGATCCGGTTTCGCAATGTGGTCGAGAAATTCGAAACCACCAGCCATACGCCTGAAGCACTCTATCGCCTGACAGAAAGCAGCCTAGCACTGGGTCTGCGAGACGAAGCGGTAAAGTATGCGGCTGTGCTGGGTGCCAACTACCCCGGCGACCAATGGTATGAGAAAGCTTTCGAGCTTGTCGGCGACCATGCAAGTGGTGTCACGCCGAGCTGAGCGCATCCACACCGTGCGTTAACCCTATCTTGGAAGCTTGTCGGCTAGTTCCGCGCTCATGTTGGCAAGGAAACTGGCAGGCCTGATCGCCGGCGCGGCGCTATTCATTGCTGCGCCTCTTTTCGCGCATCCTGAAGACGCGTTGGTTGGCGGTGCACAAGTGGGACCCGGCGAAGTTGCCATTGCCGGGATGCTCGATGGTCGGCGCGACAAGGTCGATTTCGGTAGCGTGACGGTTTCCATCAACGGTCGCCCGGTCAAACTCCGTGACGATGGACACTTTAGCGGCAGTTTCCCTGTCTCCCGCTATTATCGCATCGATATCTCTGGTCCGGGTATCTTCACCACTGTTCAGACCTTTGGCAATGCCGAGGTGCGAGACGTTGATTGCGATTGCCTGTTGCTACCCGCGATTGAGCTTGTGGCCCGTAAGTCAGACCGGATCGAGCTGTTTTTTGGTGGGGATAGCATGGCCGGTCGGCGGTACTTCAGTGCCCCGCGCGGTGAAAAGGCTGTGCTCGATAGGGTGACGCTGGATCAGGATCTGGACAAGCTGTTCACCGCGATAAGGCCTTACCTGAAAACAAGCGATCTGGCCTCAATCAATCTTGAATCGGTGGTTGCCGCTGAGCAGCCTGGTCCACCATCGCCCAAAAAATATCTGTTCTTTTCGCCGCCTGAGCTGCCTCAAGCGCTTGCAAGAGCTGGTATCGATCATGTCTCACTCGGAAACAATCACACAGCCGATTACCGTGACGCCGGTATGCGCACGACGATCGATGCACTCGACGCGGCAGGGGTCGCCTGGTCGGGTGCAGGAATGAACGTTACTGAAGCCGAGCGCGCATCACGGTTCAAACTCGCCGGGCAAAAGCTGGGAATATACGGGTTTGTAGGCTGGCGCGGAACGTGGACGCCCAACCAGACGGCGACCGAGACAAAATCGGGGGCAGCTTGGGGCAAGCGCAGCGATGTAGAACGCGTCACACGGCGAGAACGCCGTGCCGGATACGTTCCGATCATGCACTTTCATGGCAACATGGAATACGCCGACCGGCCATCTGAACTATCGCTGCCGCGCTTTCGCGCTGCGATTGAGAAAGGTTCACCGTTGGTCGTGGGGCATCACCCGCATGTCACGCACGGGCTCGAAATCTACCGGGGCGGGCTGATCGCGCATTCGCTGGGCAACTTCCTGTTCGATCAAGAGCACCCGCACACGCATGTGACCTACGCACTCAAGGTATGGCTTGAAAAGGGCAGGTTCCTGCGGGCCGAGGTGATCCCGCTGCAGATGCTGGATTACCGGCCGGTTCCTGCAGTTGGAGGAATGCGTGAAGCGGTGCTGCGCCGGGTCAATTGGCTTTCGCAGGAAATGGGGACGGTGCTGGTTCGCAGTGG
>CALLQC010000137.1 GCA_938015255.1 uncultured Erythrobacter sp.
CAACATGGAGATGATGCAGTTCCACCCGACCTGCCTTTACAATCTCGAGGTCAAGAATTTCCTCATTACAGAGGCAGTGCGGGGCGAAGGCGGGCATCTGCTGCACCCTGAAACCGGGCACCGGTTCATGGCCGATTACGATCCCGAACGCATGGAGCTCGCCCCCCGCGATGTCGTTGCCCGCGCGATCGATGACCAGATCAAGCGCTTCGGCCTCGATTACGTGCACCTCGATATCAGCCACCAGCCCGCCGATTTCGTGCGTGAGCATTTTCCCACCATTTACGACAAGCTGATCGGCCTGGGCATCGATATGACCAAAGAGCCGATCCCGGTCGTCCCGGCGCAGCACTATACGTGCGGCGGCGTGGTGGTGGATCTTGCCGCGCGGACCGACCTGCCCGGCCTGTGGGCGGCGGGCGAAGTGACCGAAAGCGGTCTTCACGGCGCGAACCGGCTCGCGTCCAATTCGCTGCTCGAATGCTTTGTATTCGGCGAGGCAGCGGCGGACGACATTCTGAAGCGATGGGAATCGCTTGAGACGCCGCCGGCGATCAAGCCGTGGGATGAAAGCCGCGTGTCCGATTCGGACGAGCAAGTTGTCATCAAACAGAACTGGACCGAGATCCGCCGCTTCATGTGGAACTATGTCGGCATCGTGCGCACGACCAAGCGGCTCGAACGCGCGAAACACAGGATCGAGCTGCTGACCCGCGAGGTTGAGGATTATTACGGCAGCTTTGTCGTCACCACTGATCTTATCGAACTCAGGAACCTGCTTCAGGCAGCGGAGCTGATCGTAAGGTCGGCGCTGGAGCGCAAGGAAAGCCGGGGGCTGCATTATACGATGGACCACCCCGAACTATCCGACCCCCCGCGCGATACGGTGCTGGTGCCTTAGTTGCCGGCCTTTTGAGCAGGCAGATCATCTTCGGATACGTAATCTGACACGATGTAGGCAAAATCGCGGAATTCGAGATTTTCCGGTTTGAGTTTCAACTCCTCGCAAATCGCGGGAAGCTCGGTCAGAAACACCTCATACTCCTCCCAGATTATCTCGCCGTCCGGCAATGGCACTGCACCGCTGTGAGTATTCAGGAACGCACGAACCTCACCCACAAGTAATCGCGGATCGTTGCCGTGTGCGGCAATATCCTGGCCGCGAATGTCCGAAAGAAAGTCATCGTAACGCTTCAGATCTGAATCGAGCACGATGCAGTCTTTCTTACGCTGGGCCGGATTGCCGAAAGCCTGAGCCCCCAGAAACAGGCCAAGTTCAAAGGGCATATTGAACCGAGGTAAGCCGTGCTCAGGATGGAGCTCGGTCCGCGAAATGTCATGTATCGCGAGCGGGCAATCCTCGATAATCCGCTGAATTTTATTCAAGCGATTTTCGACCGATCCCTTGACCTCTGCGGCGCTACGAGCCTCGAACCCGCAGCGCCTGACAGCGAAAATTGAGGCATGGAAGAACGGCTTGTAATTTTCATCATAGGGGCAGTTGATGAAAACGCCCTTGGCGCTAGGTGCGACGGACAAGGATGTCTGGGATTATTTGCTGGCCGCGGCAGCTTCGCAAGCAGCAATCGTTGCATGCGAGGCGGACGTCTTAGCAATTTCTGATTCAGTTGCCGTCAGGTCGTCAGCGTGACGCGCTTTCACAGTTTTCACAGCAAGCCGAATTTTCGCTTTGGAAACGGTCGCTGGTGGAAACTTGGGCTCGTAAATGACTATACCGTCAACAGTCGTGCCAAGAACAGTGCGCTGTTCGGATTTCTTCGCTTGCATCTTACCCCCACGTGCACTCGATGACGCGCGCCGAGACCGAGCATTGTGGCCCCTTTGTTCGGTTTTTTTCGCGGCTGGCATCGCTCGTTACTTGGCCTTTCTACCCCTACAAATCAACTGGGTATCGATGAGTTCCTTATAATAGCTGGTGATTGACATGCGGTTAATAAAAGTAATGTTTTTTATGAACAGATGGCGATTGACCCAGCAATTGTGGGTTCACCCACCGCTTAGTAGCAGAGCGCGGTGTTAAAATCTCTCGCTCTTGCAATTCCCATACTGGTTGCGGAAGTTTCCGCAGTTCAGACCCCCACCCAAAACCAGATCGTCGTGACCGCGCAGCGCTCGGGTGCGCCGATGTGGACGATTGAGACCGAGACCGGCACGATCATCCTCGTCGGCGAGATCCGCGCAGTGCCCAAGTCGACGCCGTGGCAGCCAGACCGGCTGGAGGAAGCGACCGCCGAAGCCGACCGGGTCATCATCCGTGCTGCGCCCAAGTTTTCGCCCGGCGATGTCTTCCGTCTGATCTTTCGCGGCGGGCGTTTTACCAAGCTGCCGGATAAATCCGTCGCGGCCGACTACCTCGATCCCGCCCAGCGCGCGCGCCTCGCCGCGCTCGAAGCCGAATATGACATCGATTACGACCGGCGCAGTTTCCTGATGACAGGCTTTGACCTCCTCGCCCGGCGGCTCGATTTTGATGACGAGACTACGGATGATGCGACCGACGTGGTGCGCAAGGCGGCGGACCGGGCCGATGTACCGATCACCCGGCCAGATCGGTTTCGCGGGGAGGACCTGCTCGATGATCTCGCCGACGCGGACCCGCGCGAACATATCCCCTGCCTCGAAGCGGCGATGAGCGCGACCGAGGCGGGGCAGCCGATCATCGCAGCGCGCGGTGATGACTGGCGCAAGTTCGATATTCCTGCGGTCATGGACAATCCGCTCGAATTGGCGCTCGGCACGTGCTGGCCCTGGGCCGACCCCGAGGTTGGCGAGGAAATCCGCGCTCAATGGGTCGGCATGATCGAGACTGCCGCGGCACAGAGCGGCACCAGTCTTGCGGTCGTTCCTTTGCGCGTGCTCGCCGAAGAAGGCGGCGTTCTGGATGAGCTCGAAATGCGCGGATTTGCCATTGGCGGACCGGATTGGAGAGGTCGGGCCGCGCCCTGATTGTCGCACACATGTTATTTATCGGCTTCAAAGTGCCACTGAACGAACGATAAAGTCTTTCAGCGATCCTCAATTGTAACAATGGTGCGAAGTGGCATGTTCAATCCTGACAGCAGCGGAGCCCCTGCAACCCCGCAAAAGCGCCGCTGCGTCTGATCGACTGACAAAGCCTAGCCACGAGTAATTGGGACTGGTGCTCGGCGAGTCTGGTCCTTGCACTCGATCATCTTCGTGTACCCCGTGGAGGATGATCAAATGAAAACTGTTGCGAAAATTACCGCTGCCGCCGTTTGCGCCGCAGCCTTTGCCCTGCCGCTCGCCGCTCCGGCCATCGCGGGAGAGAAATCTGCCGATATTGTCGTGCGCTCGGCTGCCGCGATGGAGCAGTGGCAGGCAGAAACGACGAAGGACATCAATCGCGCGCTCGCGCGTGAGCCGCTGGCGCAAAAGGTCCATCCGAACAATTCGATTGTCGAGGTTGCCTTTACAATGGGCGAAGATGGCCGGGCGGACAATGTCGTTGTGCTGAAGGGTAATGGCAATTGGGCTGCGCGCCGCGCGGCAAAGTATGCTGTCCAGCGGCTCGATTCGCTTGATCAGGTTCCGGTCAGCAATCCTGATAATGCCCGCTTTCTCGCGCAGATCGTGTTTGCTGATGACAAGCAAACGCACCGGCAACTGACTGCACAGCTGCGCAAGTCCAACGCCTATCGTTTCGCCAATGCGAACAACGGAGAAAATGTCATTTTGCTGGGAGGATGATCGCATAGCACTGTTTCCGGCCGGCACTGCGACCCGCCGGCCGGAAAAGCCCCCGATTGCGGCTGCGACCGCGAAAAGGGCTGATGCACCGCGCCCGCTCTGCCCATTCCAGTCCCGCTGGTTTGATAACCCTATGGGCAGGGCGGGTTGCGGTGCGTTTTGATGTGCGGCATTGATCGGTTCGAAAAAGCAACCAGTCAAAGGCCGCAAAATCCATGCCCACACTCATCACGCCTAACACCGGCATCGAATTGTTCTACGAAGAGCACGGCAACCCTTCGGACGAACCGATCCTTCTGGTGATGGGGCTGGGCGCGCAGATGATCCTGTGGCCCGACGAATTTGTCGAGGCGCTGGTGGGCCATGGCTACCGGGTGATCCGGTATGACAATCGCGACATCGGCCTCAGCCAGAAGATGGAAGGCGCAAAGGCACCCGGCATCCGCATGCAGGTGCTGCGCAAGCTGATCGGGTTTCCGGCAAAGGTCCCTTACAGCTTGGCGGATATGGCGGCGGACGGCATTGGCTTGCTCGATGCGCTTGAGATCGAGCGTGCGCATGTGGTCGGCGCGTCCATGGGCGGGATGATTGTGCAGCTGATGGGCATCAATCATCCGGGCAAACTGCTTTCGATCACCTCGATCATGTCGACCACCGGAAACCCGAAACTGCCGCAGGCGGAAAAGCAGGCGATGAACGCGCTGATCGCCCCGTTGAAGTCCCTGGAAGAAGACGATCTGATCGCGCACGGGATCAATATCCAGCAGAGTATCGGCAGTCCGGGCTTTCCGCCTGATCCGCAGCGGCGGCTGGAGCGTGTGCGCAAAGCGGTGCAGCGCAGCGTCTACCCGCCGGGTCTTCCGCGCCAACTCGCGGCGATCATCGACGATGGCGACCGGCGCGAACGATTGAAATCGGTGAAGACGCCGACCCTGGTGCTGCACGGCGAAGCCGATCCGCTGGTCAAGCTGGAGGGCGGTAAGGAAACCGCCGAGCATATTCCGGGTGCCAAGCTTAAGACGTATCCGGGCTGGGGCCATGACATTCCGGAAGAACTGATCGGGCCGGTCGCCAAAGACATAGCTGAACACGCAGCGAGTGCGCGCGCGGCCGCCTGACAGGCTCAAGTCTCCATAAAAGCCACCGCCGATTCGGGGATCGCCCGCGCGGCGATTGCCCATCGCTCTAGCGTGCCCGATTGCAGATCGGATTCGGTCAGGCGGGGCCGGACCCGGTTGCGCCGAGGGGCGGCTGCGGATTCGATTGTTGCGCATTGAGATTCGATTGATTCACAAGCCCGCCAGACACCTTTTGCCCGCCAAAATTTTTTCGCAGATTCCTTTTTGGGGTTGCGGCCCGGACAAGCCTAGGATTTCTGCCGCGTCGCGGCGTTGCAGCAATGTAATACACCGCAGATTTTACCATGTGGATTTGTTAATTCGGTATTTACCCTCTTGCGCCGGACTCGCTGGTGATTCAGTATCTAGTGGTTGTTCGGGGCTGCATACCCACAAGACCTAGTGATCGCAGCGCATCGACCCCATATTCAAGCAAGATGGGGCTTTTGCGCAGGGGATCGGAGTCTCTGGGTCGGTATCTCAGCGCCGGGCGGGGTGATCATGGGGATAAAACGCCGGATAGGCTGTGGGCTTTCAGGCGATATCCTGTTGATCAGCGGGTAGAGAACAGAATCGGAACAAAGGCATTTCTCCGCTAGAAGGATGCCGGAACCCGATTCGCCAGAAAACGGGGCTGAAATGGAATTCAAAGCGAGCGACAGCGTGCCAAATGAAACTGCAGGCGATGTGATGACCGATACGGACACGGTTTCATCCAGCCCCGCCGAAGATACGAAAGCAATGGAAATGAAATCGAGCGATAAGGGCAGCGAAGAGCTGATCGCGGAAAAGAGCGCAGAGGCGCTTGGTAATGCCGTGGCTGCTGCCGCAAAAAGCGCTGCCAATATTGACAGCAAGAAGGTCAATGATCGCCGTTTCGATATCCAGATCGACGAGAGCCGCGATGCGAACCTGACCGAATTCGGCAAGGAAACGCTGACCGATCGTTACCTGCTGCCGGGCGAGAAGTATCAGGACCTGTTCGCGCGCGTCGCGGATGCTTATGCGGACAAGGACGATCCAGAGCACGCCCAGCGCCTGTATGACTACATTTCGAAATTGTGGTTCATGCCGGCAACGCCGGTCCTTTCGAACGGCGGCACTTCGCGCGGCCTACCGATCAGCTGCTACCTCAATTCCGTCTCCGACAGCCTCGACGGGATCGTCGGCACATGGAACGAGAATGTCTGGCTCGCCTCCAAAGGCGGCGGCATCGGTACCTATTGGGGTAATGTGCGCGGCATCGGTGAGCCGGTTGGCCTCAACGGCAAGACCAGCGGTATCATTCCGTTTGTGCGGGTGATGGATTCGCTCACGCTCGCGATTTCGCAAGGGTCGCTGCGGCGCGGTTCGGCGGCTTGCTATCTCGATGTCTCGCATCCTGAGATCGAGGAGTTCCTCGAAATCCGCAAACCCTCGGGCGATTTCAACCGCAAGGCGCTGAACCTCCATCACGGCGTTCTGCTGACCGACGAATTCATGGAAGCGGTGCGCGACGGGGCCGAGTTCGAGCTCAAATCGCCCAAGACCGGCGAAGTGCGCGGCAAGGTTGATGCGCGCTCTCTGTTCCAGAAGCTGGTTGAAACCCGCCTTGCCACTGGCGAGCCTTACATCGTGTTCAACGACACGGTGAACCGCATGATGCCCAAGCATCACCGCGAACTGGGCCTCAAGGTTTCGACGTCGAACCTGTGCAGCGAAATCACCCTGCCGACCGGCATCGACCATCTCGGCAATGATCGCACGGCGGTGTGCTGTCTCTCCTCGCTCAACCTCGAAAAGTGGGACGAGTGGAACGGCGACAAGACTTTCATCGAAGACATCATGCGCTTCCTCGACAATGTCCTGCAGGACTATATCGACCGCGCGCCGGACGAGATGTCGCGGGCGAAATACTCCGCCAGCCGTGAACGCTCGGTCGGCCTCGGCGTGATGGGCTTCCACTCCTTCCTCCAGCAAAAGGGGCTGGGTTTCGAAAGCGCGATGGCAAAGGCGCTGAACCTGAAAATGTTCAAACACATTCAGGCGAAGGCATCCGAGGCGAGCATGCTGCTCGCGCAGGAGCGCGGGCCATGCCCGGACGCTGCCGAAATGGGCGCGATGGAACGGTTCAGTTGCAAGATGGCGATTGCGCCAACAGCGTCGATCTCGATCATCTGCGGCGGCACCAGCGCCTGTATCGAGCCGATCCCGGCGAACATCTATACGCACAAAACGCTTTCGGGCAGCTTTGTCGTCAAGAACCCGTATCTGGAAAAGCTGTTCGACAAGAAATCGAAGAATTCGACCAATGTTTGGAATTCGATCCTTGAGCGGGGTGGCAGTGTGCAGCACCTCGATTTCCTCACCGACGAGGAAAAGGCGAGCTTCAAGACCAGCTTCGAAATCGACCAGCGCTGGCTGCTCGAATTCGCAGCCGACCGCGCGCCCTATATCGATCAGGCGCAGTCGCTGAACCTGTTCATCCCGGCCGATGTCGACAAGTGGGATCTGATGATGCTGCACTTCCAGGCGTGGGAGAAGGGCATCAAGTCGCTTTATTATCTCCGCTCGAAATCGGTCCAGCGTGCAGGCTTTGCCGGCGGGGTCGAAGCCGACAACACTGCCGACGCGGCGAAGTTCGAACTTGCCGCAGAGCAGACCGATTATGAGGAATGCCTGAGCTGCCAGTAGAACGCGCGGCATCCGATAACCAAATGTAAAGACTTAAGAATTAGCCCTCTTCGCGATTTGTGAAGGGGGCTTTTTCA
>CALLQC010000138.1 GCA_938015255.1 uncultured Erythrobacter sp.
GGGTCCAATCGCTTGTAGGTCCGCTCCGGTCCGGTGCCGTCACTCAATGTCAGCACCCCCGTTGCCACGATGATCAAATCGGGCGGATCGTCCTTCATCAGATCCGCTGCTGCCTTTATGCTGGCTTCATCGGTCAGATCGAATGCAAACGGGCTGATGTTCGGCCCGGTCGGCTCAATCCCGTTGCGCGAACCGGCAAAGACCTTGTCATATCCCAGCGCGGCCAGCTTCCGAGTTAAAGCCAGGCCAATTCCGCCGGTGCTGCCAAACACCGCTGCACTGCGATGAGGTTTTCCTACTTCGTCCATGCCCGATACAGCGAGCGAATGCTTGTGAAGTTCCCTTTTGATAATCGCTTGAAAACGGGCCTGAGAACCCGCAAAAATGCGTCACTTTTTGATCCTCTGGACACTGTTCCATGTGTTCCATCCTGTAGGACTAGGCCCACACTTCTCAGCCCTGCGCCACACCTGCCTGCATCCGCTGCAACTCCGATGCACACAATCGCATCACTCCCTCCCTTGCCTCGTCCGGCCAAGGCGTTAGATAGGTGGCAACACGAAATGGGATCTGACTGATATGGCTACCTTCACCCTCCCCAAGAACTCCGTCATCAGCAAAGGCGGCAAGACGCACAAGGCGGATGGCGCGAAGCGGGTGAAGAGCTTCAAGGTCTACCGGTACGATCCCGACAGCGGCAAGAACCCGCGCTATGACAAGTTCGAGATTGACCTCGAAGAATGCGGACCCATGGTTCTGGATGCTCTGTTCAAGATCAAGAACGAGATTGACCCGACGCTGACCTTCCGCCGGTCCTGCCGCGAAGGCATCTGCGGTTCGTGTTCGATGAACATGAACGGCAAGAACGGCCTCGCCTGCACCACCGCGATTGAGGATCTGAAGGGCGAGATCCGCATCACGCCTCTGCCGCATATGGATGTGATCAAGGATCTCGTGCCGGATTTCACGCACTTCTACGCGCAATACGCCTCGATCAAGCCGTGGCTGCAAACGGTCTCGACCACGCCTTCGGGCAAGGAACGGCTGCAATCGCCTGAACAGCGCGAGAAGCTCGACGGTCTGTATGAGTGCATTCTGTGTGCATGCTGCTCGACCTCTTGCCCGTCCTACTGGTGGAACAGCGACAAGTTCCTGGGCCCGGCAATCCTGCTTCAGGCGTATCGCTGGCTGGCGGACAGCCGCGATGAGATGACCGGTGAGCGCCTGAACGATCTGGAAGACCCGTTCCGCCTGTATCGCTGCCACACGATCATGAATTGTGCGAATGTCTGCCCCAAGGGGCTGTCACCGGCAAAGGCAATTGCCGAAACCAAGAAGATGATGGCCGAACGCGCCATCTGATCGGCGGATCGGCGCTTTCCTAACGGGATGGATGCGTGGCAGGGGGGCGCGTATGACAAGCGTACCGAGCTCAATCAGCGCACCTTTCGACTTTCACCCCATTCCTGCCAGTGAGGCTGGCGGCGAGGAAGGCTGGTTCAGCTGGAACCTGGTTGACGAGACACGCTACAACACCGCTGTCCTGGGCAAGATGCAGGTGCGGCGTGAAGGCGATCTGTGTCGGCTGCGCATGTTTCCTGAGCGTCGACACACCAATCTGGGCGACAACATCCATGGCGCAGTGACCCTGGGGCTCATCGACATTGCGTTGTTCGCTACAATGCATGTTTGCGGTTCAGGGGACGCCGGCCCATCCGTGACTGTTGAGCTTTCGACCCAGTTCGTCGACGCAGGTGATCCCGAACAGCCGCTGGATGCGGTGAGCGAGATCGTCCGTGAGACAGGCAGGATGATGTTCGTTCGCGGACAGGCCGTTCAGGCGGCGCGCATTGTGGCCAGCTATTCGGGCATTGTGCGCAAGATGAAGGCACGCTGATGCCGGGTGTTCTGACCCGTTACGAGCAACTGATTGCCGATGGTCAGTTGAAGCCGGATGACGCGCAGCGTGCAGCAGTGGAGCGTCTTGAACGCTTGCAGGAAGAGCTGGAAGCTGGCCTTCCCAAAAAGACGCTGTTCGAGCGCCTGACCGGAACCCGCGCCGCACGTAAGGACCCGCGCGGCGTGTACATGTGGGGCGGTGTCGGGCGCGGCAAATCGATGCTGATGGACCTCTTCCATGAGACTTTGGGTATTGACCACAAACGGCGAGCGCACTTCCATGCCTTCATGCTGGAGGTCGATGCGCAGGTTGCAGAACAGCGCAAGGCTCAGAGCAAGGATCCACTCATCGCCGTGGCGCTCAGTTATGCGGAAAAGACACGATGCCTCGCGTTTGATGAGATGGTTGTTACCAACACCGCTGATGCCGCGATCATGGGGCGTTTCTTCAAGACGATGATTGAGAGCGGCACCGTCATTGTAACCACTTCAAATCGCCCGCCCCGTGATTTGTACAAGGACGGGCTCAATCGGTCGCTTTTCCTGCCTTTCATTGATCTGGTCGAGCAGAAGATGGACGTTGTCGAGCTCAACGGCCCGCTCGATTACCGGCTTGACCGGATCGGAGGTCTATCCACATGGCATACGCCGGTGGGTGATGCGGCGACGGAGAACGTGCGCGAGGCGTTCTTCAGACTGACAGACTTCGCGCCTGAAGACGCCGCCAATGTGCCCACGGGAGAAATCGAGCTGGGCGGAGGCAGAACCCTGTTCGTGCCGAAGGCACTGAAGGGCGTGGGCGTCTTCAGCTTCAAACGGCTTTGTGCCGAAAATCGCGGAGCAGCAGACTATCTCGCTATAGCGCGCGCATTTCATACTGTCATACTGGTGGGCATCCCGATCATGAGCCCCGAAAATCGCAATGAGGCGATACGGTTCACCAAACTGATCGATGCGCTTTACGAACAGCGAGTGAAGTTGTTTGCCACTGCAGCAGCCTCGCCGGACGAACTCTACCCAAAAGGAGACGGCAGCTTCGAATTCGAGCGGACGGCGAGCCGGCTGAACGAAATGCAAAGCGATGACTACATGGCCCTGGGCCATGGAGCCGAGGAATAGATTCAGGCCGCGGCAATCCGCTCAGCAAGACGAGCCTGCGCGGCAACCAGGCGGTTCATCACCTTAAGGTCCTGCTCACGCAGTTGCAGCGCGGTATCCGCCCACATTTCCGTAATCCGATTAAGCTCCGAAAGGTCGAGCTGCCAGACATGCTTTATCGCCCGCCGCGAGCCAACAAGCCCCGCGTGCCGGCGGTCCGACTTCTTGATGAAATCGCGCGCCGCATTCAAACCGTCGCCCGGCTCGGCGAGCATATGGACAAGACCCAGATCATACATTTCTTCGGCTGTGTAGGTCTTGTTGGATTCAATAATCCGATCAGCCATCGCACTACCAAGCTTCCTCGAAAGCAGCGCATGCGCACCCATGCCGGGATACAAACCAAACATGATCTCAGGAAGGCCAAAGGTCGCCTGCCGCTCGGCTATGATGTAATCAAATGACAAGAGAGCTTCAAAGCCTCCTCCCAAAGCGGCCCCTTGCACCAGCCCAATAGTCAGCATCGGAATGTCCAAAGTCCGGATGTTTCGATCCAGTATTGCACAACAGCGATGACCATAATTGACCAACCCATCCCGATCTTTTTCGCGGATCAGACGTTGAAACAGGTCGAGATCGCCGCCGAAGCAGAACACGTCGGGCGCTCGGCTTCCCAGGACCAGGTAGCGCAGCGGCACTCGGTCTTGCCCAAAGCTTTGCGCGATCAGGCTCTGCCAGCTTTCAAAATCCTCAAGCATGGCCGGAGTAAAACTCGGCCGGCCTCCAGGATTCATGTATGTCCAGAGAGTTGCACTTGTATCTTCATAAAGAACATCAAGTTCATTCAAAGAAAAAAGCCGGTCCGGGATGGCAGAATGCAACGCGCTTTCCGCGTAGAATTCTTCTTCACCCGTGAGCGGAATTGCCCTGTTGGCTCCACTATCCATAATGCACTTACTCCGAGACAACCCTGTTGGCCGGATGCTTTACCCTCACCGGCTCTCGAACGGCCCATTTGGCTCAATTTTAATGGAAGGTAAGCGACACAGGAGTCGCTTGGCAATCAGTAATTTACATTAATCCGGCACAGGGAGTCTCGAATTGGGCCACAAGGTGCCAATTTGTCACGGCTGTCGCCTACCCGTCATCCGTTGATGTTGAGTCCGGTAATCGACTTTTCGAGCATGATAAGCTGCCAAAGCGGCCTCGAATTGTCAGACCGGCCGGAAATGTG
The DNA here is from genome assembly GCA_938015255.1 of uncultured Erythrobacter sp. Taxonomy (GTDB): domain Bacteria; phylum Pseudomonadota; class Alphaproteobacteria; order Sphingomonadales; family Sphingomonadaceae; genus Erythrobacter. Next base: position 4,232 of record CALLQC010000138.1, read on the forward strand.
CGCCTCGGCGAGCGCTTGCAGCGCTTTTTGATCAAACCATCCCGTGCTGGCCAAAACGCTGTTCGACGCGATACCGCGCGCCTGCTTCGATAGCGGCCCGCGCAACCACTCCGCTATGGGCGTTACAAAGCCCTGCTTCGGGCGGTACAGGATATCCTGGGGAAGATATCGTTCCATACACTTCTTCAACAGATACTTACCTGTGGTGCCTTTAACCCGCATCGCTTCGGGCAGGCGCGCCGCGAATTCGACTAATCTATGATCCAGCAAAGGCTCTCGCGCCTCCAGGCTTGTCGCCATGCTTGTTC
>CALLQC010000139.1 GCA_938015255.1 uncultured Erythrobacter sp.
TAGTGAGCCTCAAGTCGATCAGATGGCGCATGCCTTGGCCGGAAATGACGGAAAGATCCTCGCCTATTGCCGGTCGGGGACCAGATCCACATTGCTGTGGGCTCTTGCGCAGGCCAAGATGGGAGAGGCACCCGAAGATATTGTGCGGGCCGCTATGGCCGCCGGCTACGACGTGTCACCAGTAAAACCAATGATCGATATGCTGGCTGCACGGTAGCCGCCGAACCTCTCTTACTTTCGATAGTCGAGCGGGGGCGCGCGGTCGCCGAGCAAAGAGCGATATTGGTAATCGTCCCCGCGTGCCTCATCGAATTCCGCCCGGGCGGCGGCGATCAAGTCGGGGTTGGTGAACAGTTCCACCGCCATCAGCGACATCGCTTTGGCCGCGACCTGTGTACCCTTGTGCCCGATAGAATGTCCGCTCGCAGCCACTGCCTGCCAGCTATGCGCGCTTGTTCCAGGGACCCATGTCGCCGTTCTGACTCCAACGGTCGGAGTGGCCCAGGAAACGTCGCCTACGTCGGTTGATCCATAACCAAGGCTTTTTCCGTAAGCCCCGACTTCAGCAGCGCTTTCCAGAGGTTTGGCAGCATCACCCAGCGATTCCTGCAGCTTTTCAGCCCAGGCACGTTCTTCAGCTGTGTATTCGACACCGCCCACGCTTCGCAGTTTCTGATCCATGACCTTGGCCAAGGTCTCATTCACCAGCAGCGGATTGTTGCCATGGATCACTTCCCATTCCACGTCTGTACCGGTGCCCAGCGCCGCGCCGCGTGCCGCATTTTCAAGCCGAGCCCAGATCTCTTCGACACCGTCAGGATCGGGGTGGCGGACATAATAAAACACTTCGGCAAAATCGGGGACGACGTTAGGCGCGTTGCCCCCGCTGGTGATGACGTAATGCATCCTTGCATCTTGTGGCATATGCTCATGAAGCATGTTGGCCATCATGTTCATCGCCTCTGCGCCATCAAGAGCGCTTCGGCCGCGCTCCGGTGCGCCAGCGGCATGAGCCGAAATCCCCTTGAAACGAAACTTGGCAGAACGATTGGCCAGGCTGGTTCGCGCAGCTGCGCTATTTTCATCATCGGCATGCCAGTGGATGGCGATATCGACATCGTTGAACATGCCTGCACGGGTCATATAGACCTTGCCCGAGCCTCCCTCTTCCGCGGGCGTTCCATAAAAACGGATGCGGCCAGGAGTACCGGTCGCTTCCAGCCAGTTCTTCACAGCAATTGCGGCGGTTAGCGACCCTGCTCCAAAAAGGTTGTGGCCGCAGGCATGGCCTGCATTCTTGCCCTCAATAATTTCGCGCAATGGCGCATCGGACTGGTTGATGCCCGGCAGCGCATCCATTTCCGCAAGTATTGCGATGACAGGTCCGCCCTCACCCCATTCGGCAACGAACGCCGTAGGAATTTGAGCAATCCCTTTAGTGATGGAAAAGCCCTCTCCCTCCAGCTCGGATTGCAACAGGTTGGTTGATTGGGTCTCCAGGTACCCAAGCTCGGCGAAATTCCACATATTGCGCGCGACCCGCGAGGTCCGGTCGGCTTCGGCCTCGACCAACGCAACCGGATCCAGCATAGGCTTGCTCGATACAGAATGATCGTCTGCCGAAAGCGGCCCAGATCCGGTCGCTAGGGCAAAACCTGCTGCGATAACTAGCGAACGGTTTGGCAGTTTCATTGTCGATCTCCTTAACGCATGCTTGCCGCAATTGATCGAGCATGCCAATCCCCGAACGATCTTCTAAAGTCAGCGTGCGCAACAAATGGAAATTCATCCCCTCCTTATCCAATTCGCCGGCTCCATGGTCGCAATCCTTGCGCTTTATGGGCTGGCGCGTCTGTTGAAGCTGGGGGGAAAGCCAACCTTGAACGACGAAGCTGGTGTGCAGTCCGCTGCCACCGAAGTCGAGTTTGGCTTTGAACTGGCGCGATTCTCGATTGCACGCGGTGGTTCGGCCGCACTCGCAAAGGATGATGGCGGCCGGATTATGCTGCTGAAACGGCATGGGAATCGCTTTGCAGGCCGTCTTCTCACCAGCGATGCCAAAGTGCGTGAAGAAGTGGACAGAATTGTCATAAACACAGGAGAAGCCCGATTTGGTGAGGTTCGTCTTTCACTTCCCGATGGCAGTTCTTGGGCCGACGCGATCAACCGGCTATAGTAGTCAGCGACTATGCCTGATTTCTCCCCCACACAATATGCTGTCCCGGTGTTCGTAGTCGCCGTGTTAGCAGAGATGATTTGGTCCCGCTTCAGGCGTCCTGAGGCTTACGAACCGATGGATACGCTTGTGAGCCTGACCTTCGGCCTTGGATCGACAATCGCAGGCGCATTGCTGGGCGGGTTTGCGGCGTTCATTTTTATCGAAGCCTATCAATATCGAATTTTTGATGCTGGCAACGACTGGTGGTCCGTGTGGTGGGCGTGGCCGCTGTGCTTCGTTTTGGACGATCTCAAATATTACTGGGTGCACCGCGCAGGCCACCGCATCCGGTGGATGTGGGCCGCGCATGTGAACCACCATTCCTCGCAGCATTACAACCTTTCTACTGCGCTGCGGCAGACCTGGACCGGGTCATTCACGTTCGGCCTGTTGTTCGCGATCCCGCTGGTTCTGCTTGGCTTTCACCCTGCGATGATCGCAATCTGCGGCGGCTTCAACCTGATCTACCAATTCTGGATCCACACCGAAGCTATCGACCGCATGCCGCGCTGGTTCGAAGCCGTGATGAACACACCCAGTCACCACCGTGTGCACCACGCGACCAACCCGCGTTATCTCGACCGAAATTATGCAGGGGTGTTCATCGTATGGGACAAGATTTTCGGAACCTTTGAGCCCGAGACCGATGACGAACAAATCCGGTATGGCATCGTCAAACAGCTTGGCAGTTTCAATCTGCTTTGGGCGGTTTTCCATGAGTGGGCCGGGATGATTGGAGATATCTGGCGGGCACCCTGGAAGCACAAGCTCTCATATCTCCTGCGCGAACCAGGCTGGAGCCATGACGGTTCGCGCGAAACATCGGACATGATCCGGGAGCGCTGGAAAGCTCAGGCTGCCAAGAGCAATTCAGTTGCTACAAGAAACCCGATTGCAGGAACCAGTGAAGCAGCTTAACCGTCTTTCCCAAGAGGAGAGAGCATGGAAAGCTTTGATTACATCGTCATCGGAGGCGGAAGCGGCGGAAGTGCAGTTGCCGGAAGACTGGCGGTGGATGGCACACGCAGAGTTTGCCTGATCGAGGCGGGTGGAAGAAACGACAATGTCCTGATCAAAACACCGGGCTTCATGCCATTCATCCGCAATTCGTCGAATTACAAGTATGAGACCGTCCCGCAAAAAGGACTGAACGGGCGGATCGGATACCAACCGCGCGGTAAAGGCCTTGGCGGATCATCGGCGATCAATGCAATGGTCTATATCCGCGGCAACCGTTGGGATTATGACAACTGGGCCGCGATGGGCTGTAGCGGCTGGAAATATGACGACGTCCTGCCCTATTTTCGCAGATCGGAATCGAACGAGCGGGGGGCGGACGACTTTCACGGTGACGGTGGTCCGTTATTCGTGTCAGATCAGGGCTCACCCAACCCAACCAGCCACGCCTTTGTGGAAAGCGCTGAAAGTCTACAGTTGCGAACCAACCGCGATTTCAACGGCGACAATCAAGAAGGCTTCGGCATTTATCAGGTTACCCAGCGCAACGGAGAGCGCTGGTCTGCCGCGCGCGCTTATGTCGAACCTATCCGCGATCAGGGCAATTTTACGATTCGAACCAAGACGCTGGTTGAGCGGCTGGTTGTGGAAGGCGGCAAGGTTACCGGTGTAATGGTCCGGCGCGGCAAGGGATCAGAAATGATCTATGCACGGAGGGGAGTGATCCTGTCGGCAGGGGCATTCAATTCACCGCAAATCTTGATGCTGTCAGGGATTGGTCCAGCCGAGCACCTCAAGGAACGAGGTATAAAGGTCGTTCTCGACAGGCCAGAAGTGGGCGCCAATTTGCAGGACCATATCGACTATGTTTCCGGCTGGCAGACCGAATCCGATGTACCAATCGGCGGCACTCTAAAGGGCACGCTCAAAATGGCCGGTGCCATCTTTGAGCATAGGCGCAAGCGCACTGGCGCAATGACCACATGCTATGCCGAAGCGGGTGGTTTCTGGAAGGTGATGGACGATGCACCCGCGCCCGACGTGCAATGGCATTTCGTGCCAGCAGTACTGGAAGATCACGGGCGCGAGAATGTGAAAGGATATGGCTTTTCCCTTCACGCCTGCGTTTTGCGGCCCGAAAGCCGCGGAACGGTGCGCCTGGGGACAACCGATCCTGCTGCGGCCCCGGTGATCGATCCCAATTTTCTTGATGATGAGCGAGATTTGGCGGTGCTGCGCGCGGGCGTGCGGTTGTCCCACCGGATAGCCGAAGCTCCCCCGCTTCATGTTTACGGCCCGACGGATCGCCATCCTGTCGACCTGAATGATGACGCTGCACTGGATGAAATGATCCGCAACCGCGCAGACACGGTCTATCACCCGGTGGGAACCTGCCGGATGGGCGGTGATGAAAACGCCGTTGTAGATCCGACATTGAAAGTGCGCGGTGTCGATGGTCTTTGGATCGCTGATGCCAGCGTGATGCCCAAGATCGTCAGCGGTAACACCAATGCACCCAGCATTATGATCGGCGAGCGCTGCGCAGACTTCATCAAAGCGGCTGAATAGCCTTGCAAAGCAAAAGGGCCGAGGTCGAAACCCCGGCCCTAATGCCATCAATCCGGTGCGTTAATCAGAACTCCTTGCGGACGGTTGCTCCGAATGTCCGCGGATTTCCGATCCGGTAACCAAGGCGTGCACGCCCGCCGCGCTCACGATCAAACGATAGCAGTGCGTTTTCGTCAAACACGTTATTGGCGTAGATCGAAAGGCTGAGCCCGTTGGTGAAATCAACGCCCGCGCTCAAATTGACGAGCTGATAATCATCGAGCAGCAGATCAACCGTAGTCGAAGCATCGGCAGGCGCGCCGCCAAACGGAAGTCCGTGAACGAAAGTCCGTGGATTGCTCTCTTGGTCCGCCGGTTGAGTGAAGCGTGAACCAACATGGGTAAAGGACGCTGCGATAAAGGCATCCGCACCGTCCGAAATCGGCCATTCGTACGAGCCACTCGCCGAAAGCTGGAATTCCGGAACAGATGGCAGGCGGTTGCCCTCGCGGATACCCGTCGCACCAGCCAGTGCGCCGGGCAGGGTCGTGTCGAACTCGGCCTCAATCCAGCTGCCCGATAGGTTGAGGTTTAGGCCTGCTACAGGATTCAGACCGATCTCGGCCTCAATACCTGCGGAATGCGCGTCTGGTACGTTAAAGACAATCCGCGACGAGCAGCTCCCTGCGTCCAGAGTGACTTGCAGATCACTGATGTCGTTATAGAACGCCGCCGCGTTGAAGGTGAAGCCGTTGCCCTGTGTCTTGACGCCAACTTCGTAGTTCCACAACGTTTCGTCATCGTAATCCTGAAAACCACCGAACAGCGCGAGGTCTTCCGCGTTGCACAGCGGCACGTTGAGCGGGTCATTGACCCCGCCAAGACGGAAGCCTTGCGAGGCCTGCGCATTGATCGTCACATCTGGCGACAATTCGTAGCTGAGCAAGAAGCGCGGTGTGAAACCATCCGACGACGTTTCATCGACTACACCGGTATCCCCGTTCGCAAAAAGGCCGCCTGTTGTAATGGTGCGGACTTCCTCGAAGTCGTAATAGCGCCCGCCGGCCGTAAAGGTCAGCGCGTCAGAGACTTCAAATGTTGCCTCACCAAAGATTGCGATCTGCTCGATATTGTAGGGCAGATCCGAATTGAACGGGGAATCGAGGTTCGCAAAACCATTGGCAACTGCGGCCGATGTTCCGGCACCAAGTACGGCGTCGGTTGCTGCAGCATAGCCCGGTGTTGGCAAACGTTGACGGTAGAAACGATCGGTTTCTGAGTAAAAGCCGCCGAAAACCCACTGGAGCGGTCCGTCATAATCTGACGAAAAGCGGATTTCCTGAGTGATCGTTTCCAGGTCGGTTGTATCACGCAGATTCGACGGCAACAGCACGTCAGCTTCGGCATAACCCAGATCGACCGAGACTGATCCGGTCAGCGCGCTGGCATCGCGGCTTACCAGGATATCGCGGTTCGAATACGAACTGACCGATGTCAGAGTGACCGGGCCGAGATCAGCCTCAACCACCAGGTCGGCAATCAGCGTCTCATCCTCAAACGCTTCTTGCAAAAGCAGGAATTGTTCACGCTCGCCCAGCTGGTTCGGCGGGCGGGTCGTCGTGAAGGGGTTTGCGAACAGATTGAAGATTTCCTGGCGGTTGAACCCGTCAGCTTTCACCTTCTGATAGACCACCCGCGGCGTGATGCTGAACCCTTCACCGGTATCCAGTCGCAGTGCCAGGCGTCCTCCATAACGTTCGCCGCCATTGATATCTTCACCCCCGCCGGGGCCCTGAGCGTCAATAAAGCCCCCGTACTGCGTGTAGTAGCCAACAGCGCGCAGCGCGACATTGTCGCCCACGGGCACGTTGACCGCGCCTTTCAGGTGCCAGCCAAGATCGTCTCCGTCGACGAGGTTGACGTTGCCCTCAATCGCGCCTTCAACAACGCCGATCTCGGGCTGGTTGGTGATGTAACGGATCGTGCCGCCTACCGATCCCGACCCGAACAAAGTGCCTTGCGGTCCGCGCAGAGTTTCAACGCGGTTGAGATCGAAAAGGTCGAGATCTGGCGTAAACAGCGAAAGCGAAATCACCGACTCGTCGAGATAAACGCCGACCTGCTCTTTTACGCCGGGTTGGTCGCGCACGACCTGACCGGCAGAAACGCCGCGCACGGACACTTGGCTTTGGCCCGGGCCCAGATTTTGCACGGAAAGTCCGGCAACATTGCGAGAGAGGTCTTCTAGGTTGCCGGCGCCGGACCGTTGAATGTCTTCGGCAGTGAGCGCGCTAATCGAGAAAGGCACGTCCTGAATTGTGGAGTCGCGCTTTGTGGCGGTCACGACGATTACATTGCCACGCGCTTCGGGCTCGTCGGCGTCAGAGGCATCCTGGGCAAGGGCGGGGTTTGCTCCAAGTGCGATAGCGCAGCCAGCGAGCAGCATCGCGCGCATGCGGGCGGCGCGACTGAAAGGGGTGATAGGGGATTTCATTTTCACTCTCCCGTTTGGTCTCATTAAGTCCCTGTGGGAGCTGCAAATGAGTCCTAAACGGCAGTCAGCGCAATAATCATGCACGCATCAGCAAACGAAATGTAACTTCATGTGGCCACCCCGCCACACTCCGAAATCACAAAAAAGGGGCCGAAGCATTGCTGCTCCGGCCCTCATTAGTTTGGTCGTTCGCAGGAGGAACGCGGTGAGGCGGGGAAGATGGGAGAGGAGAGAGTACCTTCCCCGCCAAACTTGGATGCGAGAGCTTATGTCCTCGCAAATTCGGGATAGGCTTCGACGCCGATTTCAGCCTTATCGAGCCCGCCGACTTCGTCTTCTTCGCTCGGACGGACACCGATGGTGTATTTGAGAGCGAGCCAGACGATGGCCGATGCAGCGCTTACCCAGACAGCGGTCAGCGCGACGCCAACGAACTGTCCGCCGTACGAGGCATCGCTATTGGTGAGCGGAACAATCATCGTGCCCCAGATACCCGCGAACAGGTGAACCGGGATGGCGCCAACGACATCATCGATTTTGAACTTGTCGAGCAGTGGGACCGTAAAGACCACGATTGCACCGCCGATGCCGCCGATCAGGATCGACTGACCTACGCTCGGAGCAAGCGGTTCAGCTGTGATCGAAACAAGACCTGCCAGGGCGCCGTTCAGCGCCATCGTGACGTCGGCCTTCTTGTAAAGAACCTGCGTCAGGATGATCGCGACCACAACACCGCCGGCTGCAGCCATATTGGTGTTCACAAAGATTTTCGACACGTCCGACACGTCGCCCACTGTGCCCATTGCAAGCTGTGATGCACCGTTAAAGCCGAACCAGCCGAGCCACAGAATGAAGGTACCAAGCGTTGCGAGCGGGATGTTGGTGCCCGGAAAAACGTTGACCCTGCCGTCAGGACCATAACGACCGACACGCGAACCGATAATGATGGCACCCATCAAAGCGGCCCAGCCACCTGTGGAGTGGACCAGCGTGGATCCAGCAAAATCGCTGAAGCCGTGGACACTATCAAGGTAACCTGCGCCCCACTCCCAGCTTACAACAACCGGATAGATGATACCGGTAAGAATGGTCACAAAAATGAAGAACGGAACGATCTTCACCCGTTCGGCGACCGTGCCTGACACGATCGACGCAGTCGTCGCGCAGAATACCATCTGGAAGAACCAGTCTGATGCCACTGAATAACCGGTTTCGAGGTCAGCTTCGCCGACGCCCTGCATGCCGTAAGTCGTGCCCGCCATCCCGAACAGGCCGAGCGAACCCTCAGCGAAGCCAGGATAGGCGATGTTGTAACCGATTACCCAGAACATCAGACCGGCTATTGAATACAGACCGATGTTTTTGAGGCATTGTGTCGATGTGTTCTTGGCGCGCACCAGGCCAGCTTCGAGCATTGCAAACCCGGCTGCCATCCACATGACAAGAAAGCCGCCGATCAGAAACAGCAGCGTGTTGAGAATGTATGCGGTGCCGCCAGAGACAGCGTCTGCGGCTGGCGCTGCGGCCATAGCAGGCGTCGCTAGCAGTCCGGTCGTAGCCGCCAGGGCGGCAAGTTTCAGGAAAGTAGACTTCATGATGCTTGTCCCCCTTCGTTAAAGTGCGGTTTCGCCCGCTTCGCCTGTGCGAATGCGGGTTGCGGATGCGAGGTCGAGGATGAAGATCTTTCCATCGCCGATAGCTTCGGTGTTTGCGGTCTGCTGGATCGTCTCGACCACCTGCTCGGCGATATCGTCACTCACTGCAATTTCGAGCTTCACTTTGGGAAGCATATTGGTGGAGTATTCTGCGCCGCGATAAATCTCGGTCTGGCCTTTTTGGCGGCCAAACCCTTTGACTTCGGATACGGTCATCCCGGCGACCCCGATTGCGCCCAGCGCTTCGCGGACCTCATCGAGTTTGAACGGTTTTATAATGGCGATGATGAACTTCATCCGTGCCCCCTTTGACTCACCGGGCCGATCCCGGCCTGTGAGAAGGAGCAAGAGGCGTGCCAGTTTTGAAACGCGGGATTATCGCAGGGAATCAACTCGCACTTGCGCAGACGTCCAGATTGCGTGTCTATTTTTTAATCTTTTGGTTACTTTTTAGGCAATGGCGCATGGAAGGTTCATCTGTTCGCCGCCAAACTTTCACGATCTTTCACGTGGCGCTATTCATCCGAAACGTAGCGCTCGCTGGGGCGGACTGGCAATCCGTCAATGCTTTGCGTTCGGCCCGCAACTTTCGCCTCCCACGCCGCCGGATCGGTCTGCCGGTGAGCTTTCTTTAGTGTTTCGCGCTCTGCGTCGAAGGTCATGAACGGCACACCCCAGCCGCACGAACTTTGCACGCTTTCAACAGCGATGTCGAAAATCTGCCGCGTACCTGAAATCATGGTGAAGTGCCGGGCCAGTTCGTCCCAGCCGCGATCCTGCGGAAGCACGGGCATGGCCCTGCCGTAAATACGCAATATCAGCGCTGGTCGTTCAAAATTGCAAAACATGATGGTGATGCGCCCCCGGTCCGCCTGATCGGCCATCACGTGCGCGTGCGTTTCATTACCTGACCCGCCGAGATCAAGATAAGCAACTCGCGTGGGAGAGAGCACTCGAAACGCATCATAACCCTTGGGGCTGAGATTGATCCGGCCGTCCGCCGCAGCCGTGGCGACAAAGAAAACCGGCTGTTTTGCGATCATTCCTACATGCTTGGCATCAAGCGCATCGAAAAATTCAGCCATTTCTTTACCCGTCCAATCAAAGGAAGTCGTTCAGCACACTCATAAATTTTTCGAATTGGTCATGGTGCAGCCAGTGCCCCGCCTTTTCAAACTCGATAACACTGGCGTTGTTGAAATGCTTTATCCGTCCATCTTTTTCGGGGTTGGAAGCCCAACTGTCTGCGCCATAGAGCAGCAGGGTCGGGCAGGTGATCGCCGCCCACGTCGCCTCGACAAACTGATCTGCGACATCTTCGACGCCCCAAACATTGAGGTGCGGATCAAACTTCCAGCTATAGGTGCCGTCCTCGTTACGGTTTACGCCGTGAATGGTCAGATGCCGGGCCTGATCTTCGGTAAGATAGGAATTTTCTTCTATCATCCGCGCGAATGCGGCCTCGATGCTTTCGTACTTGCGCGGAGTCCGGCCGGCAGCCTTGCGTTTCTTCTCGATCCATTCGCGCATACGCTCAGGATAGGGCGTCTGACGCTGCTCCGCTTTCCATTCGGGCGAAGGCCCCAAACCTTCAATCGCAACAAGTTTCGTCACCATGTCGGGAAACATCCCGGTATAGCGAAGCGCAACGTTCCCCCCCATCGAATGCGACACGATCCGCACTGGCCCTCGTCCGAGCTGGTGGATCAGCTGCGCAAGGTCGTAGACCATGTCGTTCGAATTGTAATTTCCATCAGACACCCAATCGCTGTCACCGTGGCCCCGGTGGTCCATCGCGACGACATGATACTGTTTTGCCAGATGTTCGGCCGCCCAATCCCAACTGCGCGCGTGATCGCGACCACCATGTACGAGGACAAGCGGCGGCGCCGATGGATTGCCCCAATCGAAATAATTGAGCCGGAGGCGCTGTGAGATGAAGGTTTGGGAGGTAGGGCCAGAAACAGTCATGCCGGCTCCAATGCCGCGAACTGTCCGTTCCCGCAACCTACCTTTCTTTGGTCGCCGAGAATGTCAATTCTGGGTTCTTCTCGACCTGGTAATTCACATCCCAGGGGCTCTTGGCCATGAAGACAAGATCGCCATCACGGTCTCTGGCCAGGTTCGCGCGGTTAAAGCTTTCAAATTCATCCAGCGCCTTTGCATCACCTTTGATCCACCGAGCGGTCGCAAATGGTGACGGCTCAAGCCCGGCCTCGACTTTGTATTCGGCCTCCAGCCGGGCGATCAGCACGTCAAGCTGCAATTGGCCCACCACGCCAACAATGTGCTGTGCGCCGATTTCGGGGTAGAACACCTGAATGACACCCTCTTCGGAAAGATCGTCCAGCGCTTTGCGCAATTGCTTGGTCTTTGTCGGATCTTTCAACTGGACGCGGCGCAGGATTTCGGGCGCGAAGTTCGGCAGGCCAGTAAAGCGCACCTGATCCTTTTCGCTCAGCGTGTCGCCTACGCGCAACGTCCCGTGATTTGGGATGCCGATAATGTCGCCCGCTTCCGCCGTGTCGGCGATCTCTCGGTCCTGCGCGAAGAACAGAATGGGAGAATGAATTGCGATCGGCTTGCCGAGGCCGGAAGGCGTGAGCTTCATCCCGCGTTTGAACGTACCAGATACCTGCCGCATGAACGCGATGCGGTCACGGTGGTTGGGGTCCATATTGGCCTGCACCTTGAAGATGAAGCCTGTCACCTCGCTGTAGTCTGGCGTAATCTGGTTATCACCGGCCGGCTGCGGGCGCGGTGGCGGCGCGTATCTGGCGATGGCCTCGATCAGCTCGGTAACGCCAAAGTTCTTGAGCGCCGACCCGAAATAGACCGGTGTCAGATCACCGCTGCGATAGGCATCGAGGTCGAATTCGGGATAGCCAATCTGCGCCAGTTCGATGTTTTCCGCGACATCCTCAGGCAGATCGAAATCATCCACGCGTTTGCCGAGAAACTCCTTACTTCCACCCTCCGGCACAGCGACCTTGCCGCTCGCGAAATCGAGAATTCCCTGAAATTCTCCGCCCATGCCAACCGGATACATTTGCGGGCTGACGTCAAGCGCGAGCATGTCGGCGATCTCATCAAGCAGTTCGAAAACCGGGCGCCCTTCGCGGTCGACCTTGTTGACGAAGGTGATGATAGGCACGCTGCGCAGCCGGCAGACCTCAAACAGCTTGCGCGTCTGCGGCTCGATCCCTTTGGCCGCATCGATCACCATGATGGCGCTGTCTACGGCGGTTAGCGTGCGGTAAGTGTCCTCTGAAAAGTCCTCGTGCCCCGGCGTATCGAGCAGGTTGAACGTTACCCCGTCACGTTCGAAGGTCATCACCGATGACGTGACAGAGATGCCGCGCTGCTGCTCGATTTTCATCCAGTCCGAACGGGCACGCCGCGCTGCCCCGCGCGCCTTGACTTCACCGGCAAGATGGATCGCGCCGCCCTGAAGCAACAGCTTTTCAGTGAGCGTGGTCTTACCCGCGTCAGGGTGCGAGATGATCGCGAAGGTGCGCCTGTTGGACATGCGTTTCAGAGCTGGCTTTAGCCGCGCAGCTCCGCTCCCTGCTTGGCCGCACTGGCGACAATCGCATCGGAGATCGCCTTCAGCTCGGCGTCCTTATAGCTCTTGTCCTGCGGTTGCAGCGTAACCTCTACCGCGACCGACTTCTTGCCTTCGGGCACGCCTTGGCCAGCGAAGACATCGAAGACGCGGGCATCTGTGATGTTGTTCTTGTCGACGCCTTTCACAGCCCGCACAAGATCGGCAGCCGCCAGCTCAGCGGGAACGAGAAACGCGAAATCGCGGGTCACGGCTTGCAACGCGGGCGGCGCATAGGTCGGGCGAGCGAAGTTTACCGGGCCCTTTGCGGCCTTTTTCTTCGGCAGCGCATCCAGGAATATCTCGACCGCCGCAACCGGGCCATCGACATCGAACGCCTTGAGCGTTGCCGGATGCAGCATGCCAAAGCGCGCGAGCACGTTTTTCGGACCAAGCCGCAAGGTCGCTGATTGTCCCGGATGAAACTGCGCGCCCGCATCACCCATCACCATCAGGCGATCGGCTGGCGCACCGGCAGCTTCGAGCAGGTGAAGCGCG
>CALLQC010000140.1 GCA_938015255.1 uncultured Erythrobacter sp.
ACCGTCTGCAGGTCGAGCACGTCGCGGATCTGTGCATTCTCCAGCGTCTCGCCGCTGGTCACCGAAACAGAGATCGGTGTTTCCTGAAGGGTCTGTTCGCGCTTGGACGCGGTCACAATGATCTGGTTGCTGCTTTCCGGGGCCTCAACGCCAACGTCGTCCTCGTCATCGAGGTCTTGGGCGAAAGCGACACCTGGCGCGCCGAGTGCAAAAACTGCGGCACCTGCAAGCAGGGTGAATCGGTATGAGCCGGCAGAACCGGGGGTAATAGAACGCATGGAAGCTCCTCTCCAATATGCCTCGAGCTTTGGATGCCGTAGCGGCGAGCGTCCCCAGACGCCTTTATCCCTCCACTCGATTAACGAAACTAATAGGCTACGCTTACGTATGCGGCAAGCTGGAAACCCGCAGGAATCCAAGGGAATCGGGCCATTGTTGCAACACCGACACACTGTTGCCAAAGCGTTAATGGCGGCGTGCATCGCTTGCTCTTGCCCTTGATTGGCTCCTGCGCTAGGCGCGCCAGCGAATGCTGCAATGCAACAGGTCCGACGCGGCGCGCACCATGCCGTAACGTCATCCCGATTGTCGCAGCCCCGCCACATTTTGAAGTCAAGCGGCAACGGCACCGCATTTATCTCTGTCCGCTCGGTTTGCGGGCACATCGATTGGAAATTTCAGACTATGTCCTCTGACCTTCGCAATATCGCGATCATCGCTCACGTTGACCACGGCAAGACCACTCTGGTGGACCAGCTTTTCCGCCAGTCGGGCACTTTCCGCGAAAACCAGCGCGTGGAAGAGCGCGCCATGGACAGCGGCGATCTGGAAAAAGAGCGCGGCATCACCATCCTTGCCAAATGCACCAGCGTCGAATGGGAGCACGAAGGCAACACCACCCGCATCAACATCGTCGACACGCCCGGACACGCCGATTTCGGCGCCGAGGTGGAGCGCATTCTCAGCATGGTCGACGGCGTTATCCTGCTGGTCGACAGCGCGGAAGGCGCGATGCCGCAGACCAAGTTTGTTACCGGAAAGGCGCTTGCGCTGGGGCTCAAGCCGATTGTCGTCGTCAACAAGATCGACCGCCCCGATGGCCGGCCGCAGGAAGTTCTCGACGAAGTGTTTGACCTGTTCGCGTCGCTTGATGCCAATGATGAACAGCTCGATTTCCCATCGCTCTTCGCATCAGGCCGCGATGGCTATGCCAGCGATGATGAATCGGCGCGCGACGGCACGCTTGATCCGCTATTCAAGCTGATCGTCGACCATGTCCCCTCGCCCGGCCTGGACACTGACGGCAAGTTCAGCTTCCTTGCCACCCTGCTTGACCGGGATAACTTCATGGGCCGTGTGCTCACCGGCCGCGTCCAGTCCGGCACGATCAAGATCAACGATCCGATCCATGCCATCGATATGGATGGGAATGTCGTCGAAGTGGGCCGCGCAACCAAGCTGATGAGCTTTGACGGGCTCGAGCGTGTGCCGGTCGAAACCGCACAGGCGGGTGACATCATCGCGCTCGCGGGTCTTGAAAAGGCGACCGTCTCCAACACGATCTGCGATCCATCCGTCAGCGAGCCTATCGCCGCGCAACCGATCGATCCCCCCACCCTCGCCATGCGCTTTGCCGTCAATGACAGCCCGCTGGCCGGGCGCGAGGGCGACAAAGTCACCAGCCGCATGATCCGCGACCGCCTGCTGCGCGAGGCGGAAACCAATGTCGCCATCCGTGTGACCGAGGCCGAGGACAAGGATGCATTCGAAGTCGCAGGACGCGGCGAATTGCAGCTTGGCGTGCTGATCGAAACGATGCGCCGCGAAGGCTTTGAACTTGGCATCAGCCGTCCCAAAGTGCTGTTCCGCGAAGAAGACGGACAGCGCATGGAGCCATACGAGACCGTCGTGATCGACGTGGATGATGAGCATTCGGGTACGGTCGTCGAGAAGATGCAGAAACGCAAAGCCGACCTCACCGAAATGCGCCCCTCGGGCCAGGGCAAGACCCGCATCACTTTCTCCGCCCCATCGCGCGGGCTGATCGGCTATCATGGTGAATTCCTGTCCGACACACGCGGCACGGGCATCATGAACCGCCTGTTCGAGAAATACGGCCCCTACAAAGGCGCGGTCGGCGGCCGGAACAACGGGGTGCTGATCTCCAACGGTGACGGCGATTCCAACGCCTATGCGCTCAACATGCTGGAGGAGCGCGGCGAGCTCTTCATCGGCCCGGCTATGAAGGTGTATGAAGGCATGGTGATCGGCGAGAACGCGAAGCCGGACGATCTTGAAGTCAACCCGATGAAAGCCAAGCAGCTTTCCAACGTGCGCTCCTCGGGCAAGGATGACGCCATCCGCCTCACCCCGCCGCGCCGCATGAGCCTGGAGCAATCCATCGCCTATATCGACGATGATGAAATGGTCGAGGTGACCCCGCAGAGCATTCGTCTGCGCAAGACGCTGCTGTGCCCGCACGAGCGCAAGAAGGCGAAGCGTAAGAAGGAGAGCTGAGCGTTATTGGAACCTGTCAGTCAATCCTAGGCTCGCACGCATCACGTTCATCAGATGGGTGCCCTTAGACTTTCGATTTTGAATGACATCCGTCATTATGTAGGTGCGGACGTTCTTCATTGACGAGAGACGATCTTGAACCTCGTCAGTGATGCACGAAGCTACCAAGATTGTTTCGGCTTCTGAAGATTCAGCTCTGATATTTTCGAAAGACTTCATCATCGCGCCTAGCCGTTCCAATGCGCCGGCAGGGTCTATTCCAGCTTTAATTTCGATCCCTCCTACGGTCCTACCATCTGGATCGACTAGCTTGATATCGGGCTCACTTCCGAACTGTATCACGCATCCGTTTATTGTTAGACACGAGGTCAAACCAGCGGTATTTTCGTCAAGCCATTCTGCGGAAAGCTGACAAGCGCTAACTTCCTTTCCAGTTCGCAAAATGACATTAGCAAGTTCTGTGTTCTCAAGCAGAGCCTTCAGAAATATAGTACGAACTATCCGTTCACCCTCGCTACCAATTTTGTTTCGCCAGCTACCATCAATGGTCGTTCCGGCCGTTGCGTACATTAACGCCTTCAATTTCTCGACGCCTGGAATCTGGACAGCATAAATCGCATTGAGGTTTGCATTTATCGCTTGGGCAATTTTTCTTGCTTGTAGGGGAGAGCAGCTTGAATTGCCGATCTCCATACGATCAATTGATGATACCCCCGACAACGCCTTGAGGCCTTTTTGCGACAGAGCGGCAATGCACCGAAAGTAAAGTAGATACCGGGGATCTAAGATCAGCAAATTTGGATGACAGAAGTACTGCCCACTTGCATCACCAACAGCCGCCAAACTCTTCGGATTTATCCCAAAATCTTCGGCAGATTTCCAACTGAGCCTGCCGCCATCCTTCGCAAGCCTATCACGAACATACTCGAATGTCCCAACATATCCAAGAGCGTCTAACTTGTTCGCAAAGAATGTTGACTTTAGCTGATATTGTTCAGCTGTCACCTCAAAGGGGACCTTAGGCATTTTCGTCTAATGCCTCTATCAACTTTTCTGCTACGACTTGGGCTAGTCTGGGCGGAACAGCGTTCCCCACTTGACCGAATTGGGTCATGGTCGTCTTTCGCTTGCTGCTATAGCTATCAAGGCGCACGCCGACGAACTCCCAATCTTCCGGGAAGGACTGTAAACTGGCCAATTCTCGAACCGTCAACATTCTGTCCTCGTTAGGATGGATAAAGTCGCGATAGCCGCTTCTCGTGACAGTCGGGCTGACCTGATCTGGCGACAAGCGCCGATACGTGGATCCAAAGGTTTTATCAATTTCGGATAATTTACGTCCCACTGGAACTTTACGAATCTTTGCGAGCGTAGTTGGCGCATGCGCTGTCGCCGCGTGATTTGGAACTCGTTTAGTACCCATGATTTTCAATCCGTCCTTTGATCGTTTTCGAAACTCGCAAAGCAACAGCTGATGGTGGATCAGCCCTAGGAAGGTCGCGCAATGTGTCTCCTACTGTCACAAAAGGAACCTTACCCTTGCCGTGTGTGGACTTCGGGAAAATGAAAGGGCGACGTGCACGCGTTCCCACTACGAAAACTCGCTCCCTGTTCTGAGGAACGCCAAACTCGGCCGCATTCAACACTTTGTGCTGAACTGCAAAATAATCTCCATCGTCAAGAGGTGCTTCAAGCATCTCTTCTATTTCACTCAAGACAACTCCATTCTGCCAATTTACCATGCCTTTAACGTTCTCCAGAACGAACGACTTGGGCCGAAGGGCACGAACCAATTCGATAAACCTGAATACCAATTGACCTCGCTCATCATTTGTACCTTCGCGGCGCCCAGCCAAACTGAAAGATTGGCATGGCGGACCGCCAAAAATACAATCGATTTCCCCCTCTTTAACTTCAGCCAGCTCACAGATTTGGCCAGCAGTGAGGTCATTTATATCAGCTTGAACGACTCGGGTATCGGGTAGGTTGCGCCTAAGAGTATCACAACACGATGGGTCCAACTCGATAGCCAACCGAACGTCAAAACCCGCATTCGAGAAACCGAGGTCCATGCCTCCTGCACCCGAAAAGAAAGAGATAGCAACGCGCTTTCCTGAGGTTAGCATTAGAATTGATCTCCCCATAATATGTTCACAAAATGTTCTTATGGTCTTCATGTACTGAACGATCAACGTTTGATTGAGCCAATCCGGTGAGAATGAAAAGATGCGTGTATTTCGATTTCCACGGCGCGTTCCTTTATCACCTGAATTTCCTACTCCCCCGCCGCGCATTATCGTCCGCGAACTGCACTCAATTCTGCTCCTTTCGCCCTCTCAGCATTTCATCCTCAGGACCGTATAACATGTGGCCCATGTCTTGGCGGATTGCGGGCCTGCTGTGACTGGAGTGGCCAATCGCGGGGCGAGGTGTTACCCGCACCGCGATATGGAAACCGCGACCCTTCTCAGCCTCGCCCTGTACTTCATCCTGATGATCGGCATCGGGCTGTATGCCTGGCGCAAATCGACCGGCACATCGGAAGGCTACATGCTCGCCGGGCGCAATCTGCCACCTTCGGTTGCCGCGCTCAGCGCAGGCGCAAGCGACATGTCAGGCTGGTTGCTGCTGGGCCTGCCGGGCGCGCTCTATGCGGCAGGCCTGGTCGAGGCGTGGATTGGCATCGGGCTGTTTGCGGGTGCCGTGGTCAACTGGATCGTGGTTGCCCCGCGGCTGCGCGAACAGACCGAAAGCTATGGCAATGCGCTGACCATCCCGCAATTTCTCGCCAATCGCTTCCCCGAAAGCGCCACGACATTGCGCGTCGTCTCTGCCGTGGTGATCGTGGTGTTCTTCAGCGTCTACACCGCCGCCAGCCTGGTCGCCGGGGGCAAGCTGTTCGAAACGGCGTTTCCGGATCTGATGCCGTGGCTCGGCATGAGCGATTACATGACAGGCATCGTCATCACCGCGCTGGTTGTGCTGGCCTACACGATGGTCGGCGGGTTTCTGGCTGTCAGCCTCACCGACTTCGTGCAGGGGATCATCATGATGCTCGCACTGGTGATCATGCCGCTGGTGGTGATGTTCGGCAGCGGCGGAGAGTCTGGCGGATCGCTGGCGGATGTGGATGTGCCGGGCTTCCTCAGCCTGACCGAGGGGCTGACCTTACTGGGCTTTGTCAGCGCGGTGACATGGGGTCTGGGCTATTTCGGGCAGCCTCACATCATCGTGCGGTTCATGGCGATCGATACAGTCGAGAAGGTCGCACGCGCCCGAACATACGGCCTGTCATGGATGGCGGTTTCGCTGGCCGGTGCGGTGGCGATGGGCCTGGCGGGCCGGGCTTATGCGCAGCGCAGCGGGCTGGTGATTGAAGACCCGGAAACGATCTTCATCATCCTGTCCGAAATGCTGTTCCATCCGCTCGTCACCGGCTTTCTGTTTGCCGCCTTGCTGGCCGCGATAATGAGCACTATCTCGTCCCAATTGCTGGTTTCGTCGAGCTCTCTGACGGAGGATTTCTACCGCCTGTTCCTGCGTAAACAGGCAAGCGAGAAAGAGGCAGTGAACGTCGGGCGTATCAGCGTGGCGCTGGTCGCGATTGCGGCGATTGTGATTGCCGGCGATCCCGAAAGTCAGGTTCTGGCACTGGTCGCGAATGCGTGGGCCGGTTTCGGTGCGGCGTTTGGCCCGCTGATCGTGCTTGCGCTGACGTGGAAAGGTATGAACGGATATGGCGCAGTCGCGGGCCTCGTGACAGGCACACTGGTGGTCGGCATCTGGATCGCACTCGGCCTCAACAGCGCGTTTATCGGCGGTCAGGGGCTGTACGAGATTGTGCCGGGCTTCATCGCGGCGTGGATTGCGATTGTGGCGGTGAGCAAGGCGACACAGCAAGACGCCGCAGTGGCTGCTACAAACTGAACGGGTAGCGGTGTAACCATTTCAGCCGAGCATGCGAACTCCCGGTGACCCGTCGGCATTTCCGCCGATCATACCTGCTGGAGCCAACGCATTATGACCCGTCTCTTTGTCCTGATCGCCGTGATCGGTGCGGCCATTATCGGCGCCGTCCAATTGTCCGCCCAAGCCGATACGAGCGGCTGGTCCACCTATGACGCAGCCGAATTCACCATGGCTCAGAACAAGGGCAAGACCATTGTCGTCGATGTTTATGCCGACTGGTGCCCGACATGCCGCGCACAGGCCCCCATCATGGAGGAGCTGCGCAAGGAGAAACAGAGCGCCGATGTGCTGTTCGTCAAAGTCAATTTCGATGACGAAAAGGCATTCCTGCGCCAGCACCGCATTCCCCGCCAGTCCACCATACTGGTGTTCAAGGGCAAGAAGGAAACCGCTCGCTCAATCGCCGAAACGAACCGGACCCGCCTGCGCTCGGCCGTACTCGGCGCGATTTAGGCCGCACTCCGGCATCAGGCTGTCATTATGCTGGGAAGCGCCTTTTTGTCTTTCGTTGCAGGTCTTGTGACGATCCTCAATCCGTGCGTTTTGCCGCTGGTTCCAATCTTGGTGGCATCGGCGCTGGGCAAGAGCAGGTTTGGCCCGCTTGCTTTGGCAGCAGGTCTTGTCACCAGCTTTACCCTGTTCGGCTTTACCGTAATTGCCTTCGGATATTCGCTTGGCATCAACGAGCAGCTCGTGAGGTTGTTGGCAGGCGCAATGATCGCCGCCGCCGGCGCGGTGCTCCTCGTTCCGCAGGCTCAGGCGGCGCTGACCGCGGCGGCTGCGCCGATTTCCAATTTCGGCAATCAGCGCCTTGCGAAGCTGAGCGGCGATGGCGCCGGAGGCCAATATGCCATCGGCCTGTTGCTTGGGATCGTCTGGGCACCCTGCGTCGGCCCCACTCTCGGTGTGGCGATTGCGGCGGCCAGTCAGGGTGAGAACCTGATCGGCAGCTTTCTGATATTTCTGATCTTCGGTCTGGGTGTCGCGGCAAGCGTGCTTGCGTTTGCTTATGGATCGCGAAAGGCACTGGGTGAACGGCGCAAGACGATGCAGGCGCTGGCGAAACACGGCAAGCCCCTTTTCGGCGTCGCGCTGCTGCTTGTGGGTGTGATGGTGCTGACAGGTTTCGACAAGGTCATCGAGATCGCATTGCTCGATACGCTGCCGCCATCCGTGATTGAATTTACGACACGGTTCTAACCTCTTCCCTGCCCCCGCCTCATCATGCATGATAGGCCTTTCAGGGAGGAGACGAATTATGGGCGAGACACCCCGCGTGACAGGATTGGGCGGCGTTTTCTACGTTGCCGAAGACCCCGAGGCGACGCGCGCCTGGTACCGCGACATTCTGGGCGCAGATGGCGAATATGGACCGCAATTCGCATGGGCGCAGGAACCGAAGAAAAATCCCTATTCGCTGGTCAGTCACTTTAAGGACGATGAATATATCAAGCCCGGAAAAGGCGGGTTCATGATCAATCTGCGCGTCAATGATTTGGACGGGTTCTGCAAGCAATTGGAGGACAAGGGCGTGGACGTGCTCGGCACCGCTGATGAAGGGTACGGGAAGTTCGCATGGATCCTCGACCCGAACGGGGTGAAGATCGAGTTGTGGGAACAGGTGGCCGAAGAGCTGCCGTAAAGCTGCCGTAAAGCGCGGCCACGCTTTCCATAGAGTTCGGGCCACGTTTCGCCGCTAAAGAGCTGCCCATACCGGCACGGTCTGCACAATGGTTTGCATCTCGTTAACCATTCTTATGCATATCTCTTTAAGCATGAAACAACGCCGCCCCTTACAAGCCTTTCTTTTGCTCGCCAGCGTGCTTTCGCTTACAGCATGCGGAAGTCTTGTCCCATTTGCGAAAGGCGGCACACCTTCCAAGCGTTCCTCAGCAGAAGCAGGCGTTCAATCCGGCGGCCAGAGCCGGGTAGCGTCCGCGCCGCGCAATTATTCGAACCGCCCCGAAGATCGCAGCTGTATCGCGGGGCTGCAGGCGGCGGGCGCCGAATTTGTCCCTTTGCCCGATAGCTATGCCGGGCCGGGATGCAGCAAGCTTGGCACTGTGCAGCTTTCCGCCATTCCCGGTGACGCATCACAATTCAGCATCAGCAATATCGGCGCTGTTCAATGCAACACGGCAACGAAATTCAGCAATTGGGCGCGCTTCGGAGTTGACCGTGCTGCGCGCCAGATACTGGGCAGCTCGCTAAAGCGCATAGAGACGATGGGAAGCTACGCCTGCCGCAACATCGCCGGGTCAAGCCGCCGTTCGGCACATGCGACGGCGGGTGCGATCGACGTATCAGCCTTCATTCTGGAAGATGGCCGGCGCGTAAGCCTGAAGGATGACTGGCACGGCGGCACGCGTGCAGAGCGCGAATTTCTGCGGGTGGTCCACCGCAGCGCCTGCAAACGGTTCGGCACTGTCCTTGGCCCAGACTATAACCGCGCGCACGAAGACCATTTCCACCTCGAAAGCGGAGAGCGAAGTTTCTGTCGCTGAGATTTGCGCCACTGCGCACCCCGCAAAAAAGTCCCCGGCATACGGGGATGCCGGGGACATTCCGGGGTATCCGCATCAGGCAGACCTACATAGCCTGAATACGGGGTTCCAATTTCGCTTCGAGTTTCAGCCGCACCGCTTCCGCGGCGTGGCGTGCGCCAAGCTTTGTCATCATATTCGCGCGGTGAATTTCGACGGTGCGCGGGCTGATTTCGAGCTCACGCGCGATGACCTTGTTGCTGCTGCCCTCTGCGAGCCATTCCAACACTTCGCGCTCTCTCACAGAAAGGTTCGAAATGCGGTCTCGCGCTTCGATCATGCGGCGGCGGGCCGCACCGAACACCTGTGCCTCCTTCTCGATCCGCGCCAGGCACCGCGCAAAGCGATCTGGATCGAGCGGTAGCGCGAGGTAATCCAAAGCGCCTGCCTTGATCGCCTCCACGATCCGGCCAGGGCGGGGCTCCGCTTCGACAGCGATCAGGGGTAGCCAGACACCCAGGCGGCTCAAACGCTCCAGGATAACCGAAACCCCGCCGTCCTGGGCTGAATCGCGGGCGACGATGATCCCTTCGCGCGGGGGATGGACCGACAGTTCGGACAGGTCCCCATACACCTCCGCATGGTGGCCAAGTGCGAAACCGATTCGAGCAAGTTCAGCCCGGTTGCGGCTTGAAGAGTCGATGAAGTGGATAGAGGCTTTGCGTGACATACGTAAGTGTATGACCGCAGTAGAGGGGCAATATCACGTCCAACAAAATCCATTTTGGACTGTTTCGTCTACTAATACCTCTGTCGGCATTTTTCCAGAGGGTGAAAATAGGTTCAAATTGAACCAATCATTTCACAGCCGCCAAGTATCCGTATTAATTCGGATCGAACTTATAGTTCGGCAGCGAGTGAAAGGCTGTTTTCAGCGCATCACCCCAGCTTGACGAGATAGTCTCGAAATAGGGATCATCGGCTGTCACACGATGCTCATGCGTTGGACCGAATTCGTCTTTTCCGATCACCAGTAGATCCAGCGGCAGGCCAACAGACAGGTTCGCCTTCAGGGTGGAATCGAACGAAACCATGAGCAATTTGACCGCATCTTCAAAGCTCATATCGCGATCATAGCCGCGAATGATGATCGGACGTCCATATTTCGTCTCGCCAATCTGGAAAAAGGGCGTGTCCCAGCTCGCTTCAATGAAATTGCCTTCCGGGTAGATCATGAACAGGCGCGGTTCCATCCCCTTGATCTGGCCGGCAACAATGATCGACGCGGTGAAGCGCCCCTTGCCGCGATCATTATTTGCAGACTGGCGTTCATCAATGGTGCTTCGCAGCAGCTTGCCGATTTCACTGACGACCGAAAACATCGTCGGTCCGTTCAGCAGCGTCGTGTCACGGTGCTCCGGGCTTTTGGTACGCTCTTCAAGCTGGCTGACCACGGCCTGCGTGGTGGCCAGATTGCCCGCTGTCATCACCGCGATCATACGCTCGCCCGGCACCTGCCAGTGAAACATCTTGCGAAACACAGAAATGTTGTCGACGCCCGAATTGGTGCGCGTGTCACTCATCAGGACAAGGCCCTTGTCCATGATCATTCCGACGCAATAAGTCATTGTTGCTGCGGTTCCGTTTGCTGCTCAACCGCGATGTCCACGGAGAGTATCTGGTTGGTTGATCCAAAACTTATGCCGGTCACCGGCGCTGCATCGCGGTAGTCGCGCCCGGTTGCAACCCTCACATAGCGCGGATCGGGGCTGATGCCATTGGATATGTCAAAACCGACCCAGCCAAGGCCATCGACATGCGCCTCTGCCCAGGCATGGGTTGCCTCCTGTTCGATCCGGTCGTTCATCATCAGATAACCGCTGACATAACGC
>CALLQC010000141.1 GCA_938015255.1 uncultured Erythrobacter sp.
CATCACATATGATGGGTTTGCTGACGGGCAGACAATCGACGGGCTTTCGGCAACGACGATCTTCACGCTTACCGGAGTGAACGGTTCCACCTACACGTTCGATTATTCGGTGACGAATACCAGCGGCTCCGGCGTCAATTCTCGCATTTCAAGTTTTGCCTTCAACACCGATCCGGACATCACAGGCGCCAGTTCGACCGGCACTTACACCTTCGTCAACACGGATTCGAATTATCCCAATGGCATCGGCACGGTCGATGTGTGTTTTCAGGCGGCCCGAACCGGATCATGCGCAGGCAACCGCGATGGCCTGTTCGCTGGTGAAACCGGCACCGGCTCTCTCACGCTGAATTTCCTAACAGCACCCACGATGCTGACACTCGATGATTTCTTTGTGCGTTATCAGTCAATCACTGGCGTGGACGGAATCACTTCGGCCAGCGGTCAGCAGACCAGCACCAGCGGTGGAACTCCTGTTCCCGCGCCGGGCGGCATGATTGCCCTGCTCGCGATGGCGCTGTTTGGTTTTGGTCTTGCCGGTCGCGGACGAAGCCGCAGAACCGCAGCGACAAAGGCTCCGGCCTTCGCCTAATCT
Organism: uncultured Erythrobacter sp.; assembly: GCA_938015255.1. GTDB lineage: Bacteria > Pseudomonadota > Alphaproteobacteria > Sphingomonadales > Sphingomonadaceae > Erythrobacter. The sequence goes on from CALLQC010000141.1 coordinate 596, forward strand.
TATCGTACTGAGGGTCTCTCTCAGTGTTCGAAAGGTCGCCGAGGAAGCCTGACAGGTTTCCGAGGCGGCCTTACCCGTTTCTGCCCTAGGTGGCCTTCGCTCGCGCAAGACGGCCGGCAATAGCAACGTTATCGGGATCAAGCCTGCTTGCCTTTTCCAGCAGTTCAAGGCCGCGCTTGCGGTCTTCACCGCTTTGCACCATCAACCATCCTGCAGTGTCCAGAACGGCGGGATGATCCGGTGCAATCTGCACTGCCTCAAGCGCAATGCGGATAGCGTCTTCAGTCTCACCAAGCTGTGATTTGGCAAAGGCAAGGTTGTTCAGCACCATCGCGTTAGGCGTAGAGGTTCTGGCATTGATAACCTCGTAGCTTTCAATCGCTTTGCGCCATTGCCGATTGCGCAGTGCCATATCGGCCTTGGCGAGCTCACCGCCGATCCATTCCGGGGTCGAGCTGCTTGCGCGCTTGGCATAGCGCGTTGCAGCGGCATCACCGGATGCGCGTGCTGCCTTTGCCGCAATAGCAAGCTCTTCAGGGCGGGCGTCCGGGCGCTGTGCCAATGGTCTTATGGTTGCCAGAGCATCCGAGGCAAGACCCTCGGCAAATTGGGCTTCGGCCAGCAGCGTGCGCGGCTCGCGCATGCCGGGAAAATCTTCAACCAAAGGTTCCAGCCATGCGCGCGCCTGCCCCGCCTGGCCTACGCGCAGCAGCGCCTCCGCATAACTTGCCTGCATTCGCGGGTGCTCTCTAATGGCTGTCTCGTTGCCTTGAAGGATCTCGCGCGCCTTGGGCCAGTCTTCCTCCTCCAGCGCGATCCTGGCTTTGAGGTGGGTGACCTCAATGGATCTGGGGGCGAGTTCTTCAAGCCTTAGCAGACCCGATTTCGCTTTATCCAGCTGGCCCATTTCAGCCAGGGTCGCAACGTGGCCAAGATGGGCGGCGACGTTCTGCGGATAAAGCTTTGCCGCTTTGGCATAAGCGGAGAGGGATTTGGGCAGATCGTAGGATGCCTGATACGCGCGGGCAGATGCAAGCAGGGCGTCAATATCATCGCCATCGGCCTCAAGCGCCAGATCAGAGGTTCTGAGAGCTCCGGGTGCATCGCTCTGGGCCAGCTTTATCCGTGCCAGCACCGATAGAAGCGGCGCTTTGTTGCCCTTCATGCCCCGGCCTAGCGAGATTGCGCTTAAAGCGCGCTCCAGATCACCCAGTCCCAGATGGGCAAGCGCTGCGATCCGGCTTTCTTCGGCTGAGGTTGGATCGTCAACAATCGCCAGGGCTTGCGTGAAATTGCCGCGCAGCAGTTCCGCTTCGGCAAGCAAAGCCCGATATTCGCGATCTTCGCGGTCGCCTCTTGCGACTTGTTGTAAGGTCGCGAATGCTCCTTCGCCGTCGCCCATTGCGATCTGCGTCTTTGCAAGCAGCGTCAGCATTGCCGGATCACCGGGCATGTCGCGCAGCGCGGAAACCAGATAGACTTTCGCACCCGCAAAGTCGTTTGCAAGATAGCTCGCCTCGGCCTCGGCCAGCTTTTCTTGAGGTGCGAGTCCGCAGCTCGCAAGCAGGGCGACGGGCGCAAGGAGGGCAATGCGAGTACGGCGAAAAATCATGCCCTGCGCGGTAAAACGCAGTCGTGAACATTCGTTAAAAATGACCGCGCAGATGACGCTGCGTTCCGGCTTCCAAAGAAAAAGGCGGAGCGACCCGTAGCCGCTCCGCCTTTTTGTGACCCGTAATCCGGGGGGCGCGTTACATTGTGACGCGGGCACCAAGGAAGAACAGGGTTCCAACCGGGCTGACCGGGAAGGCCTGTTCGGTTACGAACGGACGACGGTTAAACACATTATTCACGCCGCCATAAATGTCGATCATGTCATTGAGATCGTAAGTGAACGATACGTCATGAATGAAGACATTGCTCGAAAGGCCGTTCTCCGGTGTGTACGTATCCGAACCGGTTGTGCCGACGGTTTCGATTTCAACAGCGCGCAGGCCCTGTGAATCGAGGAAGGTTGTACCCCATGTCAGGCTGAAATCATTCCAGTCCCAGGTGATCGAGCCACGGCCCGCCCACTCCGGACGCTGCAATTCGCCAAGTTCGGGATCGACGAGGGTCTGATCGCTCGGATCGAAGAAGTTGTTGAGCTTATCAACCCATGTGCCCGACGCGTTAAGCGTGAAGCCGTGGTCACCTAGATCGAAGCGATATTGCGCTGCAAATTCTACGCCGGCGGTCTCCTGCCGTGCGAAATTAAGCGAGCTCTGCCGCAGGAAGGTGAAGCCGCCCGTCGCAGGGTTACGCTCAAGCAGGGTGCAGAACGCGTTGTCGATCGATGCGCTGTCTACGCAGTTATCGACGATGTCCTGAGCCGCCACCGCGTTGATCGCATCCTCGATCTCGATGTTGTAATAATCGACGCTAAGAACAAAGCCGGGGAAGAAGGTCGGCGTGATCTGCGCACCGACTGTCCATGTAGTGGCCGTTTCTTCCTGCAAGTCCGGGTTGCCACTGATCGAGCCGGAGAAGCGTGCGGTCAGTGGATCGACATAGCTGTAGGTGCCCGTGCCGAAGGTCGGATCGAAACCGATCGAATTGAAGAATGCAGTGCAGTTCGCCTGGCGCAGCGCCGCATCGGGAGCTGTAACAAGGTTGCCCGCATCGCATGGATCATCGGGGCGGAAGAAAGCGCCCTGTTCAGGATTGAACAGTTCGTTGATGTTCGGCGCACGGACCGCGCGGGCATAGGTGCCGCGGAAGAGGATGTCTTCCGATGGCGCATAGAGCCCGTTGACGTTCCAGGTGAAGGTGCTTCCGACTGTCGAATAGTTAGCGAAGCGCGCCGCGCCGCTGACTTCCAGAGTCTCCGCAAACGGCATGTTTGAAAGGATCGGTAGGCGCAGCTCGCCGAACAATTCGTAAACCGTGAATTCACCGCCGGCATTGTTGATGACGCTGGCCGGGTCGAACACCAGAGAGTTCTGAGAATTCGGAAGATCGCGAAGCAGATCGCCCTGGTTCGCATCCGGTGTGGTCACTGGCACGACGCCGCGCACCAGCGGATCGAATTCTGACGTGCTTTGTTCTTCGCGGAACTCAAAGCCAGCAGCAAAGCCAACCGGGCCGCCGGGCAGTTCGAAGAATGCGCCGGAATCGCCGGTGAAGATCGCGCTGAACACGAGCTGTTCCAAAGCGAATTCGTTCACGACCGTGGTCGTAATGAAGTTGATCGCTTCCTGACTGATCGCGCCCACACCGCCAAGAATATTGGCAGGCGCGCATGAGCCATCGCCCGGGTTAAACGTGAAGAAGCCCGGATCGCCAGCTGGAATGCCAAAAGGCGTCGTTGCAGGGGCGGTCGGATCGATATCCGAACGGCAAATCGGGTTGCCCGCTGCGTCGCTCGTCACGTCAATCGCGGCAAAGAACCGGTCCATAATGACGCGGTTGTTGTCCAGCGTCGTCTGCTCGAACCGGCCGTAGTTACCTGCAATCTCGTAGGACAAGTGATCGGTGATGTCACCGCGCACACCGCCGACGAAACGCAGAGTTTCAAATTCGTTGCGGTCGCGGTTCGGGCCTAGATCCGTGGGGTCACGGGTGATGTAGAGGCCTTCATCCGTGCCGTTGCCAAAAAACAGCGGTGCCACAAAGTTCTGCAGTTCCGGCGTGATAAACGGGTTGTCCGCGCGGATCGTCAGAAGATCGTAGAAGGTATTCGGCTGAGCCTGGAATTCCGCCGTGCTCGATACATACTTTCCTTCGAAGAAGAACTCCGCCTCGGACGAAAGTTCAAAAGTCAGGAAGGCATTGACCGAATAGCGCTCGGTTTCAGGAATCAGCGAGTTGCCGTTGAAGTTGTTCTGGATACCGTCGCCGCCAAACTGGTTGAACAGACCGGCAATCGCGCCGTCCTGGTACACTGACAGCGATCCATCCGGATTAATGTTGGCGCAGCCGCCGGCAAGACCGAAAGCACCAGGCTCGAATGTCGAGTTGAAGCCGACTGCGGATTCCAGACAATCAGCAATGCCGTTGCCGTTGATATCCGGACCGTTGCTGAGCCCGATATCACCCGGTGCGACAATGCCGCCTGCTGACGAAAGCGAGAAGCGCGGATCGCTGGCGATGAAGCGGCGCGGTGCGTTAACGGAACGGTCGATCAGCGCCTGCTCGGCTGCGGTCGGCGTAAAGCCGAGGCCATCGACAGGGATAAGACCGCCGAGGACGGCGCCATTGGCGAGAAAGTTTGGCGTGTCTGTACCCAGCTCACCCGTTTGGAAGCGCAAGGCAGGGTTCGCGAGATCATCAAAAATGCCATTGTCGCGCGAGAAACTGCGGTCACCAAACTGCAGCTCTTCACCATAGGCATATTCGCCCGAAATGGTCAGATTGCCGCGGCCATCGGCAAAGTTTGTGCCCCATGTAAGGTCACCGTTGATACGCCAGGCATCGCCTTCGTTCGAAATGCCCGACTGGACATTGGCCTGCAGCCCTTCAAAATCGTCCCGCAGGACGAAGTTCACAACGCCGGTGACAGCATCGGCGCCGTAGATCGACGATGCGCCGCCGGTCAGGGTTTCAACACGCTCGACAAGGGCTGTCGGGATGGAGTTCACGTCAACAACCTGCGCGCCGGCCACGCCAGAGACGTGACGACGGCCGTTAACCAGCACGAGCGTACGGCCTGCGCCTAGCCCGCGCAGGTTCAGCGTTGCCTGACCTACAGCGAAGGAGAAGACGCCGTCGATTGAGCCTTCGGTAGAGGTCGAGGTCGAAAGTGCCGGGATGTCACGCAGCACATCGACAACGTCGACTGTACCTGATTGCTGCAACTCTTCGGCATTCACCGAGATGACAGGGGCCGGCGATCCGATGTTGGGATCACGCGCGATGCGCGAACCGATAACGACGATCTGATCTTCTTCAGTGGCCTGTTCTTCCTGATCAGGCGCTTCCTGTGCGTGTGCGGCGAAGGGCATTGCGCTGACAGCGGCCAGCAGGAATGCAGTGCGAGAGAGCTTTGAGGTTTGCATGGAGTTCCCCGTGTTGTTGCAATGCACAACGGTTCTCCAGACATGAGCCTCAAGTCAAGACCAGCCGCACCCTCAGCCATCGTTTCGCAATATCAATTGCAAGATAGTTGCATATTTGCATCTGGCACGGACGGTTTATACCCGAAAGCGGCAATTTGGGCCTAGGTAAACGAAACAGGTTCGCCAGGGCAGCGTTCTAGTTGCTCTTGTATACTTTGCCTTCCTTCATGACGAACGAGACAGTTTCGAGCAGGGAGATATCCGCCAGCGGGTTGCCTGTTACCGCGATGATATCTGCATGGGCCTTTGGTGCGATCACGCCGACACTGCCGATCTGTCCCAAAGCATCGGCGGCATTCGAGGTGGCCGCGCGCAAGGCCTCTGCGGGCGTCATACCAAAGCGAACCATTCGGGAAAGCTGTCTGGCATTGTCCCCATGGGGATAGACGCCGGCATCCGTGCCCAGAATGATCTTAGCGCCAGCCGCGTGCGCCTTGCGGAAATTCTCGCGCTGGATTTCGCCGACCTTCCGCTCTTTCTCGAGGCTTTCAGGCAGGATACCCGCAGCTTCCCCTTCGCCCAGGATGAATTCGGTCACATAGATATCCATGGAGAGAAACGCGCCATTTTCGAGGGCCAGCTCAATTCCTTCGTCATCAATGAAACTTGCATGTTCGATCGTGTCCACGCCCGCTTTCAGCGCGTTGACGATGCCTTCCGCCCCGTGGGCGTGGCTTGCCACTTTCAGGCCGTGGCTGTGCGCCTCGTCTGTTAGTGCGGTCAATTCCTCCACGGTGTATTGCGGTGCGCCGACCTTGGTTCCTTTCGACAGGACGCCGCCTGTCGAGCATGTCTTGATCATGTCGACGCCATATTTGCGGTTCTTGCGCACAGCAGCGCGCGCGGCCCATGGTCCGTCCGCCACATTCTCTCCAACCGACTGATATTCGGGCGGAAGCAGGTTCTCATCAGAGCAATGCCCGCCGGTTATCCCGATTGGCGGGCCCGATACGAACATACGCGGTCCTGCAATGTCGCCTTCGTTGATCGCATCGCGCAGGGCCACATCGCCAAAGCTGCCCGCGCCGACATTCCGCACGGTGGTGAACCCCGCCATGAGTGTTGTCCTGGCATTAACGACGCCCGAAATGGTCGCGCGTTCATCCGATACGGACAGGCGGCGATAGCCGTGGAGATCGTGATCGCTGGTCAGGTGCACATGCATGTCGATCAGGCCGGGCAGGATCGTCTGGCCCGAAAGGTCAACATATTGTGCCCCATCAATTTCGGGCGCTTCGCCGCTCGTCACGGTTTCGATCACGCCGTCAACTATGGTGATGACCGGATCATCGACCAGCCTGCCGCGCTCGACATCGACCATCGCATCGGCAGTCAGGATGACCGTGTCAGCATGGGCGGCAGAGCCGAGGCTTGCCAAAGCGGTTGCGGCGAGTGCGAGAGATACGAATTTCAAGATACGTCTCCGGTAAAGCTGATAGCCTGTGCGACAGGCAATGGCGTAACAGCTTTTCCGGAAACGGCAATCTGGCGCCGGGGCGCTGCCTTATTCGGATGTCTTGAAAATGTAGACCGGGCCGAGATCGACCTGTTGCTGAGTGCCGCCAAAATAGAGCTGCAGCTCTGCTCCGCCAGGGGTATAATCACGCGGTGCCTCGGTCTGGATTTTGATCAGCTGCCACTTGTCGCCGACTTTGAAGCGGTTCGAGGCGAAGCTTTCAAACGGAGGGACGGTGCCCTGAATGCGGGACGCCGCAACAGCTTTTCCATCCTCGGCGCCGGATGCGATGGTGCGCGCTGCAATCGCGATTGTCAGCTTGTCGCCTTTGCCAATCGCCTGATTGATTGGAACGGTGGCATAAAGGTCTGTCAGCTGCGTACCGGGCTCCGCCACTTCAAACCGGGTCGCCTTCATCATCCAGATTGCCGGTTCATCGCGGTTGGAATACCCGCCCGCCGATCCTCCGAACTTCCATGTCGCCTGACCAGGATTGTTGAGCAGCGCGCCTGTGCCCGCCAGCCCTTCGGGCATTTCCAGCTCGGGCACATCCACTTTCGCAGCTGCGACCGTGACCGGCCCCTGATCCGCGATCTTCGATGCGCCTGACACGATGATCGCCTGACCAATTTCGAGCGTCTGGCGGGTGCGACCAAATTGCAGCGCTACGATCCCGTCACGCGTGTTGAGCGTCTGTTCCGCTTCGGCAGTCGCTTCATACCAGGCCCAATCATTGCCGATAGACAATGTCTGCTCACCAAAACCGGGAAAGGGCTCCGCATTCTGCTGAAAACGGACACGGATCACCCCTTTGCCATCATCCGTGTCTGCCTCGACAGCGCGAGCGTAGAAGCCGATTGTAATCGTGTCGCCGCGGCTCACTTTTTGGGTGAGCGGTACATTGGTCCCCGCGGTGTAAATAAATTCAGCCGCACGTTTGATTTCGAAACGCCGTGCCGCCCCGCCGCCGGGAATGGATTCGTCAACGATGGAACCTGCTTCCATGTCGGCGCCATAACTCTGCCAATCGATCCGCGAGGGGTCATTGACGAGATCGCCCGGCAATTGAGCATCGAGCGCTTTAAGCGCCTCTTTGTCCTCTGCGGCCAATGGAGCGCCAATCGGCACAACCGCAGCAGCACCCATCGCCAGCATTGATGCCGCGCAAAGTGAAGACAAAGCGAATTTCATGGTTTTTCCTTTCCTCCGGATCCGCCAAATTAAGCCAGCGGTGTCGAATTTATGTGAACGTTATCAGTATCAATCGGATCTTCCAAGCCCACACCATTTACGACAGCGCCAACACTATCCTTAGACTGCCACAGCCGTGCTTTTGCTCACTTCAGCGGCGTTGAGACCCTTTTCAAAGCCTTTCAGCCCTGAATCGTCAGGCTGCTTTCGCCGGGCAATATTTGGCCAAATACTCCGCATGTCCGGGCATGTTTTGCACCAGAAAGCGGATCGATTGTTCCATCTCGTCAAGCTCCTTGCGGGTCTTTTCGAGATCGAAGGTCTCAACCATGGCGTGATTGCCCTCCATGGAAATTCCCTGTCCCATCATAACGGCAGTCCAGCTGCTTTCGGTGAAGAGCTCATCCTCTTCGCGGTAAATCTGCCCGTTGGCTTTGAAGATATCGACTTTCTGGCGAAGCGTGTCGGGAATTTCCATTGTGCGAACGTAATTCCAGAATTCTGAATCATCCCGCTGCGTGGCGTTGTAATGCAGGATAAGGAAGTCGCGGATGCGGATGTATTCGCGTTCGGTCAAACGGTTGAATGTGTCCTGCTGCACCTGGGTAATCCCATCAAGGGACAGAAGCGACATGAGCTTGTCTATCCCGGTGTTGATGAGGTGGATGGAGGTGGATTCCAGCGGCTCCATGAAGCCCGCAGACAGCCCCAGCGCAACGACGTTCTTGTTCCAGAACTTCTTGCGGCGACCGGTGACGAACCGCAGAAAATTGGGATCCGCCTGAGGTGTTCCGGCGAGGTTACCGGCCAGAATGGTGTGCGCTTCGTCATCGCCCATAAACTGGCTGCAATAGACGTGGCCATTCCCGTTGCGGTTCTGCAGCGGCACCTGCCATTGCCAACCGGCCGAATGCGCAATCGCACGGGTAAATGGTGGGGGAGGGCTGCCATCATCACGGCCGCAAGGCAGTGCGACGGCGCGGTCGCACGGCAACCATTTGGTCCATTCCTCGTAACCGGTCTTCAGCGTCTGCTCGATCAGGAGACCGCGAAATCCCGAGCAATCGATGAAAAAATCGCCCGTGATCTGAGCGCCCGATTCCAAGGTCACAGATGTGACGAAACCGCTCTCACCATCGACGGCGACATCGCTGACCTTGCCTTCTTGCCGCACAACGCCGAGCCGCTCTGCGTATTTGCGCAGGAAGGCTGCGTACTTGCCCGCGTCGAGGTGGTAGGCGTAATTGATCGGGGGCAGGTCGTCGCGCTGCTTCTGATAATCCTCGGACCGCATGAACTTCCCGAAATACGCGGCCATTGTCTCTGCGTTGAAAACCTGAAGCGGGCGGTTGTCACCGGCCTGTTTGAATCGCTTCCAAACCTGATGGAAAGACAGCCCGCCCATGGAATAGCCGTAGGCGCCAAATGGGTGGATGTAACTCTCGCCCCTATTGCCCCAGTTTTCGAACTGGATGCCCAGATTGAACGTGCCCTGGATCTCCGACAGCAATTCGCGTTCGTCGATCTCTAGTAGCTCGTTAAAGCCGACAAAGGGCGGGATCGTGGCTTCGCCGACACCCACCGTTCCGATCGCTTCCGATTCGACCAGCGTGATGTCCACATTGCGTCCGGCCTTGATTCGCGAAAGCGCCGCCGCAGCCATCCAGCCTGCGGTCCCGCCGCCAACGATTACGATTTTTTCGATTCCCATCTGATCCTCTGTCCCAGGCAATCCAAGCCACCTCACGCCAACCTACACACTCGGCGAGTGTGGGCAAAATCCCACAGTTTTTCTCCTGTGCTAAGCTCTTATCCTGCAACTCTTGTGAACGCTAACAATTTTCGCTAGATGGAGCTTAACCCAGATGGGGATTTACCCAAAATGGGGTCTTGGGGAGGTTACATAAACCATATGAAGACGGCTCGTATTGCGCCTTCGCGGCGCTTTTTCGCTTTGAGCACCGCATCCGGTCTGGCCATGTCGGCCATGATCGCATCACCGGCGCTCGCTCAGGATGCTGAACAGGCTGACACCGAAGAAGCGGTGGAGGACAGCACCGAATATTCCAGTGACATTATCGTTACCGGTTTCAAGGCTTCGCTTGAAAACGCGCAGAACATCAAGCGCGATGCAGACACGTTTGTAGACGCGGTCACGGCAGAGGATATTGGCGCATTGCCCGATCGTTCTGTCGCTGAAACGCTCCAGCGTATTCCGGGCGTAAATATCGGCCGGTTCGAGAATACTTCGGATCCCGACCGTTTCTCTGTCGAGGGTACTGGAGTTATCATTCGCGGACTGCCCTTTGTTCGCTCGGAACTCAACGGACGCGATATCTTTTCCGCCAATGGTGGGCGTGTTTTAAGCTTCAACGATGTATCGCCCGAGCTGCTGGGGCGCGTCGAGGTGTTCAAGAACACGACCGCTGACATGGTGGACGGCGGAATTGCCGGAACGGTCAATCTGGTTACACGCAAACCGCTTGATAATCCGGGCACGCGACTGGCGGGCTCAATTGAGGCAAACGTTGGTGACCTGGCAGAGGAATGGTCAGGTGGCTTCTCGATCCTTGGTTCTACCACTTTCGAAACTGAAGGTGGAAGCTTCGGCCTTCAGTTGGGTTACACGCAGTCGGAATTGGTCAGCCGTACCGATGCTTCGCAGGTCACTGACCCTTGCTACCGCGCCGATACGCTTGATGGTCCGTGTTTCCGTACCACAAGCGTGGGTTCGGGCGGTGTCGGCGATCCGACCGGTTTTGATGCAACGAACTTTCCGCCGGCCAACACAGTTGTGGTGCCCAAGGGCGCTGGCGTGCGTACGACCGATCTTGAGCGTGACCGCGAGGCATGGTCTGCGGTGCTTCAGTATGAAAGCCCCAACCGTGATTTCCTGATCACGTTTGAATGGCTGCGTTCTGACACGGAATTCTTCACTGATGAGGCGGCGCTGCTTGCGCTGGTCAACGATGATGCACTGTTCCCGGTCGAGGCGGCTGGCAGCACGTGGGAATTCGACAGCAATGGTGTATTCCAGCGCGGTATTCTCAGCCAGCGTATTGGCGACGCTTACGCTAACCCGTTCGGGCGCGGCGGTATTCCATTGGAATCGCTTCGCTTCCAGCGCGGCGCGGAAGCAACAACCGAAGACTTCTCTATCGATATCGATTGGGAAATTACTGACCGGTTCCGCGTCAATTTTGAGGCTCAGAGCATTGAGTCCGATCTTTCTCGCAATTCCGTGATCGGTGCGATGAATTCATGGGCGAATATCGATCTCGATCTCACGGGTTCCACTCCGCAGGTCTCGTTCTTGGCGCCTCCGGGGGCTGAAGATGATTACTTCACCAGCGGTGCAAACACCTATTACTGGTTCTTGCTCGACAGCATCGAGCGTAATGACGGGAACCTGGAAAGCCTGCGCTTTGATGCCGAGTATGACATCAGCGACACCGGATTTTTCAAGCAGGCGCGTTTTGGCGCGCGATGGGCAGAGCGTGAGCGTGTAACGCGCGACACCGCGTTCAGCACCTGGGGCAACCTGTCAGCCGTCTGGGCGGGCCGTGCGGGATGTGCACCTTGGAATGCTGGGCCGAACTGTCCATTCGTACCGGGCCGCTATTTCACAGGTTTGCCGGGACAGGAGTTCGCCATTGCTGGTGGTGTCTTCACCGATGAATTCCCTAGTGCATCCGCTTTGCGCAATCCCTTCGCTGACAACTTCCAGCGTGGCAATGCGCCAACGCCAATTCCAGGCGGAGCAGCCTGGTTCTTTGGCGGCGATGACTTCCTGGGTGAGTACCTGAACGGCACTTCGGCCGAGCAGGCAGCGGCGATCAACACACTCTCGCAAACGCCGAACCCGTTCTTTGGTGTTCAGGGTCGCAGCTTTGTCAATTCTGTGACCGGCGAAACCACAGCTTGTGATCCGTTCTGTCCGCCAGAAGTCTCCGACGTCACTGAAATCACCAACGCCGCCTATGGCCGCATCGATTTTGGTTCTGATTTCGACAATGGCTGGAACCTCGAAGGCAATTTCGGCGTGCGCTATGTCGAGACAGAAGTCCTGACTTCGGGTATTATCGGTTTCCCCAACGGAGCGTTTTTCGATGATCCGGGTGCGGGCGGCAATGGTGACGGCGTGGTTCAGGTCTCTGAAGTTCAGCAGGCCTGTCTCACGGCACCTCCGGGCGGTGGAACGCCAGGATATTGCTCGCTTTCGGCGGGGCGCCTTGCAGATTTTGCCGCAGCCCATACCGGCGAAGTGGTCATCGAGGACCGGGCGATCACGTTCGATCACTGGCTGCCCAGCTTCAACGCGAGGCTCGATATTGGTGATGGCCTGCTGTTCCGTGCCGCAGTGTCCAAAGGCATTTCGCGCCCTGATCTCCAGCTCTTCCGCTCGGGCGGTGGTATCGGTGACAACACGGGTGATTTGCTTGCCGAAGGCACGCTAGAAACCGGTCCGTTGTTCCAGATATTCACCGGGAACCGTAATGTTCGCCCCGTGGAATCGTGGAATTATGACCTCTCGGTAGAATGGTACTTCGACGATGTCGGCTCGCTCACGCTGTCCGGTTTCCTGAAGGACATTGAGGGGATCGTGAACGGCGGCATCGATACTGTGAACTTCGTGAGCCCAAGTGGCTCTTCCCTCGATGTAGAAGTCAACGGTCCCGTGAATGCGGAGGGCGGAACGCTCAAGGGCGTCGAAATCGGGTATCAGCAAACCTACGATTTCCTGCCCGGCGTTCTCAGCGGCCTCGGCTTCGCTGCGACCTACACCTATATTGACGGCGGTGAGTTTTCGAACTCTGACATTGCCGGGAATACAGGCCTGTTCTCTGCGTCTCAGCCATTGGCCGGTATCTCCGAGCACACGTTCAACGCGACGTTGTTCTATGAGAAGGGGCCGCTTTCGGCGAGGACGGCTTATAACTGGCGCTCCGATTTCCTGATAACCGCAAGAGATGCGATCTTCCCGTTTTCGCCAATCTGGCAGGAATCAACCGGGCAGCTCGATGCGTCGATTTTCTATTCGGTGACCGATTATCTCAAGCTCGGCGTGCAGGGTGTTAACTTGCTCGACGAGATTACAGAGACATCGCAGGTGGTCGATTTCGACGGTACGCGGATTACCCGGTCGGCATTCCGCAACGACCGCCGCTTCACATTCCTCGCTCGCTTTGACTTCTAAGGGGTAGGATATCACCGCGAGTGAGACGAGGAGGGGGCTTTGCAAATGGGGGCAAAGTCCCCTCCTTCATTTCTGGGAGAGTAAGTGATGCGGCGATTTGGGCTATCGATGGTGCCATTGGGCATGGCGGTCGCATTGTCGGCAAGCGGTTGTGGCCCTATGGGGGAGGCTGATGCGTCAAGGATTGAGGCGACTCCGGTCTACGCGCCGCTTGATGCAAAACCCTGGGCGCTCGTCTGGAATGACGAGTTCGTCGGCGATGAACTGGACCGGACAAAGTGGACGCCCGAACAATCGTGCTGGGGCGGCGGAAATGATGAACGTCAGTGCTACACGGATCGCAGCGCAAACATCGCCGTAGAAGATGGCGTGCTGCTGCTGAAAGCGCGCAAAGAGCGCTTCACGGGACCGGATCGTCCTCCTGAAATTGCAGCAGATCCCAACCCGCAAGTCACACAGGAATACACATCCGGCAAGATCCGAACCAAGGGTAAGCACAGCTGGACCTATGGCCGTTTCGAAGTGCGGGCCAAAGTACCCGCTGGGCAGGGCATGTGGCCTGCTGTCTGGATGATGCCCGAAGATGCCGAGTACGGCGGATGGCCGCTTTCGGGTGAGATCGACATTCTCGAAGCGGTTAACATCGGTGCGCAGTGCGAAGAATGCGAAGGCGATGTTGGCGAAAATCGCCATGTAAGCGCGCTGCATTTCGGCGAGCTACCGCCTGGCAATCTTTACATCGACCAGAAATCGGCATTGCCGCAGCTCGATCTGCCCTCGGACGATTTCCATATTTATGCCGTAGAATGGGGAGAAGGTCTGATCCGGTTCCTCATCGATGATCGTATCCATCTTACTGTGACCTCAAAAACATGGTCGACAGGGTCGAAAAAAGCAGCGGGGAATCCCAATGCACCGTTCGACAAGCCGTTCTATATCATGGCGAACCTTGCGGTTGGCGGTGCCTGGCCGGAGCGGGAAAACGAAACGGGGCTGGACGAGGGCGCGCTGCCGAACCAGTTCGAAATCGACTGGATCAGAGTGTATCAATGTGCGGATGACCAGAAAACTGGCCTTGCGTGCATGGAATAAGAATCGTTGTATAAGGCAACAGCAGTTCCGGCTGGGGGGTCGGATTTTGGACGGAAAACATGGCTAGGCGACGCAATTCAGTAACCATCCGCGAAGTGGCGGAAGACGCGGGTGTTTCTTTGCAAACGGTGAGCCGCGTCATCAATCGCGAGCCCAATGTGCGGCAGCAGATGCGCGAACGCGTACAGTCATCGATCGATCGCCTCGGTTATGTCCCCTCACTCGCCGCGCAGCGTATGAGCGGTTCGCGCAGCTATATCATCCTCGCGATCAATGACCGCGAACGCACCCTTGCAGACTGGCGTGAGAGGCTGGGCACGGATTGGGTCGACCAGATGCTATTGGGCGGGATCGAAACCTGTTCAAGGCACGGCTATCGCATGGTTGTTGAGCTGGTGGATACCCATGCGGATCATGTCGAGCGTGAGCTGGGTGCGACTGTTTCCGCACTCCAGCCTGACGGCGTGATTCTGACGCCGCCGCACTCGGAAAACATCCAGATCAAAAGGTTGCTGGCGGAACGCAACATTCCGTTCGCGCGGATCGGGTCAACCGACGCGGGGCCTGGAATAAGGCTGACCATGGGCGATGAAGGCGCAGCGCATCTGTGCACCAAACGCCTGATCGAGCTGGGCCATCGACAAATCGGAATCATTGCCGGGCCGAGCGATTACAGCCTGAGCGGGTGGCGCATTGACGGTTGGCGGCGAGCGATGGAAGAGCATGGCCTCTCTCACCAGGGTCTGTGCGAGCGCGGAGACTTTGGATACGAATCCGGCACTCAGGCAGCCCGCACATTGCTGCACAGGCACCCGGGATTGACCGCGATCATTGGCAGCAGCGATCAGATGACCCTCGCTGCGCTTGAGGTGGTGAGAGACAGGGGTAAACACGTCCCGCGTGATATATCTCTGATATCATTCGATAATACGCCGATTGTGCGCTTTTCGCAGCCCCCGCTCGCTGCCGTTGATCAGCCGATTGCTGAAACCGTGTCAATTGCAGTTGAGCATCTGATCAATGCCCGAAAAGCCGAGCCTGCAACTGACGTCATTGATGTCTCCGCTCAGCTTGTAGAGCGGGCGTCGATTGGTCCAGCTCCTGCCGCTGGGTGAGTCAAACCGCATCTTCTGAAGACCGCCAGCCATTCTGGTTCCTGGTCCTGTTTGCGGTCGCTATTGGCGGGGGCGCGGTCGCTTATGTGCCGCTATTGACGGTTCTGCTACCGCTGAAGGTAACCACATTGATCGGCACGGAAGATGTGCCAGCGCTTGCGCAGGTCACGTTTTATGGCGCGATTATTGCCAGCCTCGCAAATATCGCGTTCGGGATGCTTAGTGACCGCTCGCGTATGCGGATCCCGTGGATAGTGGCGGGCCTGATCTGCTCAAGTTTTCTACTCGTCCTGATTGGTGAGGCATCGTCGCTGAGTGAACTGATCATCCTCGTCATGGCGTGGCAGATCGGGCTCAATATGATGCTCAGCCCCTTGCTTGCCTGGGCGGGGGATTGTGTGCCTGACAGTCAGAAGGGCGTTTTGGGCGGCCTGCTTGCGATCGCTCCGGCAATGGGCGGTGTTGCCGGGTCGATTGTGACGTTTGAGCGGATTGTGCCGCCAGATTACCGCCTCGTGACAGTGGCATTCATAGTTGCTGCGACAATTTTGCCGTTAATCCTGCTCGGCAAAGGCAGGGCACAGGCATCCTTGACCAGGCATGTCGAAATCACGCACGAGTACGCCGAAGAAAAGAAACGCGCACGTTCGGTGGTTACGCGAATGTGGCTGGCCCGCTTTCTCGTGCAGATCGCGGAAGCGGGATTGTTTGCCTTTTTGCTGTTCTGGCTGCGGTCTATCGTCGCTGACTTCCATGAAAACACAGCTGCCAATATCTTCAGTCTCGTGCTTTTGCTCTCCATTCCTCTTTCGCTTTTGATTGGGCGCTGGTCTGACAAATGGCACCGGCCAATCACACCGCTGGTTGCGTGTTCGGCGTTCTCGGCACTCGGTCTGACAATCATGGCCGCTGCCAACGAGCTGAACCTGGCGATGGCTGGCTATGTGGTGTTCGGCGTCAGCGCGTCTATCTTCCTTTCGCTTCATACCAGCCAAACATTGCGCGTCTTGCCTTTGCCGCAGCACCGCGGGCGCGATCTCGGGGTTTTTAATCTAACCAATACAATACCCTCAATTGTCATGCCGTGGCTTACCCTGACGCTGGTCCCTTCGTTCGGCTTTGCCGCATTGTTCCTGTTTTTTGCCGCATTGGCGCTGCTCGCGGCAGGACTTTTGGCCACCCATACAAAGCGTTTATGAAGGCTTGATTTTTGTATCCTTGCATGTGATGACCGGCTGTATGTGAACGTTCTCAAATTTGGGATTCTTGGAGACGTTCTTGGCCTGGGAGGGGCTTTACAAGATGCGTATTTCTGCTCGGCTGATGTTGGCAACAGCATGTGTTGGCTTGCTTTCTGCGTGCGCGGGGGCACCTTTGGAAACCTCGGTTGGTGCACCAACCGCGCAGTTGGATGAAGCTCGCAAGACCGATTCCGAGCGTCGAATTGCAGACTTGATTTCTGGTATGAGCCTAGAGCGCAAGGTTGCTCAGCTTATCATGCCTGATATCTCTTCGATCACGCCGGCTGATGTTGAAAAATACCGCTTTGGCACAGTGCTAAATGGCGGAAATTCCGGCCCTTACGGCAATGATCTGGCCCCGGCGCAGGATTGGCTGAAGCTGGCCGATGAATATTGGGAAGCCTCGACCAAACCGCTGGCCAATGGCGAACCGGTCATACCGATGATCTGGGGCACGGACGCTGTCCATGGTCATGCGAATGTGGTGGGCGCGACGATTTTCCCGCATAATATTGGACTGGGCGCGACGTATGACCCAGATCTCATCCGCCGGATCGGTGCCGCTACAGCGACCGAGATTGAGATTACGGGGATCGACTGGACATTTGCTCCCACAGTGGCGGTGGCCCGCGATGATCGCTGGGGCCGCACCTATGAAAGTTATTCCGAAAATCCGGCATTGGTGGCCCAAATGGGTGTCGCCATGGTCGAAGGTTTGCAAGGGAAGCCAGGCACGGCCGACTTCCTCGGCAAAGGCCGCGTGATAGCGACTGCCAAACACTTCTTTGGTGATGGCGGCACAGCACAGGGCGTCGACCAAGGTGAAGTCAACGGCGATATCGAAGATCTGAAAAAGATCCACGTCACCCCCTATCCTCCCGCGATCCAGGCCGGGCTTGGATCGGTTATGGCGAGCTTCAATTCCATCAACGGGAAGAAGATGCACGGCAACGAAGCGTTGCTGACGGATCTTTTGCGCGGCGAAATGGGGTTTGAAGGGCTGGTCGTCGGCGACTGGAATGGCCACGGCCAGATAAAAGGTTGCACGAACACAAACTGCCCGCAGGCACTGCTGGCCGGGCTGGACGTCTATATGGTTCCCGAAGACTGGAAGGGTCTTTACGAAACCACTCTGGCGCAGGTTAAAGACGGTACGATCCCGGTTGCACGGATTGATGAGGCTGTGGCGCGCGTGTTGCGGATCAAACAGCGTGCGGGAATTCTCGATGGCGAAGTCAAGCCGTCGCTGCGCGCGAATGCGGGCCAGTGGGATAAGTTGGGTATGGCAGCGCACCGCGCGCTAGCGCGCGAAGCGGTCGCGAAATCCTTGGTAGTCCTGAAAAACAATGGTGTTCTGCCGCTGAAAAAGGGCGCGAATATTCATGTTGCTGGCAGCGCGGCAGATAGCATCGCGCAGCAATCAGGTGGCTGGACGCTCACTTGGCAGGGCGGCGGCGAACTGACCAACGACGACTTCCCCGGCGCAACGTCGATTTTTGCCGGGATTCAGAAGATGGCGGCAGCATCGGGCAGCACTGTTTCGCTCCGTCAAGATGGGGATTTCGGCCCGGCAGTCGCGGATGTCGCCATCGTGGTGTTCGGAGAGGAGCCTTACGCAGAATTCGTGGGCGACCGCAAAGATCTGGCTTTCCGTGATGAGGAAGGGCTGGCCCTGCTGCGCGCTTACAAGGAAAAGGGCGTGCCGACCGTAGCCGTATTCCTCTCTGGCCGCCCGATGTGGGTGAACCGTGAGATCAACGTTGCCGATGCATTTGTCGCTGCATGGCTGCCGGGCAGCGAAGGCGCAGGGGTGGCGGACATCCTCTTTGGCAACAAGCCGGCGACGGGCAAGCTATCGTTCAGCTGGCCATCCACTTGCGAAGGCAACCCGCTAAACAGCGCCAAAGGTGCACTGTTTGCGCTTGGTTATGGTCGTTCGCTTGATGACAGATCGCCGCTTGGCACCTTGAACGAAAATTGCGATGCACTGACCGCAAGCGGCGGTGCCGAATGGTTTGCCGCAGGCCGACTGACCGACCGGGTCAAAGCGCTGGCCAACGGCACAGAGCTGCCCGACTTGCGCGGCGCAGCGGGCGGAATCGTTGCACGCGGGATTGATCGCAATGCGCAAGAAGACGCGCGCGAGATTCAGTTCGGCCCCGGCGCCGCGCTTGACTTGAGCGGGCCGCAAGGCGGCAACGCTTACCGGATTAGCTACCTTGTCAATACGCGCCCCGCAGGACCGGTGATGCTGGCCAGCAATGGCAGCACACTCGACATTTCGCGCGAACTGCTGGTCGCAGAGGGAAAAGGCTGGCGCGAGATGGTGATTACCGAGGCTTGTCTGGCGAAGCTCAA
>CALLQC010000142.1 GCA_938015255.1 uncultured Erythrobacter sp.
GATGAAAATGCTCGACGAAGCCGCCGTCGGCTACCGCGTGGTCCTGACGAAAACAGACAAGATCAAGGCAAGCGAGCTTGAGCGGGTCACAAACGCAGTCGCCGAAGAAGCCCGCAAACACGTCGCCGCCCACCCCGAACTTCACCTCACCAGCAGCGAAAAGGGCATGGGGATCGAAGCGCTAAGAGCGGCTGTTGTCGCGGATGCCTTGGGTGAAGGGTGGTTTGAGGGCTGATCCGTGATTGGCTTTGCGGTCAGGCCCGACCTACGCCGGAAGCCAAAAGTGATTGGGAGGCGGACCACGTAGTTTTGGAATTGAAGCGAGATGAAGCGGACGTATTCGGGTTGATCCGCCTAAGACCACACGCGATCCATCCGCAAACGCCTGTTAGTTAAGATTAGCGAAGGCGGGCGAGGCGGATAATTCCAGATTTGGCTCTACCCTCCAACTCGAATACGATAAGCTACGGCGCTTGATATTGACTGATTGGCTGGCTCTGGTCAGGGTAAATACATGGCATTGAAACCTAAAAAGAAGAGCGCGAGGCAGCTTTGGAAGATTGCGATTGCACATATCGAAGAAACACACCCGGAAGGATTGGAGTTGGCACGAAAAACCAACGCCGAGACATTTGACACCATAAAGAGCAAGAAGTTCTTCCGAGAGTATTGCTTTGTCGTCTACGCGAGCGGCTTCAAGGCAGTTACTGTCCAATCGAAGTTCTCCGATCTCAAGCAGGCATTTCGAAAGTTTGAGATCGAAGAAGTTGCGACAATGACATCCATCGATGCGCCGCTAAAAGTCATAGCAAATAGGCGGAAGGCACAGAATGTGGTTGACGGTGCTAAGATACTTCATCGTGAAGGCTTCAAGTCCTTTAAGCGGCGAATGCGTCGAGATGGAATAGACGTCCTCGAAGAGTTGCCGGGTATAGGCAGGATAACTAAATTTCATTTGGCGAAGAACATCGGGTTGGCAGATGTGGCTAAGCCTGACATTTGGCTGGCTCGTGCCGCTGAACTGTGCGGCTTTCCAAGCGTGAACGATTTGGTGCACTACCTCCAAAAGAAAACGGGAGAGAGCATTCACACAATTGATGTGGCTTTATGGACACTTGGCAAAGATAAGGGGTTCCCAAATCGCGAGAACTTAGATGGGTAAGAGGCGTTATCATTATGACCGCAAAGGCAATTTACGTGGTAGCTCGTCAAACTCTTTCCTTGCCGGACCCAGCACCTACAGAATGTTGCTCATCATCGCACTCGGCGCTCTGGGATGGCATGCTCTGACAGATAAAAAGGAGAATGCCGAGGGCGATAGGGCTCTGACCAGAGAAGTGAGCGGGATTGAGGAACTTATTGCCGCTACACCTCCGGTTGCCTCCGAGACGACCTCACGTTCTGCCGGGCCGATCCCAGAAGTAGTTGCATCGCCAAAGGAACTGCCTCTAACAATAAGCGATGTAGGCGAGAGGGCAAGTCGCTCACCATCACGAAGTGCTTCCAACGATGAGACAGAAATCCAAGGAGCCGTTTCTTCGAGATGCCCAGCAGATATCATCGAGTATTACCAACAGCAATGTGAAGCTGGAGATGAGCAAGCATGTACGCTCGCCAAATGCGAATGAGTTAATATCCGTTTCGCGACATGGCTAACTAGGGTCAACTGCCTCCGCTTTGAAAAGCTGATTAATTAGCAGCCATATCGGACGTAAGGCTCGAAAGCCGACACGCAGCTTCACACCCTAACTCGCAAACAGCTGCCCCACATCCTTGAACGCCTTGAACTCCAGCGCGTTGCCTGATGGGTCGCGCAGGAACATTGTTGCCTGTTCGCCGGGGCGGTTGCGGAAGCGGATGGTGGGCTCCATCACGAAATCGGTGCCTGCCGCTTTCAGCTTTTCGGCCAGCGCCTCCCAGTCCTCCATCCCCAGCACCAGCCCGAAATGCGGGACCGGCACGCCGTGGCCGTCGACATGGTTGCTCGCTGCGTCCCCGGCTCTGCCCGGCATTAGATGCGCGACGATCTGGTGGCCGTGAAAGTCGAAGTCGATCCATTCGTCCGAGCTGCGCCCTTCGCGGCATCCCAGAAGATCGCCGTAAAAGGCGCGCGCCTGCGCCAGATCGTCAACAGGAAAGGCGAGGTGAAAGGGGGGTAAGTTCATGCTGCGCCTATAGCGCCTTTGCCGCGTGGTGCGCCACATTTTCCTACTCCGGTGCGTTCTGCCACCACGCTTCGCATGACCGACCAAGCCGCCGCCCGCAAAGACCCCGCTGCCTTTCTCGCGCACGTTCTGGCGCGGCTGGAGGCGGGCGAGGAAACATTCCCTGAACTGTGTTCCACCCGTTCCACCATTCAGCGTCGACAGCGCCAAGATGAACGACTACAGCGGCCCAAAGGCGAACGGTGGGATGGAAATCGCATGAAACTGATCATCGGTAACAAGAACTACTCAAGCTGGTCGATGCGCGGCTGGCTCGCGGCGAAGCAATCAGGCCTGAACTTTGAGGAGATCATCGTCCCGCTCCTGGGTGAGCAGTGGGAAAAGGCCAAACAGGAAATGGGCGAAATGGCGCCGAGCCACGGCAAGGTGCCGATCCTGTGGGATGATGATGCAGTCATCTGGGATAGCCTCGCCATACTCGATTACCTCGCTGACAAGGTGGGCCGCGACAGGTTCTGGCCAAAGGACGATGCGGCACGCGGCATGGCGCGGGCGATGGTGGCGGAAATGCACTCGTCCTATGCCTCGCTGCGACAGGAAATGCCGATGAACGTGCGTCGCCGCGTGCCGTTGGAGAACGTATCCGATGCCACGCGCGGCGATATCGTCCGGATCCTGCAGCTCTGGGCAGAAGCCCGCGCGCGCCATGGCAGCGCGGGCCCTTTCCTGTTCGGGACATACGGCGCGGCGGATATCTTCTTCGCCCCCGTCGTTTCCCGTTTCATCACATACGGCATCGGAGTACCGGGCTTTGCGCAAAGTTATATGCAGGCGATTTGGGAACATGCGTGGACTCAGGAATGGATCGCCGCTGCAGAGGACGAACAATGGGTAATCGAGCAATACGACACGGTGGGATCGCAATAGGCCTGCTGGCGCTGTTTGCGCTGCTGGTTCCGTCGCCAGCTCTCGCCTGGGGCTTCTATGCTCACCAGAAAACCGGGTCTATCGCAGAGCAGAACGTCTCCCCGCAGACGCGCGCGAAGATCCGCCGCCTGATGCGCTCAGAGCACTTGCTTGGCACGCCCGAATGCGATCTGGCGACCATTCAGGATGCGAGCGTGTGGCCTGACTGCGTGCGGCGGACGCGCTGGCGCTGGGGCTACACGGCGGCGTGGCATTACCGCACGACGCCGATTTGCGAGGCCTACAATCCGCGCGCGAACTGTTCAGGCGGGAACTGCGTCACCGCCCAGATCGAGCGCAATCACCGCATCCTTGCTGACGAAAGTCTGCCCGATCACATCCGGCTGGAAGCGCTGGCATTTATGGTGCATTTCGCAGGCGACATTCACATGCCTCTGCATTCCGGAGACAGGGATGATCGCGGCGGCAATGATCGCGAGACGGATTATGGCATCGTCCCCAGCCTCAACCTGCACTGGATCTGGGATGGACCGCTGGCCGAGCGCGCGATCAGCGATCCGGCTGATCCGGTGGTGCGCCGATACAGCACGGCAGAGCGCGCGCAGCTTTCAGGCGGCGAGCCTGCCGATTGGGGGCGAGAGAGCTGGGAAATCAGCCGCAGCTTCGTGTATCCCACCGCCTTTGACACGCAGGATGTGTGCGCGGCGCCGCTCCCTGAAAAGACTGCATTGACCCAGGAAGACATCGAGCGCGGCGTCCCGATAGCCAAACGCCGCGTGCAGCAGGCGGGTCTGCGCATTGCCGATTTGCTGGAAAGCGCCTTTGCCCCAGGACCGCTGCCGGAGCCGACACGATGAGCACTGCCCTCGATTATGCAAAGCGCCTGATCTCCGCCCATAGCGTCACGCCGGCCACCGGCGCGGTGTTCGATGCGATGGAGGCTATGCTGGTCCCGCTCGGCTTTGCTGTGCACCGTTTCAAGCGGGGTGACGGCGAGGCGGGCACCGACGAAGAAGCCGTCGAGAACCTCTTTGCCATCCGGAAAGGGCCGGAGGGATCAAATCACTTCGCCTTTGCCGGCCATCTGGACGTGGTGCCGCCGGGAGAAGGCTGGACAAGCGACCCCTTCATACCGGAGGAGCGCGGCGAGCTGCTTTACGGGCGCGGCGCGGTCGATATGAAGGGTGCCATCGCCTGCATGGTCGCAGCCGTAGAGGATGTGCCGCAAGATGCAGGCACAATCAGCTTCATCATCACCGGCGATGAGGAAGGCCCTGCTCTGCACGGCACCCGCGCATTGATCGATACCATGAACGAAGAAGGCATCCAGCCAGATCTCTGCCTTGTCGGGGAACCCACATCAGTCAACCGGCTTGGCGACATGATGAAGATCGGGCGGCGCGGTTCGGTCAATATCTGGCTGGAGGTGGAGGGCACGCAGGGGCATGTCGCCTATCCGCATCTGGCCGACAATCCGATGCCAAAAATGGTCGCTATTCTGGCTGAACTGGATGCCTTGCAGCTTGATGAGGGCACGGACTGGTTCCAGCCCAGCAATCTCGAAATCACCGAATTCAACGTGCCGAACAAGGCGCATAACGTGATCCCGGCAAAGGCGACTGCGCGCATCTCCATCCGCTTCAACGACACGCATTCGGGCGCGTCGCTTTCGCAGATGGTGCGCGATATTGCCGAAAAGCACGGCGGCACCGCGCGGCCTGTGATCAGCGGCGAACCCTTTTTGACCGAACCCGGTGCATTTTCCAACATGCTGGCCGAGGCGGTGAAAGCCGAAACCGGTATTGAACCCGAAGCATCGACCAGCGGCGGCACGTCCGATGCGCGATTCCTGCGTGCTGTGTGCCCGGTGATCGAGTTCGGCCTGTGCAACGCCACTATGCACAAGCGTGATGAGGCGGTAGCCATGCCTGATCTGGATACGCTAGCGCGTATCTACACACGAGCTGCGCTGGGGGCGCTTGCGCTCAACACATAAGAATTCGGGGATCGACGATAATGAAAGCCCAATCATGAAAGCCTGGTTTGCAATCCCACTCTGGCAGCGTGTGATCGGCGCGCTGATCCTTGGCATTATCGTCGGCTATATCTGGGGGCCGGGGGCTGCGAGCATCAAGATCATCGGCGATATCTTCATCGCCTTTATCAAAATGCTGGTCGTTCCGCTGATCTTCTTCAGCCTTGTCGCCGGTGTTGCGAGTATTGGTGATCTTAAGAAACTGGGCAGCGTCGGCTGGCGGGCGCTTTTGCTGTTCGTCGTGACGGGACAAATCGCAGTGTGGCTTGGCCTTGCCATCGGCACGCTGGTGCAGCCGGGCGCTGGCCTCGATGCAAGCGGAATGCAGCTTGATGCCGCC
>CALLQC010000143.1 GCA_938015255.1 uncultured Erythrobacter sp.
AACGCGTCCATAAGCGACAGGAACGCCACGCCCAGCGCAGCGGCGGCGTATGGCAGCAGGCGGCTGAGCGAGGTGGGAGAGCTTTGCATGGCTGCCAATCCTCTAGAATATGGTTTGGCCCGCGTCACGAACGGTTCGTCGATGGATGTGGGAATTCATCACAGCGAAAGCGTGCCCGGTTGATAGAGGTGGTGAAGCAGGGGTATATCAACCATATTGAAGGCACGCCGTGCACCTCGCGCGGCAAAAACGGGATTGCAGAGGCGAATATGCGCAAATGGGTCGGCAGGTTTATGTGCGGCGGGGCAATGGCTGCATTGGCAGCGGGCGGGGCTGTCGCCCAAGATGGGCAGGCAACCGGCGATGAACGGGTCCAGACGGACGCAAGTTTCGATGAGGCTTTCCCGTCAATGGTTTCCGACCCTGTGGTGCAGGGCGATCTCGATCCGCCGGGGCCGCTGGTCCAGCAATGGTCGCCAGAGAATGTCAAAGAGTTGATCTCGGTTATTCAGGGGATCGGAGCGGAGGGGCTGGACCCTGCCGACTATGATCTTCAGGCGCTCACCGTGTCGCTTGCCTCTGGCCCTTCTGACGAGCTGAACGAGCTGGCATCGCGCAATTTCGTATGGCTGGTTGAGGATCTGCGCGATGGCCGCACGCCCATGGACGCGCGCGAACAGTGGTTCGTGGTCGACCCCGATCGTGACACTTTCCGCACCGGAGACCTGCTGACAGAGGCGCTTGCGACCGGCAAGGTTGCCGGGACGCTGATGCAGCTCAATCCCACACATCACGATTATGCAAAGCTGAGGGAAGCTCTGGCCGGCACGCCCGAAAGCAATGTGGCGAAACGCAAGCTGATCCGCGCCAATATGGATCGCTGGCGCTGGCTGGCGCGTGATCTTGGCAGCAAATACCTCATCACCAACGTGCCCGAATATCAGCTGCGCGTGACGGTGGGCGACAAGATCATCAAATCCTACCGCACCATCGTCGGCAAGCCGGGCCGCACCGCAACGCCGCAATTGGCCGAGGAGGTGTCCGGCGTGGTGTTCAACCCTACCTGGACGGTGCCGCAGTCAATCGTGAAGGGCGAGGGGCTGGGCCAGAAAGTCCTCAACAACCCCGCCTGGGCGAAGCGCAACGGTTACAAGGCGACCAAAGGCGCGAATGGCTGGATCTCGGTTGTGCAGCAGCCGGGTCCGGGAAATTCGCTGGGCCGGATGAAGCTTGAAATGCCGAACCCGCATGCAATCTTTTTCCACGACACGCCTTCGCGGCACCTTTTCGCGAACGAGAACCGTGCGCTGTCGCATGGCTGCATTCGAACGGAAAACGCGCTCGAAGTTGCGATGATGGTCGCAATCCTGGGCAGGGGCGCGAGCAAGGAAGAGGCGGTCGAGATCGCAACCTCGGGCGAATACACCAAAGTGATGCTGGAGCAGGACCGCAGGCTGCCCGCCTACATCACTTATTTCACGCTCGCGACGAACGTCGATGGCGAAATGCAGCAGTTCAACGATATATATGGCCGCGATGCGCCGGTGCTTGCCAGCCTCGACAAGCCGCGCGTCAAGGATCGCAGCAATGTCATCGATGACGAGGTGATCGTAATCGAAGACGATCCGCGGGCTGGGGGTTAAAACGTCCCCGGCGCGTAGCGCTGCGTCGCGTTGGGATCATCCGGCTGAAGCAGCTCCATCGAACCATCCGACCAGTTCAGGCTGTCGGCGTAGAGCAGACGGCCGCCAGACAGTGTCAGCAAGGCCACGCGAAACTCCTCCTCGCCCATGGCAAAGCAGCCATTGGAGCGGCCAAGGCGGCCCCAGCGCTCGATATGCGACTTCTCGGCATATTGCGCGCGGTGCATCACGATATAGCGGCGCAGCGCAGCCTCGTTGGTGGAATCGAGCCCGCCCAGCCGCACCGATGTGCCATAGCGCCCGACATACCATTCCCACGTGATATAGGCGCCCTTGCTCGTCGCGTTGGAGCCTTCGACATTGGAATAGTTGTTGAGCCAGCCATCATGCTCCGGATCTGATCCGGTGCCGTGACTGACATGGAAGCTCTGCACTTCTTCGCGGTCGAGATTGACGAAATGAAACCGGCGCTCGGCCGAGTGCACGCCGAAATCGGCAATCCCGACAATGTCTTTCTTCCAGATGACATCGCCTGCCCGGTCCAGCTCTCGTTTGGCGAGCGCGAACAGTTTCCTGTCCCGTTCGCTGCCCTTTTGCGGCGCAGCGGCGAGTTTGCCGGGCAGCGTTAGCGCCGCGCCAGCAATTACGGATGTCTTCAACAGATCGCGCCGGTTCATATTGAATACAATACTAGCCCAATTCTAACGTTCCCGTGAATAGGCAATCGACAATTTCTAGCCCGCCTCGTGGATCGCCTTGGCCTTCATGCCGAGCTGCACGACCTGCGGCATTAGCCCCTGGATCCTGGGGCCGACTTTCCCGAGTTCAGCCAGCTTCGGGCTTCCCTCTGCGATCAAACGCGCAATGGCCGGTCCTGTCGGATGAAGGCGGCTTTTCGCGTTGAAGGCATTGGTCTTTTCGTTGTTGGAAAGGATGGCTGTGCTCATCAGATTGGACATGACCGCGTAAGGATAGGTGTCCGTCGTATCGGTCAGCGGGGCGGGCGGGAGAAGGTTGTTTTTCTCCGCGTCGGTTTCGAAATTCGCCTCGATAAAGGCTGCGAGCGCCGCGCTGTATGGCACGAAGGGTGTCTGCGCGAGCTGCAGCGTGATCGTGTCACCTTCGAAAAAGGGCCGAACATTCTCGCGCGCCTCGAACGGTACAGCAGTGGCGGTGCAATCGATGAAGAGCGTGTTCTCTGGCACTTCCACTGTCTCATCTCGGAAGTGCATCTTGCCCGGCTCGATCTTCGTCACGCGGCCCTGGCGATAGACGGTCTCGATCTGGCGCAGCAGCTCAACCTCGCCTTCGGATATCACTGCGAAGTGGAACATCTTGGGCGTCACATCCTCGTCGAGCCGCAGCATCGTGCCGCGCTCACCCAGCTTGGCCAGCATTTCATCGCCGCTTTCCGATGAGGCGGCGCATTCGACCAGGTCCATCTGGAACTGGATCAGCCCCTCGATACGGTGGTAAGCGGGCTGGAGCAGTTTGCGGTTGAACATCCAGCTGTCACGCGGGCGCACCCAACCGATCTTTTCAGGCGCCACGCCCATTTCCAGCAGCCACACGCCGGTATCCATCGCAGTCTTGCCCGCGCCGAGTATGATGTAGTGGCCGGGAAGATTATCCGCCTCTTTCCAGAGAGCGGGCAGGTCGCCCGGAGTGGTAAAGCGCGCACCGTCCGCGATTTCGAAAGCCGGCTTGTGCGTCGAAGGGACCGAGGTCTTGAAATAGGTCCCGTCGACGAGCTTTCGGCGGACATGGACCGTCTGTTCTTCTCCGGACAGTATGCCGCGAATGCGGTGAACACCGGCCTCGCCGTCTTTGTATTCAGTCAGCGGATGATAGGAGACGCGGCCCGAAGGGATCATCCGTTCGCTCATCAGCTTGCTGTAATAGGACAGGATTTCGGCATGTTTGGCGAGCGGGTACATGCCTGCATTGTGCCCATGCTCGTCCACCCGGTCCGGACACATCTCCATCGAATTTACGCCATAGGTCGCGCTCGGCTGGTGCAGGGCGACGAACGGATAGGCATCGTTCCAGTGTCCGCCGGGCCGCGCATGCTTATCGACGATGGTGATATGGCAATCAGGATCTTCATCCATCAGCGTATCGGCAAAAGCCAACCCAACGGCACCAGCGCCAACAATGAGGTAGTCGGTTTCAAAATTGGACATCGGGATGCTCCAGCAAGGATCGGGTCGGGGTCAGGCTTGTGCTCATATCATTTTAAGTTTTAATATGAAACGGGTTATTTTCATTTGCCATTGCCAACATCGAGCGGGCGTGGCGCGCGGCGACCTCGCGCTGGTCATCGCCATACCCGCCGCCGAGAGCGGAAGCGATTGGCAGCTGGCACGCACGGGCCGCCTTCACAACGTACCGGTCGCGCATTTCGAGTCCTGCATCGGACAATGCGAGCCGCCCGAGCTTGTCGTCAACATGCGGATCGACACCCGCCTGATACAGAACAAGATCGGGTGAAAAGTCGCTGAGGACAGAAGGCAGATGCTTATCCAGAATATCGAGATAATCATCGTCGCCTATCCCGTCTGGCAAGCCGATATCGAGCGATGAACGCGCTTTTCGTACGGGGAAGTTCTTTTCCGCGTGCAGCGACAGCGTGAATACATCCTCGCGGCCCGCCATGAGGCTTGCAGTGCCATCGCCCTGATGCACATCGAGATCGACGATCAGGATGCGGCTGGCACAGCCTTCTGCAATCAGCCTGTTGGCGGCGACGGCGAGGTCGTTGAACACGCAATAACCTGCGCCAGTATGACCAAGCGCGTGGTGACTTCCCGCCGCGCTGTTCGCTGCATAGCCGTGCTGCATCGCCAGCCGTGCCGCGAGCCAGGTGCCGCCATTCGTATGGCGCACGCGGTCGCGGATGTGATGCGTGACAGGAAAGCCGATGCGGCGTTCCTTCTCGCGCGGGACTTCGGCGCGGAACACTTCATCGACATAGGCGGGATCATGCACCGCCTCCAGCCATTCGCGCTGCATGGGCTCGGGCGCATGCTCGGTGATTGCCGCGCCGCTTTGCCTCAGCGCTTCCATGACGAGGTAGTATTTGTCGAACTTGAACGTGCCGCGTTCCGGGCGCGGCGCCATGTAATCGGCATGGTGAACGACGTGGAGCAGGGCTCAATTCCCCTTGCTGGCCAGCTGCTTCAGCTCGTCGAAGATTGCCTCCTCGCCCCGCGTCGAGGCGTCGCGCCATGTGGTCGCGGTATCGCCGTTCACCAGCTCGCCTTCCGGCGTCAGGACCAGCAAATTGGGCGTGCCGGGCAGGTCTTCAACGCCAAAGCGCCGCGCGATGCCGAGATTGTGGCCGTCGCCGCGCTGGGGCATTCCGACATTGACGAACACCAGCTCGTACTCTTCGGCCACCAGCGGCGCGATGCGTTCGCTCTCTAGCCAGCCT
This sequence comes from uncultured Erythrobacter sp., assembly GCA_938015255.1. Lineage (GTDB taxonomy): Bacteria > Pseudomonadota > Alphaproteobacteria > Sphingomonadales > Sphingomonadaceae > Erythrobacter. The sequence goes on from CALLQC010000143.1 coordinate 5,077, forward strand.
GCAAGCGCGCGGCTGTCATGGCACCAGTTTGCGCCCATCACGAGCAAGACACGTCTGCCGTTTTCACCAGCGCGCGCGAGCGCTGCATCCACATCACCCATCGCATCATCGGAAACGAGGTAACTCTCCGCCTCGGGGTAATCGTGATGCGGCGCGCGGTGGTTGACGAACCAGTCGCCGCCGACGATTGCGAGCGACAGGAGAAGCGCCGCTGCGATGGCTAATCCATTGCGGATCATTCAGCGGCTTCTGCCGCGTGCGGATCGAATGCAGTTTCCTCGCCCGCCTCGATCTTCGCCGCCTTCTCCTCGACCAGCCGAACGATGTGGTCGAGCATGTCTTCGTCCTCAATCGTGTGCGCTTTCACGCCGGAGAGGTAGACCATGTGCTTGCCCGATCCGCCACCGGTCAGACCGATATCGGTCTCGCGCGCTTCGCCCGGACCGTTGACCACGCAGCCAAGGACCGAAAGGCTCATCGGCGTCTTGATGTGCTCCAGCCGCTTTTCCAGCGTTTCCACTGTCCGGATCACATCGAAACCCTGCCGCGAACAGCTGGGGCAGGAAACGACGCGGACACCGCGCGTGCGCAGCCCGAGCGCTTTCAGCATCTCGTAGCCAACCTTCACCTCTTCCTCTGGCTCCGCAGAGAGCGAGACACGGATCGTGTCCCCGATGCCGGCCCACAGCAGCGAGCCCATGCCGATAGAGGACTTTACCGTCCCGCCGATCAGCCCGCCTGCCTCGGTGATGCCCAGATGCAGCGGGCAGTCGACCGCTTCGGCCAGCCCATGATAGGCGGCGACTGCGAGGAACACGTCGCTGGCCTTCACCGCAACCTTGAACTCATGGAAGTCGTGATCCTGCAGCAGCTTGATGTGATCCATCGCGCTTTCGATCAGCGCTTCGGGGCAGGGTTCACCGTATTTCTCAAGCAGATCCTTTTCGAGCGATCCGGCATTCACCCCGATG
>CALLQC010000144.1 GCA_938015255.1 uncultured Erythrobacter sp.
CAGCAATCTGCGAAGTCGGTCTCTCGCGCGGCGGACCAGAGGTTTCTGGCGGCACCGCCGATAGGAACGTCACGAATGTTCCATCGGCCGCGATGTGGCACGATTTCTTCCCCAGGGCGCAGATTGTGGGCGTCGATATCTCAGACTGTTCCGCCTTCGAGAATGACTGGTTCAAATTCGTGCGCGCGGATTGCGGTGACCGCGATCAGCTTGCCCGCGTCGCCGATCTGGACATGCAGTTTGATCTGATCGTCGATGACGGTTCGCATGCGTCCTATCACCAGCAGCTGACCTTTCTTACGCTGTTCGATTTGCTGAAGCCGGGCGGGCTGTACGTGATCGAGGATCTCGACTGGCAACCCGAAGCTTATGAAACCAGCCTTCCGGCGGTGCCGCGCACCGATATCCTGCTGGATCGCTTCATTCGCACCGGCGCATTTTCGCAGACGGGGGCGCTGGCGCAAAGCGATTGGGAGCAACGGGCCGCGCAGATTGAATCGGTGCTGACCTTTGATAGCGAATGGCTGGCCGCGCACCGGCGGCTTACCAATACGCGCCGCAACGCCGCGCCCGATTATCCCACACGGGTGGACCGCATCGACAACGGTTCGCGTTCACTCAAACAGCTTGGCGCGGCCTTGTTGCGCCGGACAAAAGCGGAGCTTGGCGGGCCGGAGCAACGCGGGCGATATCCCGAAATGAAGCTCGCGCTGATCCGCAAAGCCGGCGCGTGCTGACCCTTTATCCCGGCGTTTATACCGGACGCGGCCCGGCCTACACTGCGATGAGGCTGGCAGCCGGGATGGCACAGGCTGATGCTGGCCTGCATTTCCTTGCAGGCTGGGCTTTGGCAGAGCCCGATCCGGCGGTCCAATTTGAAGCTACTGTGCGCATGCAGGTCCCTTACCGCGTGATTTCTCGTCTCGGTCTGTTTCCGTGGATCCACCGCCGTGCCGAGCAGCGGGCGCTGGAGATTATCCGCCGCGCTGGCAAACCTTCGGCGTTGCACCTGTGGTTTGGAGCCTCACCGGATTTTGTGCACGCAGCGAAGCAAGCGGGCGCGGTGATTTTCCGCGAGATGGTCAACACCCATCAGGCAACCGCCCGCCGTATCGTCAATACCGAAGCTGAACGCTGCGGGCTCCCTGCGCAGCTAGCAATCACGGACGCGGCCATTGCGAGCGAGCGCGAGGAGCTGGAACTGTGTGATTACATCATTTCCCCCAGCTCCGGTGTCGATAGCTCGCTGGCAGAGATCGGCATAGCGCAAGACCGGATCATTCAGGCAGGCTTTGGCTGGGATCCTGACCGGTTTGCACCCGATGCGAGGTCGGAATCGGCTGGGAAAGAGCAGCTCACCGCGCTGTTTGTAGGGCAGCTTTCAATCCGCAAAGGCGTGCATCTGGCGCTTGAAGCATGGGAGGCAGCACAAGTGCCCGGCAAGTTCTTGCTGGTTGGCGAGGTTGACCGCGATTGCAAGCCGATCCTGGCCAGATACCTTTCGGCAGGCCGTGTCGAGCATCATGACTACACCCCCGATATCGCGCGCCACTATGCCGCCGCCGATGTCCTGCTGTTCCCGACGCTCGAAGAAGGCGCGCCGCTTGTCTGTTACGAGGCGGCTGGCAACGGCGTGCCGATCATCACCTCTTCGATGGGAAGTGCGCGGCTGGTCGAGCACGGTGTGAACGGAGCGATTGTCGATCCGCATGACCGCGAAGGCCTGATCGCGGCGATCAGATCAATGCAGGATCATGGCTGGCGTGCCGGACTTTCCGCTGCCGCCCGAAAAAGCGCCGGCGCGCACACCTGGCAGCACGCGGCGCGGTTCCGGCTGGAGGCGATTGGGCAGCGAATGGCCTGACCGGGGCCGTACCCCTCAATCGAAACGCGGGCGCGGGGTCAGTCCCGAGGCGCGATAATGCGGACGCGCGGCCTGACTGAGACGCCGCAATAGCTGGCGCGCCGGACGCGGTGCGTGATCTTCCACCAATTGCTGCCAGCGCGGTTTGCGCAGGAAGGAAAGGTCGCTCGCTTCGGTGCTGTCCCACGCGGTTTGCGCGTAATCGGATTGCTGCGGCATGGCGGTGAACATCTCCACCTCGGCGATCTTGCGGGCCCGCATCATCAGATAGGTGCGCGCATTGTTTACGAGCTCTACCCGGCCGCCAATCGTTGCCGGATCGGCCACGTCAAACCAGCGCGCATCAGCGTTGGCTTCGGTGAGCACCATCGTCTCGACCGCAAAGCCGTTTTCCGGGGCGAAGACGCGGTAGAGCAGCTCTGGGCTGAACTGATAAAATCCGTGCCCCATGAAATTGTTGGCACCATTGATCGAAATGAATGTGCCGCCCACTTTCAACATTGCGCCAACATTGATCGCGGCCTGGCGGAAATCGAATATATGTTCGATCGTGCCGCCATCGATCAACAGCGAGAACCGCCCTCTCAACTCGCCCGGCACCGGCCGGTTCATATCGGCGATGTGGCTGGCCCCTTCGAATGACGCCGCATCGATAGAGGCAGGTTCGCCCGCGCCCAGCAGATGCAGCAATCCATCGGCGTAAGGATGATCGGCATAGGCGCGCATGACCGCTTCGCGATCGGCAGCCAGTCCGTAGCGCGCGGCCTCTTTTGCAAACTCGGCGCGATCGACATTGAGATGTTGCCGCCCCAGCGTAGCCGCCTCACCAAAATCCGCGCCATCATGCCAGCATTCAAGCACGAATCGCAGAGTTTGAAGATCAAGTCCCATCGCAATTGCCTTGCGGGCTCCCATCACAGCGATCAAGCGGCAAATCGGCCATATCAAAAGCGCCGACTAATGATTGTCCGCACGGGTTTGCGGCGCTACATGCGGTGATGAACTGCCACCCTGCATTCGAAAGCGCCCATTTCCATGCTGTTTGCCACAATCTTTCTGGTTGCGTTTGTCATCCTTGGAGGTGTGGTAATGTATCTATCGAAGACGATCGATCATGGTGAGGCGCGCTTTGACAGCAGCGGCAAACTGATTTCTGACGAAGAGAAGCATGACGATGAGTAATTACCGTATTCAGGGCGCAACCGGTGAATGGGAGGTCGTTATCGGCCTGGAGGTGCACGCGCAGGTGACCTCCAATTCCAAGCTCTTTTCGGGCGCATCGACCACCTTTGGCGCAGAACCGAACTCGCAGGTCAGCCTTGTCGATGCGGCAATGCCCGGAATGCTGCCCGTGCCCAATCGCGAATGTATCCGGCAGGCGGTCCGCACCGGCATGGCGATTGAAGCAGAAATCAACAAATGGTCGCGCTTTGACCGCAAGAACTATTTTTACGCCGATCTGCCGCAGGGCTACCAGATCAGCCAGCTTTACCACCCGCTCGTGGGTGAGGGACAGCTGCTGATCGAAGCGGACGAAAAGTCGGGAATTCCGGAAGACAAGGTCATCGGCATTGAGCGGATCCATGTCGAACAGGATGCGGGCAAGCTGATGCACGATCAGCACCCGACCATGTCTTATGTCGATCTCAACCGCAGCGGCGTTGCTCTGATGGAGATTGTCTCAAAGCCCGATATGACCTCTCCGGCAGAGGCAGGCGCCTATGTCCGTAAACTGCGCAGCATCCTGCGCTATGTGGGTTCGTGCGATGGCAATATGGAGGAAGGCTCCATGCGCGCAGACGTGAACGTTTCGGTGCGCCGTCCGGGGGAGGAGTTGGGCACGCGCACGGAGACCAAGAACGTGAACTCGGTTCGGTTTGTGATGCAGGTCATCGAATACGAGGCGAACCGTCAGGTCGATGTGATCGAGGGCGGCGGGACCGTGGATCAGGAAACGCGGCTCTTCGACGTAGCGACCGGCACAACACGCACAATGCGGTCAAAGGAAGACGCGCACGATTATCGGTACTTCCCGGATCCCGATCTGCTGCCGCTGGAACTGGAGGACGATTTTCTCGCGGCCTGCCGGGCGAGCCTGCCCGAACTGCCCGATGCCAAGCGCACACGGTATGAGAAAGAGCTCGGCCTCACGCCCTATAACGCGCGCGAGCTTACGGCAGAGGTCGAAACATTCGGACGCTTCGAGACGCTGCTGTCAGTCACAGCCGGAAAGATCGGCAAGGCGGAAGCCGAGGTGGCAACACAGGTCGCAAACTGGGCGCTTTCGGTCGCGCCAGGGGTGGCAAAGGGGCTGGGCGACGAAGCCAACCCCGCCAACGCCACCGCCGAGGCACAAGCCGCGATCCTGGCCATGCAGGACAAGGGAGAGATTTCCGGCGGTCAGGCGAAAGAAATTTACGAAATCGTGCTGAAAGAAGGCGGCGATCCGGCGACAATTGCGGATGATCGCGGCCTGAAACAGGTCAGCGACACGGGCGCTATCGAAGCAGCGATAGAAGATATCCTCGCGAACAATCAGGACAAGGTTGAGCAGTACAAGGGCGGCAAAGACAAGCTGTTCGGTTTCTTCGTCGGCCAGACGATGAAGGCAATGCAGGGCAAGGCCAATCCGGGTGTGGTCAACCAGATACTGAAGGACAAGCTGGGCTAGGGCGCGTGACTTGCTCAATTTGCGCCTCATGTCATTCAAATACAGTAAGAATTTTTTTAGAAGAAGCCGCTAGTTACTGCGGCAGCGAGCAAAGAGGGGTCTCTCACTGAACAAAGTGGTTATTGCGCCGGTAAGCGCGCATCTGCTCGTGCATACCGCGTGTTTCACAAGGATAGCCCTGACTCACAGATTGTTTTGGAGGAGTGAAAAGTGAAGCATTGGGTAATTACGACAGCGGTTGTGGCGCTCTTTTTGTCAAATCCGGTCTCGGCTGAGCCTTTGAAGAACGACGATGTAATCAAATTAATCGACGCGGGTCTTGGCGATGAAGCCGTCATCGCGAAGATCGAAACTGAAGAAGGTGATTATCAGACCGACGTCGATACGCTTCTTTCTCTCAGAGATGCCGGACTTTCCAGCTCTGTGATCGCTGCGATGGTTAAAAAGGCGTCCGCGCCTGTTGCGCTTTCTGATAGCTCTCCCGATCCACTGGTACCTCATTATGCCGGCGTATATTTGATGGATGAGTGGTCTGAAGAACCACAAATGCTGCGCATCGACCCTACGACTTCCACGCAAACCAAGACCGGTGGATTGTTAGGCTATGCAATCACTGGTGGCATAGCCAGTGCCAGCGTGAAAGCTGTGATCCCTGGAAGCGAAGCAAAGCACCGCGCTCCAAAAATGAAGCCAGTGTTTTACGCCTACATGAATTCGTCCGAAGGCAACAATGCTGGGACCTTTTCGACCGGTTTCGGTTCAGCAGTGCAATCGCCTAACGAATTTTCTCTCGTGAAACTGAAGCAGAAGAAAAACCGTCGAGAGGCGCGCATCGGGAGCTTGAACATCGCTGGAGCTAAGGCCGGAGTGATGGATAAGGACCAGATCGCATTCAGCTACGAGCAAGTGGCGCCCGGTGTGTTCAAAATCACACCCGACCAAGATTTGGAAGAGGGAGAATACGGCTTTGTGTTCGCGGTGACCGGGGGAGCAGGCCCTTCAGGTTCTGCAACTGGAGCCGGTGGCGGGGCCAGGGTTTTCGCATTCGGTATTTCTGAAGATTGAACGCGGATGCGATCCTTTGACCGGCGAGGCTGAATCGGAGGCAGAAAAGCCGCGGCACAGGCAGAAGCGATGGCTGAAGTCGGGTTAGAGTAAGCCAAACCGGTCGCTGACTGACTGGCACAATCGAAGGCAATCGCACAAAAAAGGGCCGCTGGAGCATCACACCCCAGCGGCCCTTATTGACTTGAAAGTAATGTGACTTAGGCGGTTTTTTCGCCCGTCAGCGGCATTGCGCCGAATGCGCCCGCGTTGACGTTGCCGGCCAGCGTGCCGCCATCGACGGTAGCTTCGCAATCGAGCGTCATCGGCATCGGAACGGTCATGTTCATTTTCCAGGTAAGGGTGTTGCCATCGACCTTGCCTTCTTCAACGTCCATTGAGCCCATGCCGCCAGCCATGTTGCCGCTGAAAGTGCCGTCGCCATTGTCGACTACGGTGAAAGTGCCGCTCTGATCGCCCATCGGGCTTTTGACGGTGGTGTTGTAAGTGCCGGAAAGTGACATGAAAAAAGCTCCTGCGTGTTCTTGGGCGGTCCCTTCGCGAGCGGACCGCGTTGTCTCTGCCGGTTTAATTACACGTGTGTCGGTGCTGTTCAACCGGATTATGCCCCTTACGTAAGGGCAAATATGAAGGGCGGAAGCACCAGATGCGCGCTCCCGCCCTTCGGTTTCAGTAAGCCGTAGCGTCAGTCTTCGGCAGGCATCTCGCGCACTTCCACGGGAAGGCCGGTTGCCTCAAGCTGGCTCTGCACCTGCTCGGCATCGCCAACGACCACCCAGACGAAGTTTTCAGTCGCAAGCGCGGCTCTCGCGGCTGCGTCCAGACTGCCGGCGGTCTGCGCCTCATACTTGGCAACAAGACCTTCATAGTGATCATCTTCAAGCCCGTAATTGGCGATTGTCTGCATCGCTCCCAGTACCGAGCGCGAGGTTTCGAACCGGCCCGGCAGTTCACCGATCTCGGATGCGACGTTGCGGGCCAATTCTTCGTCGGTAACGCCGCTGGTTGTCAGGAATTCGCTGACTTCACGGATCATCTCGGACACGGAATCGCCGGTCCGGTCGGCCTGAACGCCGCCGGAAATGGCATAGACGACCGCGTTTTCTCGCGCTTGCGGGCCGCCGCGAACGCCGTAACTCCACCCCTTGGTCTCGCGCAGGTTCATATTGAGCCGTGCGAGGAAGTTGCCGCCAAGCGAGTTGTTGGCATTGGTGAAGTTCACATAATCATCCGCGCCTGCATCCAGCGGCGTAAGCTGCGCGCCGATGATGAAGCTTTGCGGCGAGTTCGGGCGGTTGACCAGAATGATCCGGTTGCCTGCGCTCGCCTGAGCTGTTTGATCAAACGCTTTTTCGCCCTTGGCGGCTTCGGGTGCAGACCAGTCACCGAAAACCGCATTGAGCGAAGCAACAACCTCGTCCAGCGGCTTGTCGGAGATGACGAACACTTCGCCATTGTCAGGGCGGATCCATGTGTCCTTGAAGGTCACAAGATCATCGCGGGTGATCGACCCGACACTCTGGACAGACGAGACACCGCCATATGGATGATCAGCGCCGAATACCTCAGGTCCGATTGCGCGGAACGCGATACCCTGCGGCGATTTCATCTGCTGTTTGATACCGGTGATGGTCTGGGTGCGCACGCGCTCCAGATCGGCTTCGTTAAACGCCGGCTCACGCACGATATCGCTAAGCAATTCAAGCGAAGGGGTGAGATTGGATGACAGCGCCGACAGGGTAAAGGTCGAACGATCTGACCCGCCGCCAGTGCCGATGGTGAGGCCCAGTTTTTCGCGTTCTTCGGCAATGTCCTGACTAGTCAGGTCGGCCGTGCCTTCGTCGAACAGCGCCATGGTCAGGTCTTCGAGCCCGCGTTTACCCGAAGGATCAGCCGCGCTGCCCGCGTCAAAGGACAAGGTTACGTAGGTCGCAGGCACAGCGTCGCGCTGCGCGTAGGTCAGCTTCATGCCGTTGGCGAGCATGGTGCGTTCCAGATCGGGGAAATCGAGCGCTGCGATCGTATCGATCGGCGGGGCCGGACGCACAGTGGAAACCGTAATTTCCTCAGCTGCCCGGTCGCGCTCGGACGCGTTGCCTTCCTCGGCTGCCACGCTGGCGGCTTCCTCGTAATCGGCATCACGTTCGCCCGGCTCCAGGACAAGAGTAAAGCTCGGCCTGGTCATCCAGCGCTCCATCGCGGCCTTCACGTCAGCCGGCGTAAGGGTGGCGAGCGTATCGAACTGCTGTTTGTAGTAACCCGGATCGCTGGCCAGCACTTCGCCGCGCGCCAGTGTCACCGCTTTGCCGCCAAATCCGCCGACCTGCTCAAGTCCGCGGATTGTGCCTGCAAGCGCGCTTGTTGCCGCGCGCTTCACTTCATCCTCGGTCGGACCGGTTTCGATGAAGCCGGCGACCAGTTCATCGAGACGTGCTTCGAGTGTCTCCAGCTCGACACCCGGCTTGAGCGTCGCGCTGACGCCCATGATGCCGACACGCTGGAAATCCGCATTGAACGCGCCCACGCCAACGGCAAGCTGCTCATCACGCACAAGCACTTCGTCAAGGCGGCTCGATGCAAGCCCGCCAAGGATGCTGGTGCCGATATTGAGTGCAGTCAGTTCCTCGCTGGTGATACCAGGCGCCGGCCAGTATTTCGTAACCGTCGTGGCGGCAACCTGATCGCGCATCACGGAGCGTTTGTCTTCGGTCAGCACCGGAATCTCAGCGGAGGCAGGAGTGTTGACCGGACCGCGTGCGATCGGACCAAACCATTTTTCCATCATCGGGCGGGCTTCTTCGGCGGAGATATCGCCGGCGAGCACCACGGTTGCATTGTTGGGACCGTATTTGTCGCGGAACCAGTTTTGCACGTCCTCCATGGAGGCGCTGTCGAGGTCCGCCATCGACCCGATTACCGAGTGGCCATAGGGATGGCCTTCGGGGAACATGTTTTCGAGGATCTCATAGAAGACGAGGCCGCCGGGCTGGTTATCGCCCTGACGTTTCTCGTTCTGGACAACGCCGCGCTGATTATCGAGCTTTTCCTGCGTTACCGCACCCAGCAGATAGCCCATCCGGTCGCTTTCCAGCCACAGCGCACGTTCGAGCGCGGGGCGGGGCACAGTCTGGAAGTAATTGGTGCGGTCAAAATTGGTGGTGCCGTTGTAATCGGTCGCGCCCATTTCCTGCAGGTACTGGAAGTAATCGGCTGGCGCGTTTTCCGATCCGTTAAACATCAAATGTTCGAACAGGTGGGCAAATCCGGTCTTGCCTTCGGGCTCGTCTTTCGAGCCGACATTGTACCAAACGGCGACGCCGACAATGGGGGCCTTACGGTCTTCATGCACGATCACGGTCAGACCGTTATCGAGCTGGAATTCCTCATAGGGAATTTCGACCTGTGCGACGAGTGTTTCGAGGTCGCCGGTTGGGGTCTGTGCCGAGACATGATCGTCGGCAAAGGCAGGAGCGACCGGCGCGGCAATTGCAATAGCGAGCGCGGCCAGGCTGGTGGTGGCTAAACGAAGTTTCATGTGAGGGTTTCTCTCTCTCAGACGTGGTCCAGTTGCGGTGTCCACACTGCTACCGCGCGGCACCACTTGCAAGCTGTATTACCGGCTGTTTGTAGCGGTGTAGCGCCGGCTGGCATTGGCGAGCACATCTTCGCGCCAGAAATAGACCGGCTTCAGCTTGTGATCGACGAACAGCTGCATCTGGTCTGTATGATGCGGACTGTCAGGCCGCGTGATCGCCGCGCCAAAGGGCTGGATCGATCGCGAGAAAACGCGTTCTCCTGCATTCCATTCGACCCACTGGATGAAGCTGTCCCCGTGGACCAGGCTGAGGCGTCCATCGTCTTGCACCTCCCAAGTGGTCGAGGCGCGCAAAGTGTCTGACCCGCCATCGAGCGGCAGGTCTACATCCCCCTGACGCAAGCGGAGCAGATCGCTCATCGGAGGATCGATGCGGCCGAAATGCTCGTTGAGATGAGCGACCGACTTACGCAGATATTCGGTCACATCCGGCTTCTCATCCGCATTCTTGTTGTTGTATTCCGCTGACATGAAATCGCGGATCATAAGCAGCGCGAGCGCATCGGCGCGGCCCTGATTATCGGCGGTGAAATCCCAGCTCAGCAAAAGGTCGCGCGCCGCTGCGATTTCGCCTTCGGCTTCCAGCGTTTCCAGCGCATCGAACAGGTCATCGACATAGCCTTCGCGTTCATAGACGGTGTCGTATTTGATCCGTTCAAGATTGGCGCGGTCGAGCAGGTTCGCCTCGGACAGCAGCTTGTAAGCGCGGCGTGATCGATTGGTCTGCTTGCGCTCCACGCCGAGGATCGGGGACACGCTGTCCGGATCGATATCGTCGGCAGCGCCCGCAGCGGTGTAAGGCTCGTTATTCGCGTTGTAGAGCCAGCCCGAGGACGGGTTCACGACCTTCGGGATTTCGGCATAATCAACCGTGCCGCGCCAGATCAGATCCGATCGCGACCCGTCGAGCACGCCGCGCCAGTTGGCCTTCACGTCTTCTGGCCGGTCGGGGATCGCGGCGTTATAGACATAGGCGATATTGCCAGCCTCATCAGCGTAGAGAAAATTGGTTGAAGGGATCGCCATGCGCGCAATCTGGCTTTCCCATTCTTCAAAGCTTGTCGCCTTGTTGATGCGGTAATAGGCGTCAAGCTGATCGACCTTGCCCATTGCGCCGTAGCGTATGGCGAAAAATCCCTTGTCATTCTCGATCACAGGGCCGTGTACGCTGCGATGGATGCGGCGGGGGACGGGCAGAACAACCGGCCCAGCCTTGACCGGCAGGAATACGGTTTTCGTTTCCAGATCGCGCCATTCACCATCAAGCCTGTAGCGCTTGCCGCTGTCATCCATCTCAAGCTTGTAAATGTCGGCCATGTCGGGGCGATTGACCGTGTTGGTCCAGCCCAGATGGCGGTTATGACCCAGGAAAGGGAAGGGCGATCCGGGGAAGTTCGCGCCCGTGAAATGCCACCCTTCCTCACTCTCCACGGTCAGCTCGTACCACGCCACGCCGCCGCGCAGCGGCTGGTGGGAATTGGAAATCAGAGTGGTCGGCCCGCCAGACTTTTCCGGCGAGACAGCCCAGGCATTGGAGCCGAGATGACCGGCCTGTTCGCCCCATGGCAGCGGATGCACGCCTTTGAGATCATAGCGGCCCGCCATATCCTCCGTTCCCGGTTCTTTTGCCTGCGAACCCTCACGCGGGAAGCCGGGAATGTCGGGGCCGAACTCCCGCCGCAATTCGTCGCCTGCGACCAGCGGCGCGATCACATTGCCGAGACCAAAGAAGAATGGCTGGCGCAGCACAAAGCCTGCGGCCACATCCTCGCCGCGCACCGGGAACAGGTTGGTGAGCTTGACCTCGTCCGGATTTTCAGCGGCGTATTGGTTGAGCCCGCTGGCATAGGCCTCGAACAGGGCGCGGGTGTCTTCGGGCAGTTTGGGATACTCGCTGATCGCCGTGCCGCGCGCATCGAGCAGGTGATAGACATAATCGAATGTCGCGCCCTCCTCGCCCGCAATCGCGCCGTAGCGCCCGCGTGACATGGCAACCACATCCTGCAAGGTGAAGAAATCGTCCTCGGCCTGCGCAATGGCGACGCCGAAGGCTACGTCGGCGTCAGTCTTGCCATATATTTTCGGTACGCCGTATTCATCGCGGATAATCTCTGCTGTGTAGGCGCGATCAGGAGGAGGCGTGCCGCCGCCCGCAGCGATCGGTTCCCACGTCGCAAGCACGACAAAGGCCACCACAAGCAACCCGGCAAGCGTCATTCCGACGCGCGTCAACCATCCCATTTCCCGATTATCCCTCTGCCTCTCCAGCCAGGGACAATCGCCCGCACAGCCAGCGAGGTCAAGCGCTGCGACCATCGCGTAAACGGGTCTTGCAAAGACGCTTGCCGAACCCACCTAGTCAAGTAATACACCTGCCATGGCGCAAAAATGCGCAGCAGCTCTTGTGTTGCTGAAATGCAACACTACCTTTGGTGGGTAATTGGATGAGGCACAGATATGAATCTCGATAAGTTCACCGATCGCGCCAAGGGTTTCCTCCAGAGCGCACAGACCGTTGCGATCCGCATGAACCACCAGCGGATCACGCCGCTGCACCTTTTGAAGGCACTGCTCGAAGATGATGAGGGCATGGCCGCCGGGCTGATCCAGCGTGCGGGCGGCGAAGCGACGCTTGCCGTGAGCGCGGTTGATGCGGGGCTGGGCAAGATCCCGGTTGTGACTGGCGGCGGAGCGCAGCAGACGCCGGGGCTGGACAACGACACCGTGCGCGTTCTCGATAGCGCGGAACAACTCGCCGAAAAGGCGGGCGATGCCTATGTCACAGTCGAACGGCTGCTGACAGCACTCGCCCTGTCCCCGGAATCGACCCGTGACGCCATGAAAGCGGCGAGCATCACGCCGCAAAGCCTCAACGCCGCGATCGAAGACCTGCGCGGCGGCAAAAAAGCTGACAGCGCGAACGCGGAAAGCAATTATGACGCGATGGAAAAGTTTGCGCGTGACCTGACGCAGGCCGCGCGTGACGGGAAGCTCGACCCTGTGATCGGCCGCGACGAGGAAATTCGCCGCACGGTCCAGATCCTTGCCCGCCGCACCAAAAACAACCCCGCTATCATTGGTGAACCCGGCACAGGCAAAACTGCCATTGCCGAAGGACTGGCTTTGCGTATCGCCAATGGCGACGTGCCTGATAGCCTTAAAGGTCGCACGCTCATGTCGCTCGATATGGGAGCGCTGATTGCTGGCGCGAAATATCGCGGCGAGTTTGAAGAGCGTCTCAAATCTATCCTCGATGAGGTCCGCAACGCCGATGGCAATATCATCCTGTTCATCGACGAGATGCACACGCTGATCGGGGCTGGTGCGAGCGAAGGCAGCATGGATGCCTCAAACCTGCTCAAACCGGCTCTCTCACGCGGAGAGCTGCATTGCATCGGCGCAACCACGCTGGATGAATACCAGAAATATGTAGAGAAAGACCCCGCCCTCCAGCGGCGTTTCCAGCCGGTCTATATCGAGGAGCCGAGCGTTGAGGATACGATTTCGATCCTGCGCGGCATCAAGGATAAATACGAGCTGCATCACGGCGTGCGCATTACCGATGGCAGCATCGTGGCGGCTGCGCGCCTTTCTGACCGTTACATTTCCAACCGGTTCCTGCCAGACAAAGCGATCGATTTGATGGACGAGGCTGCATCGCGCATCCGTATGGAAGTGGAATCGAAGCCGGAGGAAATCGAGGCCCTCGATCGCCGGATCATCCAGCTCAAGATAGAGGAAAGCGCCCTCGCCAAAGAGGATGATGAGGCGTCCAAAGAGCGGCTGACCAACCTGCGCAAGGAACTTGCGGAACTGGAGCAGGAATCATCTGAACTGACCACACGCTGGCAGAACGAGCGCGACAAGATCGACGCTGAAGGCAAGATCAAGGAAGATCTCGATGCAGCGCGGCTGGAGCTGGAGCAGGCGCAGCGCGAGGGCGATCTCGCCAAGGCGGGCGAGCTTTCCTACGGCACCATTCCCGAGCTTGAGAAGAAGCTGGAGGAGGCTGAAAACCTCACAGAGAACGCTCTGCTGCGCGAAGAAGTGACGGAGGAAGACATCGCCAGTGTCGTCTCCCGCTGGACCGGAATTCCAATCGACAAGATGATGGAAGGCGAGCGCGAGAAGCTGCTGGATATGGAAAATATCCTGGGCAAACGTGTGATCGGTCAGTCCGATGCAATCACCGCGGTATCGAAAGCCGTGCGCCGCGCGCGTGCGGGCCTTCAGGACCCGAACCGCCCGCTTGGCAGCTTTCTGTTTCTCGGCCCAACTGGTGTCGGCAAGACCGAACTTACCAAGGCGCTGGCAGGCTTCCTGTTCGACGATGACAGCGCAATGGTGCGCATCGACATGAGCGAGTTCATGGAGAAGCATTCGGTTGCCCGCCTCATCGGCGCCCCTCCGGGCTATGTCGGCTATGACGAAGGCGGGGTGCTGACCGAAAGCGTAAGGCGCCGCCCGTATCAGGTTGTGCTGTTCGACGAGGTGGAGAAGGCGCATTCCGACGTTTTCAACGTGCTGCTGCAAGTGCTCGATGATGGCCGTCTGACCGACGGGCAGGGCAGGGTGGTCGATTTCTCGAACACGCTGATCATTCTGACATCGAACCTCGGCAGTCAGTTTCTTTCAAATCTTGGCGATGACCAGAAGGTCAAGGATGTCGAGGATCAGGTGATGGATGTGGTGCGCGGACATTTCCGCCCTGAATTCCTCAACCGGCTGGACGAGATTATCCTGTTCCATCGTCTAGCGATGGAACACATGGCACCGATCGTCGAGATCCAGGTCAAGCGCGTGCAAAAACTGCTGAACGATCGCAAGATCACCCTGGATCTTACCGACGGAGCGCTCCGCTGGCTTGGCCGTGTGGGATATGATCCGGTTTACGGCGCGCGGCCGCTAAAGCGTGCGGTCCAGCGATATTTGCAGGACCCGCTGGCAGAGATGCTGCTGGAGGGCACAGTGACAGACGGGATGGTTCTAAAGGTCGATGAAGGCGATGGAGAGCTCGAAATGACGCCTGAATAAGGCTTGCCGAGCAGCGCAATTTTATATCGGCCTACGGCATGATTAATGGCGAACGGTGGTTTGTTTCGTGCAAGCCACCGGTTTTTGTATTTATCGAAAAGTCACAATCGGAAAAAATTTCCGAGAGCGAATCTTTCTGTGGGATTAACGCAACACGAAGGTGAAAACTTCGTATTCGCCCCGCCGTGCTTTGACATAGACAGGTCGCTATTGCATCAATCCACCACCGCAGGGGCTTTGTCGCGTGACGAGCAGGGGATTCGCTGACTACGTAGGGGTACGTGGCGGCGTTTAGGTGTTTCGGCGCGAATCAAGGTTCCGGTTGTCGCAACTGGAGTGATCATGAAAAAGTTTCACAGTAATTCCGTGAAGGCATTCGCCTTCTCAGCATCGGCCTTGGCGCTTGTCGCTGCCGGTCCTGTTTATGCACAGGACGAAGGCGAAGAAGGTCAAGAGCAGGCCGAAGACGAAGAGCAGGTTGATATTTCAACCGACGCTTCCGGTCAGCAGGCCACCGAAGGCCGTATCACCGTTACGGGTTCGCGTATTGTCCGCGACACCTATTCGTCGATCTCGCCGCTTCAGGTGATCAGCACTGAAAACCAGCAGGCCATCGGTGCATTTGACCCGGCGCAGATCCTGCAGCGTTCGGAAGCCGCTTCCGGTACTCAGATCGATGCGACCTTCCAGGGCTTCGTTCTCGACAACGGCCCGGGTTCGCAAACGATCAACCTTCGCGGTCTGGATGCAGACCGTACGCTGGTTCTCGTAAACGGTCGCCGTCTGGCGCCAGCCGGTGTGGAAGGTGCTCCTTCCAACCCGTCGATCAACCTCATCCCGGCCTCGCTTGTCGACCGTTATGACCTTCTGCTTGACGGTGCGTCTTCGGTTTACGGTTCTGACGCTGTTGCCGGCGTTGTGAACGCCGTTCTGCGTAAGGACTTTGACGGTCTTGAGCTGCAGTTCAACGGCGACCTGAACGAAGCTGGTGCCGGTAATGACTTCACAGTCAGCGCTGCTTGGGGCTTCAACACCGACCGTGCCGTTTTCGGCATCGGCGCTGAATTCCGCCGCGTTGATGAAGTTCTGATCAGCGATCGCGACTTCCTTTCGGGTTGTAACACACACTACGAAGTCGATCAGGACGGTAACTTCCGCACTCTCGACGTTGCTTCTGACGCATTTGTTCGTCAGGACAGCGGTGGCACAGTTTCGACGACGATCCAGGAATGTAAGATCCAGGGTCTCGTTGGCCGTATTCAGCCTGCCGCGACCCGCGTGGGCTTCATCTACATCGATCCGACAGACTATGGTGTGACCAACATCAACGGCCAGTCGGTCACAGGTAACACCGGTATTGCCGGCTTCTCCGAATCCACCAACGCCTTCGGTGCTCCCGTTGACGCCAACGGTGACGGAATTCGCGATGTCGACTTCACCGCGCTGAACACCAACGCTGTTGAGCAGGATGTGGTTTTCACTCCGAAGCAGGAATACATCAACGTGTTCACCTATGGTGAGTACACCTTCCCGGGTGAAGCGAACATCACGCCGTTCTTCGAGGCTGCTTACAGCCGCGCAGACATCAACACCGAGAACAACGGCACGCCGCAGTTCTTCCCGTGGGTTCCGGCGTCGAACCAGTTCAACCCTTGTAACATCGACACCAACCCTGACGGCATCGATTGCCGTCTGCAGGACAACGCCTTTAACGGTCTCGACACCTTCGCTGGCGGTGCTTTCGCTCTGCCCAGCATCGGTTCGGTCGCAACGCGCCCGATCCCGTCTGTCCGTGGTGACCGGAACAACACCGACATCACTATCGAACAGTATCGCGGTGTGCTTGGTGTGCGCGGCGACCTGCCGTTCATCGGTTCAAGCTGGACCTTCGAGCTGGCCGGTGTCTACTCGCGTTCGGAATCGTCCTCCATTCGTACCGGTATCCGTGAAGACCGTCTGGCGGTTGCTCTGGGTATTGACCCGACCGCAGACTTTGACGGTGACGGCGTAGTCGACAACAATGGCGACGGTATCGCTGACGATTACAACAGCCAGCCGACCTCGCCGCTGCTTCCGGGCGGTGCCTGTGACACTGGCGGTTTCGCAAACCCGGGCCTCGCTGATCCAACTCTGCTGAATGCAACCTGTGTTCCGGTGAACCTGTTTGTCCCGTCGCTCTACACCTCGGTGATCGGCGACTTCGCAACCCAGGCTGAGCGCGACTACCTCTTTGGCGTCCGTTCGTTTGACACGACTTACGAACAAACCATCATCAGCGGCTTTGTCACCGGTGACCTGTTCGACCTTCCGGCTGGCCCGGTTGGCGTCGTGGTCGGTGCCGAGTGGCGCGAAGACTCGATCAACTCCGATCCGTCTTCGGTCGCATCGAACGGCCTGTTCTGGGGCTTCTTCGCTGACGGCGGTGCCCGTGGTTCCAAGTGGATCCGTGAGCTCTACGGCGAAATCGATATCCCGCTGATCGCTGGCGAAACGCTTGTCGAAGAGCTGAACTTCCGTGCGGCTGGCCGTATCACTGATGAAGAGTTCTACGGCACGAACGGCACCTTCTCGCTGCAAGGCGGCTGGCGTCCGGTATCTCCGCTGCTTCTCAAGATCAGCTATGGTACGTCGTTCCGCGCTCCGAACCTGCGTGAAAACTTCCTGCAGGACCAGTCGGGCTTCGGTAACGTATTCGATCCATGCGCCGTTCCTGCGGATGCGTTCGACTCAACCGCGGGTGGCTATCAGGCCGACCGTGACCAGCGTGATCCGGCAATCCTTGCCAACTGTATCCGTGAAGGCCGTGATCCGACTGCAGTCGGTATCGACGCTGCCGGTGTGAACACCATTGCTCTCACCAGCACGCAGATCTTCACCGGTGGTAGCCTGGACATCAATCCGGAAACATCGCGTTCGATCACAACCGGCTTCGCTTTCGAAGAGAGCTTTGCCAGCGGTTTCGACTTCTCTTTCAACTTCAACTATTTCGACATCAAGTTGAAGGACTCGATCGTAGAGCCGACCTCGCAGTTCATCGTGAACGACTGCTTCACACGTACGGACGGCAATCGCAGCCCGTTCTGTGACCGCATCGAGTTCAGTGATCTCGCAGCTGATCGCTTCCTGATCCGTCAGATCAATTCCGGCTTCATCAACCTGAACCAGGAATCGGTCCGCGGTATCGACCTTAACGCGACCTTCGGTAAGGACATCATGATCGGCGGCGAGCAGCTCGACGTTGCTCTTGAGTTCCGTGCGAACCACCTGATCGAACGTTCGACCCTGTTCGTGGACGATAACGGTAACACTTCCGAAGCAGACTTCGCGGGTGAGCCAAGCTTCCCGAGCTGGACCGGCCGTGCAACCCTGTTCGTCGACTGGGAAGACTTCCGCTTCACGTGGCAGACCTTCTACACCGGTTCGATGGAGCAGGATCCTGCTGGCGCGGACGAATTCTCGGACGCGTTCGGTTACGGTCCTGACGGTCAGTTCACCGGCTTCTTCGCGGACACCTGTCTTGGTGGTGGTTCGCGTGACGCCAACGACGTCCCAGACGGTGTTGTCGCAGGCGACGGCGTCTTCTGCCGGAACGTCGGTTTCCTCGAAGAGTATTTCGAGCACACCGCTTCGATCCGCTGGGACAACGGTGATCTTCGTGTGATCGCAGGTGTTACCAACATCTTCGACACCGATCCGCCGCTGATCGACACCGCTGAAGTGTTCGGCATTTCGAACACTCCAATCGGTAACCCATACGACTTCGACGGCCGGGAATTCTTCGTTCAGCTGCTTTATCGCTTCTGATCGCTGAGAATCCGCTCGTTTGAGCCAAAAAAAGGCGGCCTCTCGCACTTGCCGAGGGGCCGCTTTTTTGGTTTATTGCGAAGCGTTCGAGCCGCTGGACGGGAGGCCAGGCGACTCAATTGAACAAATATCCATTACCAACCTGGAAGAGTTGTAATCATGAAGCTTTTGAAAGCCCCCCTTATGGCCGCCATGGTAGGCGTGTCTGCTCTGGGTCTGAGCGTTTCCGCACCTACTGAAACGCAGGCACAGTCCACAGTGCCGGTCGATGTCTGGGCCCTGCGCGATGTTGTGAATGCGGTGCAAGTCTCGCCGGACGGCAAGCATGTCCTCGTGCACAAGGTTGAAAGCCGAGACGGTGAATACCTTCTGGAAATCTACAAGACAGACGATCTGAGCACGCCGTATCGGCGGGTGAACGCCGGTAAGATGGAGATCATCCAGGCTGGCTGGGCGACGAGCGACACCATTTTCGGCACCGCCTGGCAGATCACCCGCGAACAGGTGAAAGGTCCGGAAGAAGATATCCGTGACTATCTTGGTTACGGCTACAACATTCACGAAAACAAGTTCACCACGATTGACGGTAGCTTTGAGCTGATCAGCACTTTGCCAAGCGAGCCGGATATGGTTCTCGTGGGTGAAGGCAACGCAATTCCCGATCGCAGCGGCGTCGATCCGTTCGCGGCGTTCCGCCCGCGCGCTTATTACAAGCTCAACATGAAGACCGGCGGCAAATCGCTCGTACTGCGCGGCAACAGGAAATTCCCGACAGTGCAGAGCTGGGATAGCGAAGGCAATCCGCGCTACACCTCTGTGCTGGACCGTGATGACGGCGTTCTGCGCGAATATTACCGTAAGCCGGGCGACGGCTCCTGGACCCAGTTCCAGGAAACGGACATGAACGATTCGAAGAATCTGTACCGTATCCTGAGCGGCTTCCACGGGATTGCCGGGTTCAGCGCCGAAGATCCGAACCTTGGTTACCTGATCGACAATCGCAATGGCGAAGACAAAGCGGCTCTGTACGAGTTTGACTTCAACACCGGTACTGTCGGCGAAAAGCTCGTTGCGGTTGAAGACGCTGACATCATGGGTATCCGTCGTCACTCGATCCCGGGCAACGACAAAATGGTCGCCGCGCTTTATCCGGGCGCCAAGATGGAAGCGGCATGGTTCGATGCTGACGAAAAGGCGCTTTATGACGCGCTAGAGCAGCAGATTCCTTATGCACATCAGGTGTCTATCAGCAGCCGTTCGGTTGATGGCAAAACCATGATTGTGACCAATCGCGGCCCGCGCGATCCGGGCTCGTTCTGGCTTGTCAAAGACGGCCAGATGGCGAAGCTCGGCAGCCGCAACCCGCTGCTCAACCCGGAACAGCTCTCTGACGTAAAATACTTCCGCTACAAGGCGCGTGATGGTCTCGAAATTCCGGGTTACATCACCGTCCCGAAGGGCGAAGGGCCATTCCCGCTGATCGTGCACCACAATGGCGGCCCGCACGTCAATGGCATGGTCGGCTATGATGAAATCGGCCAGATGTTCGCCAATGCCGGCTATATGGTGTTCCACCCGGAACAGCGCATTGCGACGGGCTGGGGCCAAAAGCACTTCGACGCAGGCTACGGCCAGCATGGTCTCGCCATGCAGGACGACAAGGATGACGGGGTGAAATACCTGATCGAACAGGGTCTGGTCGATCCTGATCGCGTTGCCTTCTTCGGCTGGTCGTATGGCGGTCAGGCTGCGCTCTACACGCTCACACGTGACGAGCAGCTCTATCAATGTTCTGTCGCTGTTGCTGCTGTGGCAGACGCGAAGAAGCAATATATGGGCCGGCGTGATCCGGACCTTAAAGCCTTGGACGCATGGTCTCAGCGCCGCGGTATGATCGGTGTCAACCCGATCGACGAAGTGCAGAAGGTCAACATTCCGCTGCTGATGATCCACCCGGAGGATGATCGCCGCGTGATGTATTATCATTTCAAGGACTACAAGAAGGCCTTTGAAGCGGCGGGCAAGCAGGGTCAGTTTGTGACCCTCGAAGATGCCGATCACTTCTACAACACGCTGATGTTCAACCACCAGCAGCAGCTGTTCACGAAGGTTCTCGACTATCTGGCCAACGATTGCGGCCCCGGCGGCCTCTGATCTGACGCGCAGATAACGCAGACAAAAGCCCGCGCTCTCCACTGAGAGCGCGGGCTTTTTGTGTCTGGTATCTGCCGCTGTGCGAAGCACACGAGGCGCGAAGTGATAGGTTAGCGAAACGGTACCTGGCCGGACGCTTGCCGGCGCACCCGGCACCAAGCATAGGCTGGAGCGCGTTCAATGACAGCAACGATGCTCGCATTTGTGAGCGCTCGATGTGCGCATGGCACGGGGGATCACGGCACAAAGCTCAATAATCAGGCCAGGGGGCGCGGGCTCATGAATGATCGGCCAAAAGGCACTTGTCCGAAACGCGCCATGGCATTTGCGGATGTCACGGCGAATGCGGTCTATCTCCGCCTCAATGGGGCAAAAGAAAAGCCGCGGTCCGAAGACCGCGGCTCAACTTTTTCAGTTCTGACCGAAAGATCAGAAGCGGAAGTTCACACCCGCAAAGAACGTACGACCGGTGTCGTAGATCGTCGGGAAGGTGTTACCGTTACC